>JBAUMB010000079.1:0-17445 GCA_049578465.1 Anaerolineales bacterium
CTGAATGCACAAGAGGATATGACCGTCGAAGTTGGCAAGAGAAAAATAAAAGTCGGAGTATCGGTGGAATTTATTGAAGGAGTCTGGCTCGGAGCAGGGACGAAAGAAGGAGTCGGTTTGGGAGAAATATGTATGGCCGTTTGAGTCGAGGCAGCCGCGGCGGTTTGTGCAACGATGATATTGATTGCGCCGGGTATCGCAGTCGGAACATAGATCGCAGGTCTATTGAATATCGAACAAGCCGCAAGAGAAATCAATACCACAAAAGAATATTTTTTCATTTCATCTTGATTATACCTAACGGTTGATGTCCCTCTTCATTAATGAATTCTGTTATGAAAATCCTAGGAGCAAAATCGCTTCTTCAGATGGTTCGTTTAAATAATAATGCCCTACCAAAATCAGCAGGGCATTATCCGTTTTGAAGCTCGACTTATTTCTTCATCCAAACCTGGAAGCCTATATCACTTACATCGATTTTTGCTTTTCCGAATGGAGTTTGTGCAATCATGGATTCCATCTCTGCAATGCTGTAGGCGCTCTTCAACAACATAACCTTGAATGCCCAGCGCGTCATCGTTTCGTCTATGCCGCGCAGACCCATGCCCTTGATTTCATGTTCGATTTCTTCCGGGGATGCGTCGCATCGCAAGTCAACAATGACGGCCATCCCACCCGAGCGCAGAACCCGATACATTTCCGCGATAGCTTTCACAGGTTCAGTGAAATTCTTGAACGCAGCCTGACAAAATGTGAAATCAAAGATTCCATCTTCAAAGGGCATGGCAGAAGCATTCCCGTTTCGGAAATCTATCGTGAGATTGGACTCCGCCGCGTTCTTGCGCGCAATCTCCACAAATGATTTGCTGATATCGAGTCCCGTGATCTGATACTTGCCAAGCTTCGCAAGTTCGATGCAAAAATACCCCGGTCCCGGCGCGATCTCCAACACCATTCCATTTGCTGGGATTTTTTCAACAAGTTGCTTTGCCATCAGCTTGTGCCGGTTTATATCCTTGAGCGTGATTTTGGCATACCAGCTTGCGATGGGTCCTTCCATGCCAACACCTTTATAACCTTTTTTCATTTGACAGTTTCCATTTCGTTTTCCTTTCGTTTTCGGATTAATCTGTAGTTGCTCTAATAAAACTGAAGACTATATTTGAAACCCGTGTTTTATTTATCATTTCAAATTTCAATTTTGCGGTTAGGTGAAAAATCGGCGCAGTTCTTCCGCTACTTGTTCTGGCTTGCCGTGTGGATTTCTTTGTCTGTCGTAATTCCATGCGGCTGAATGACCAAATCCAGGGAATTCAAACCGTGTGACATAGGGCAGGATCTTCTCCAGAGCATCAAGGTCAGCTTTCAAAAAAGCTGGACTCTTGCTGCCGCCGAGCAAAAGCACCTCGGCGTTTATAGCCTTGAAGCTCTTCACCGTCCCGTTCATTTCACCTACTAGATGAAAGTCATAGCGCAACGTCGGCGCCAACATTCTCATGGTTACGTCAGCGCGAGTTGCCGTTTTATCCTCCTGAACCATCATCAAATTTGTGAGCCGCTCAAGCAGCCAGCTGGGTATAACATTGAAGATCGCCGGTCCCATTTGTGTTGCTTTCATAGCGGTGATGAGGGCTGCCGCCAGGTTACCTTCGTCCATCTCTTTTTCGTAGCGCCTCAGCAAAGCCGTTGGCGCGCCATCGACAAAGAGCGGCGGTTCATAAATGACGGCTTTATGAATGGCGGGTAGAGTGAGTGTTGCTTGGAGTGAGATAAGGGCGCCTGAGCTAAGCCCGAAGATATAATGGGCACTCGTTTTGGCAAGGAGAGCATCCAAATCTTCAACATCCTTTTGTATGGTGTAATCTTTATCATATGGGAGAGGACTCAGGCCACGCCCGCGGCGGTCGGGTATATAAACAGTGAAAGTATCCGCCAGTGCATTGGCAAGCTCCATGAAGTTATGGACTGTCCCCATAGCCCCTTGCACCAGGACCACACCCGGACCGTGCCCGAGCTGGCGGTAGCCGATGGTGGTACAATCTTTAGATGTTACGGTATAAGTTGCATATTTCTCTTGTCCCGTGACTGCTAATTGATCTTTAAGACGATCTTTCATTTTCAGGTTTTTATTCATACAAGTTGCTCCTTCCAAATTTTGATGCTGCATCATTGGCTGGGTAGCTAGCGGTGTCTTTGTGTTGCAATTTCAGTAGCCGATTCATCTTCAATTATTTTAAAGAGTCAATACTGCTGCTTTACTTAAAGGCGCCGATATGTTCACGCGCCCAGGTCTCGAAGGATCGCGGCTTTCGCCCGGTTACTCTTTCAATATCATTTGTAAGATAGGCAAATCGTCCGGCACGGATGAGCGAGAAAGTTTCCACTAGACCGTCCGCTGCATATTTCGGAATTCCCATCTTAGCGAAGACTTCACCTTGCTCAGCTTCAGAGATTTCAGTGTGCTGTATCGGTCGGCCCATGACTTTTGTGAACACTGCCGCCATATCTCCAAAGCTTAAAAGTTCAGGACCCGTTAATTCGTAAGCAATATTCTCGTGACCGGGTGTAGTGAGTGCTGACTTTGCAACCGCTACTACATCCCACGGATCAACAGCTCCAAGTTTGCCGTTACCGCCCGCTGAGGTGATAGCGTTTTCAACTCGTATGTTAGAAGCCCATGAGAGTGCAAAGTTCATGTACATGCTGGGCCGCAGAAAGGTCCAAGCAAGGCCCGATGATTGGATCAACTCCTCACGCTCCTTATGCCAGTGTCCATGACCTTCTACCGGAGTCCATCCGGCTTCCTGCGTTGAAATTTTGACAACGTGCCGTACGCCAGTTTCCTTTGCAGCAGCCAACGCATTCTTGTCTTGTTGCGTGCTAGCTGTGATGAGGAAGAACCGATCCACATCCTGCATGGCTTCGATTAAAGAATCTTGATTATTCAGATCGCCGATAACAACCTCAACGTTATTTCCAAACTTAACAGCTTTTTGCGGATCTCGCGTAAGCGCACGCACACGATAACCGTCCTGCGTGAGCTGCGCAACCAATTCTGTTCCGACAGTCCCTGTTGCGCCAATGACTAGAATCAAATGAGAATCTTCTTTTGCCATCAAATTGTATCTCCTTGCTTATTTAGATGCGCAAATCATATCTCTGGTATAGTGAGCACACATCACCCTATGCGGGTGATTAGGAGGGTGATTAATAAAATGAGTCTTTGAATCTAGCATCGATCATGCCCAGGACAAGCTTTTCGTTAACACACAGTTTACAAAAAGAAAGTATCCTCTTTCAAAATAGAAGAAAATTTTATGGGCAAGATTCTAGTTGTTGACGATGATCCCCATATTTGCGAACTCGTCCAGGTGTTTCTACGGAACGATGGTTTCGAGGTGATCGAAGCTTCAGATGGCCTGGACGCTTTACGGAAATATTGCCCCGTTATTCAATTTAAGTGAGCACTCATGATTTATTCGAAAACAACGAAAAGTATTTACTGCGACTTGTAAAGCGTACGTGAAACCCGGTTGAAACCAAAAAAAAACAGTGTTGGATTCATTTCCATTCTCTCTTCACGCTCAATTCACAAATGAATCCTATAATGTTTCAAGTTTGATGATGTTATAAATATAAAGGAGAACTTTCATGTTCAACCATTCCGATCATCACGGGGGTGAACGGCCAGTGCCGACAAACGAAAATGGACCTGCTATTTCATTCAAATCGGTTAACTGGAGTCGCCTGTTTGGTTATCTGAAGCCATATAAGGGAAAGATGACTTTGGCGATTCTGGCGTTATTGGTCTCCAGCGGATTCGGTTTGGCATTCCCCTTGGTTATCGTGCGTCTGCTTAATTCAGTGACGCAAGCCAAAAGTTTTGCGCCGCTTAATAATTTAGCTTTTTTACTTGTGGGAATCTTCCTGCTCCAAGCCATCTTCTCGTTTGTTCAATCGTATCTGCTAGCCTATATTGGCGAACACATCGTGTATGACTTGCGCACTTCTTTATATGATCATCTGCAACAACTGTCGCTCGACTTTTATTCCAACCGGCGCGTCGGGGATATTATTTCGCGACTCTCCAGCGATGTGACTCAGATGCGCACCATGCTGACTAGCAATTTAACCACACTCCTCAGTTCCATCGTAACCTTGGTCGGAGCCATCGTGATCGTCCTGACGTTGAATGCCCGTCTGACGTTGTTCATCTTAGCTTTAGTTCCAGCTGTGCTGTTGGTCGCGTTTCTGTTCGGTAGCCGCATCCAGAAAGGCAGCACCCGCATCCAGGATCAATTAGCTGATTCGACGATTGTGGCTGAAGAAGGATTACAAGGGATTCGTGTGGTGAAAAGTTTTGGGCGTGAAACTTATGAGGCCCAGCGTTACGATACCGCCATGGAAAAAACTTTTCAGGCCTCGTTGCAAATGGCGGTCTACAACTCCGCGTTTGGATCCGTCATGATGTTTTTGGGCTTCGGTTCGATCGCAGCGGTCATGTGGTATGGCGGACGCGAAGTGATCGCCGGGCGTCTGACGCTGGCGATGATCACCGGCTTCTTGATGTACTTCATTACGATTGCCGGGAGCCTGGGCGGGCTGGCGAATCTTTATGGACAGTTGCGCGCCGCCATGGGAGGCGTTCAGCGCGTATTTGAGATCCTCGATACAAAAGCATCGGTGCACGATGCGCCGAATGCCATTGCATTACCTATCAGCAAAGGAAAAATCAATTTTCAAAATGTTTCCTTTAGCTACGAAGATAATTCACCCGTTATTCAAGGCGTATCGTTGGATGTTCAGCCGGGAGAAATTCTTGCCTTAGTTGGACCGAGCGGCGCGGGCAAGAGCACGATCTTCAATTTGATTCCCCGCTTCTACGATCCGACCGATGGCTTGATTCAAATTGACGGCTATGATCTGCGTTCCATAACGCAGGAGAGTCTGCGTGAACAAATGGCGATCGTGCCACAGGAGAGTCTCTTGTTTGGTGGAACGATCCGCGAAAATATTCTTTACGGACGACTCGATGCAGACGAAGCAGAAATGATCGAGGCGGCCAAGGCCGCTAACGCTCACGAATTCATCATGGAATTCCCAAAGCAATACGAGACCACGGTGGGCGAGCGCGGCACTAAGTTAAGCGGTGGACAACGTCAGCGCATCGCCATTGCACGCGCTATTTTAAAAAACCCGCGCATTCTGCTTTTGGATGAAGCCACCAGTTCGTTGGACAATGAATCGGAGGGTCTGGTTCAGGAAGCGCTGAACCGCTTGATGCAGAATCGAACAACGATCATCATTGCCCATCGTTTGAGCACGATCAAAATAGCTGATCGAATCGCTGTGTTGGATGGCGGACGCGTCATTGAGTTGGGCACGCATCAAGAACTTATGGAGCGCAACGGAATGTATGCCCGCCTCTATTCGATGCAGTTCCGCGATCCGGAAGAAGAGTTGGCGCTGTTGCAGGCTGAACTGCACAACAACTCACACCGAGAACAAAAACCAACTGCACAATCTGCCGGCTTATTAAATGCAATCCTTGGAAGAGGCTGAGTCTAATATGATGCCCATGCATAATATTATGCATGGGCATCATCACAATAGATTTATCTTATGCGGTCCGAGGCTGTGGTCTCTCGATTTTCCCCAAAATATAATTCGGCGGCAAGGGTTCGACTTTTTGATCAGTCACGAAAGTGACATCGCCGCCGGATTTAAGATAGACCGACTTTTCAGCATCGCCAATGTGCGCCTCCCAATAACCGCCCAAGTCCTTGACTCGTAAACGGAGGTTGGTCAAATCAGCGATATGAAAACGCAGATCACTGCCCGCCGCAAAGTTAACATCTTTGCCGATCATAGTTTGGCAATCAATATTCATTGACTGCCCAGCAGAAACATTTCCCAAACAGAAAACATCTTGCAAATTCAGCTTGAATCCTGAATACGCATCCACCTGACCTTTTATGCCTTGAGCATCAATGTCTTTCCCGGCATAGATTTTCACATTCGATGAGAACGGCACCAGCACTTCACCACTTCCGCCCATTTGGATTTCAATCACCTCATCGTCTGCCTTTTTCTCTTTCAGATTGGGCATCTTCATACGCACATCGAAGAGCACATGTTCGCCAACTGCAGCCCGCGCCCGGCCAATTTGTGATTCACTGCGTCGTTCCAAAGTCAGCCCCCACCTACTTTTGGTATCTGCCGTGACCAGGTCACTGCCATAGCCTTTCACGGATACGCTGCCTCCCACTTTAATAATAATGGTTTGGTTTGTTCCTGCAAGAATTGATCGTTGTGTCATTTTCAAACTCCTTCTTGATGAATTGAATGACCGCATTGTAGTGCCAAGCCAATTTCTGCGCTTCACCCTATGCGGGTGATTACACGGGTGATTCAACTCAACAATTTCAATTCTCGTGCCACTTCACGCGCTTCGTTACGCGACTTGATATTCAATTTGCGATAAATGCTCTTGACCTGCGTCTTGATCGTATTCGTGGAGACGACCAACTTCTGTGCAATGTCCGCGTTGGATAAGCCCGCGACAAGAAGACGAAGGACGCGCAGTTCCTGTTGGCTTAACGCTTCAATCTGAACCGTTGAACGGTTCGCCGTTAAATGGGCAGTCGCCTCGGGTGAGAAGGAATGCAAAAGAGTTGACGCGAAGAGGCTCAGGGTCCGGTTGGGAAGCGAAGGAAGGATTTCCTGAATCCGCGCAGCCATAGGTATCCCTTGATCCAGGAACATGCGGCGAAATCCCAATGCGTGTCCAAGCGTCAGCGCTTCGATAAGTTTCTCATTGGCTTTCGATGAATTCAAAGGATGAGCCAATGCTTCCAGACAAAGAGACTCAACCTGACTTCGCACGCGTCCATTTTCAGCAGAATCCATTTGCCAATTGCTCAGTATTTCAAGTGCTTGGTTTGTCTTGCCTTCTGCAATTTGCAGGCGCGCGAGCGTGAACATCTCACGTTCTTTTTGCAAGTGCAAAACATTTTGATCTTCTGCAGAAATAATTTTTATCCACCATCCAAGCAATGATATATCATTGGCTCGAATGGAAAGCAGGACTTGCATATTTTGAATATCCCGCAGTAAGGTTGGATTTTGAATTTTTGCATCTAGCGATTTGAGGAGCTCACGGGCGCGCGGCAATTTATCTTTGGCCGAGTAAACATATGCAAGTCGAATGGCTGCTTGCACTTGGAGCATTTCATTAGCGCGTTGTTTGCCCAAATCCAAGGCGCGTGCTGCATCTTGCTCGGCTCGTTCAAGATCATTTCGTTCATAAGCAATATGAGCTAGATTTAGCGATGCGATTCCCTGGTCGTCCAGCATTGACTCGTCCCCAACCGCATCGATTAGAATCTGCTGGTTCAACTGTTCCGCTTGTTCGAATTCGCCCTGCCAATAGAAAATCTCAGCCAACATTTGATTAGCCGCCAGCACGCCATAGATATTTTGCGCCGCGCCCAGCAGCGCTCGTGCTTCCAAGATTTGATCCTGCGCCTCCAAAATCAAGCCCGCGTTCAAAGTTTCATAACTCACGATGAGCAAAGCACTGCCACGCCAAAGCGCATCGTATTCGGGAAGCTCATTCAATGCCTGACGCCCAAATTCAAAAGCTTTTTGGAAATCGGCCTGCCACCAAGCAACCGTCCCGCGAAATGTAAGTAATTGACCGAGTCGTTGATGATTCTCTTCTGCGCGCCAAATCTCTTCTGCGGCGCGCAGAAACGGTTCGATGCGGTTGGCGGTGGCGGGCGCGAAGCGATCGGTTGAATAGAGGATCACCTGCGCGTACGTAAAGCAAATCACAGGCCGAAGCAAAATCTCCTTTTGCGGAAAACTTTCCAGCCAGCGGCGGAGCGTGTCCATTTCGCTCAAGCCGTGGATCTCAATAAACTTTTCAATCAGCGTTGAAACACGGTCAAATAATTTGGCGGCCAGCGCAGATTCAATCGCTTCATCATATAGGCCGTGATACTCGTACCATCTGCTAGCTTTTTCAAATAGAGATGCAATGTCCGCTTCGCCGAGACTCTGTTTGGCAAGATATTGGATCGACTCGGCGAACATGGAGTTATAGCGATACCACGTCTGATCGCCGCCGCGTTCAAGCCGCACGATAAACAAGTTGTCACGTTCGAGATGTTCGAGCATGACCGCGCTATCCTTTTTTTCAGTTATCTCATCACACAAGGAAGCTGTTAAGCGGTTCAGGAAACAGGTCTTGAGCAGAAAATTCTGCACCGAGGCCGGCTGGTTTTCAAAGACTTCCTGGATCAGATACTCGGACACATAATGATGGCTGCCTGAAAAGGTTTCAATGAACTTCTCAATTTCTTCGACATTTTTGTTTTGCATCGACAGCGCGGCAAGCTGCAAACCGGCGGCCCAGCCTTCGGTACGTTCCTGCAATCTCATGATGATGGCAGACGGCAATTGGGTGGATATGGTCGCGCGCAGGAATGCTTGCGTTTCTGATTCATCAAAGCGCAAATCGGCCGCGGTGATATCCATCATCTCGCCGCGGGCGCGCAAAATACCTAGTGGAAGCAAAGGTTCATTACGCGAGATAATTATCACATGTAACGATTCAGGCAAATGTTGAATCAGAAAGGAAAGGCCGTCGTTGATCACGGCCGATGTGATCGTGTGATATTCATCCAACACCAAGACGCATGGCTCTTTCAATCTTTCAAAATCGTTGACCAAAGGCGAGAGCAAAGTTTGAAAGGAGGGCGGCTGAGGAGCCATCAGCGCAGACAACGTGGATTTGCCTACCGAGGAATCAAAAGTCCGTAATGCTGAAACAACATAAGTCCAGAAGCGAGCCGGGTCATTGTCGTTCTCATCCAAGGTTACCCATGCCGATTTAAACTTGCGGGTTGCGATCCACATACTAACGAGAGTCGTTTTGCCAAAGCCGGTGGAAGCAGCCACAACCGTGAGCTTCTTTGTCAGGCTCGTATCCAGGCGCGTCAACAAAGCGCCACGTTGAACGATTCCTGAATGCAGGCGCGGCGGCATCAACTTGGTGTGAAGTAGAGTATTTGAATCTTTGGAATTCGTGTATTGTGCTTCACTCATTAGCAGACAATCATAATATTGATAGGTAGAGGAGTCAAATAATATCGACTCACTCGACCAGAGTGGGTTGAGTTCACTTATAGAGGCAAACTGATTTTCTATATTACTCGGTTCAGTTCGAATTTCGTTCTCTCAAGTCATTGGATATTAACTGTGGTCAATAAAATATTCGAAAGAAGAAGCGCGAGGAGAATCGCTTTGGAACGCACCACGAGCTTGGTATTGATACTTCTCGAAGAACACGATATGATAGTTTTATGAGGATTGTCAACGCATGGGTCTTCAAATGAAAACCGGATTGGAAGATAGCTTGCCGACCTCGAGTATCTCCCGCTAGTCGGATTTGCTAGAAGGTAAACCTTATGAGTTTAAATCAAAACGATCTATCGCGACCTGAAGAAAAATATCAGCCTTATTGGGAGATCTTCGAAGCTGCAGCTGACGGATTGATCATTCAAGATTCAGAAATTCATCGCGTTGTCGAGGCTAACTCCGCCGCGGCGGCGATGCACGGATACAGTCGCGAGGAATTCATCGGTCTGCATCTAACCGAATACATCCATCCCGATAGTCAGGCTCTTTTCACCAAATCCGCCCAGGCAGTCCTGTCTGGAGGCATGTTCGAATCGCCCGCCATTCACTTACGCCGCGATGGTTCATCATTCCATGTCGAGGTGCACAGGACAGCATTTACTTATCAAGGCCGACCCTGTCTGTTGAGTGTTGTCCGCGATATCACTGAGCGAGTTCATGCAGAACAGCTTCTTCTTCAACAAGAGGAAGTCCGCCAGCGTGAACAATCCACCTTGTTGGATATCTCCCACACGCTGGCTTCCACGTTGGAACTCAAACCAGACTTGATCCTTGACCAATTGCGGGTCATTGTAAAATACAGTCATGCCGCGCTTTTCGTGTTGGAAGATTCAGTACTGGTCACTATTTCCATGCGTGGAGTACCACTGGCCGAAGGTGCTGTACCGTTCCGCATCCGCTTGAAGGGACCGGAGATTCTGGCGCGGCTGTTCAACGAACACCGCCCCATTCGAATCGCGGACGTATTGGGCACTGATAAGGAAGCGCGCTTCCTTCGTTCCTTGTTGAGTGATGAGGCGGCTGTATTGCTGGAAGGAGTCCATGCCTGGATGTGGGTGCCTTTGGCAATCAAAGGCCGCATCATCGGCGGAGTGGGCGTGGCGCACACTGATCAGAATTATTTCACGAGTCATCACGCCGACTTGGCTTTGACTGTGGCCAATCAAGCTGCGATCACGATGGTCAACGCTGAATTGTATCAACAGGCACAAGCACTCGCCGCGTTGCAGGAACGTCAGCGGCTTGCACAGAATTTGCACGATGCGGTCAACCAATCGCTTTTTTCCGCGGGGCTGATCGCTGAAGTTCTGCCGCGTTTGTGGGATCGAGATCAGGCTCAGGCGCGGCAATCACTCGAGGATTTGCGCCGCTTGACCCGAGGCGCAATGGCCGAAATGCGCGCCTTGCTGGCTGAGCTTCGACCATCGACTCTGACCGATGCCGAGCTGGGCGATCTGGTGCGTCTGCTGGGAAATGCGTTCACTGGCCGCACCAATATTCCTGCCACAATAAGCGTAGCAGGAGAAGGAATCTTGCCCGCGGAGGCGCAGGTGGCAATTTATCGCATATGCCAGGAAGCGCTAAACAATGTCGCAAAACATGCCGCAGCCAGCATGGTAGAAATAAATCTAAAGCACGATGGAACCGCCATTGAATTGAGTATTCGCGATGACGGCCAGGGTTTTGATTCTGGACAAATTACTGCGATGACTACTCCGGGTCACTATGGCTTGACGATGATGCGCGAACGCACCGAAGCAATCGGCGCACAGTTATCCGTCACGAGCCAGCCCGGTCACGGTACTGATCTAATCATCCGGTGGAAACCAGCTGAACAAAAGGAGGTCTCATGATAATATCCCCATCCAAACCCATTCGCGTTATGCTCGTGGACGATCACACAATGGTGCGTAAAGGCTTAGCAACTTTCTTAAAAGCTTTCGATGACTTGGAATTGGCAGGCGAAGCCGAGAACGGTCAAGCCGCCATCCAGCTCTGCGCCAAGCTCAAGCCCGATATTATCCTGATGGATATGGTTATGCCTGATATGAACGGGGCGGATGCCACGCGTACAATCCGCCAACAATTTCCAAATGTTCAAGTGATCGCATTAACAAGTTTCAAAGAAGAGGAACTAGTTAAGAGCGCGTTGGAAGCAGGAGCCATCGGTTACTTGCTGAAGGATGTCTCAGCTGATGAACTGGTCAGGGCGATTCGCTCTGCCCATGCCGGCCGCGCCACTCTTTCACCGGAGGCCGCTCAGGCGCTGGTTCATGCCGCCAGCCAGTCACCCGCACCGGGATCTGATCTTACGGAACGCGAGCGGGCGGTTCTTGCACTAATGGTTGAAGGATTAAATAATACTCAGATTGCTGGAAGGCTGACAGTTAGTCCATCTACCGTTAAATCTCATGTGAGTAATATTCTCTCCAAGCTCGGTGTCGCGAGTCGAACCGAAGCTGTGACTTTAGCCTTACGCAATAAACTCGTCAATTAACTTCTTTTATTCCTCTCCCCCAAGTGAAGGAGAACAATACTCCCCGGTCGAAGGATGTGGCGGGGGAGTATTCATTGTATGATGAGTTCATGGCTATTTCAGCCTGAACGAACCGGTGTTGAAATCCGGATAATTTGTTGGAGGTGAAAGATGGAAATTCCTTTACAGGCGCAAGTTGAGTGTACAGACGGTGTCTGTGGACGATCCGTGTATGTGCTCGTAAACCCCGTTGCCGAGAAAGTAACTCATATGGTGGTGAGAGAAGATGCATCTCCCTATACTGAATATATTGTACCGGTTGAGACCGTATCAGCCACCATCGTCGACACGATACAACTTCGTTGCAGCAAGGCAGAACTTAAGAAAATGGATCATTTTATTCAAACGGAGTTCATCCAAGAGAAGGTGGTTGATTATGCGGGATATCGTGGCGGAATGTATGGAGCAGGATCATACTTAATGCCTTATGTTACTTCGGATGAAATCAGCATACTGGTGCCTAAGGAGCATCAACAGATTCCACCGGGAGAGTTGGCTGTGCATCGTGGTACGCGCGTTGAGGCGAAGGACGGCTATATTGGCAAAGTCGATGAATTCGTGGTCAACCCGAAGAACGGCAACATTACTCATTTGGTGATGAGGGAAGGGCATCCATGGGGAAAGAAGGATGTGATCATTCCCTTATCAGCAATGGATAAGACTCTCGATGGAACCATGTTCCTGACGCTCAATAAACATGAGATCGAGTCGCTACCGACTTTCCCGATGCATAGACGTTGGTCTTGATAGACGGAGTCAAAGCATGAACGATCACCAACCTTGGAAGTTTACCTGTAAAACATGCGAAGGCCATGAATTGATCGTCACTCACGTTTGGAACATCCAGGCTGGTGATGAAAGCGAAAGATGGCGGGAGTGGGGCTCTCTCAAGGATAATCATCACTGGCAATATGAGTTCAAAGAAAAGATCGAAGAAGATGCAGATGATGAAGTTCAGAGAGGCGACTTCGGTGAGTTCGAGCAAGATGATTCCGATTCTGAACCGGAAGAATATGAAGTCAATGAAGCCGAGACCAGCCGGGAAAGCGATGAGTTTTTTGTAAATTGCGGCAATTGTGATCGCGAGATTGAATTCGGTTGGTCGCAGCCGGATCGTCGCGGTCTCATTTTACCGGTTGAGTTTTCGGATTTCAATCCTCTTGAAAGCTGGCCGGATCCAAAATATGTGGATGCTTGGCAGCAGAGAAGTTGGCTTCGAACAGGATCATAAATTTGGTTTATTTCCGGCAGTCGTTATTGGCCTGTTTATTGGTCGAAGTTAATAACCACGCGGTGCAAACAATTAAGTCTGTAAGCGTGTGAACATTTTGTCCGATAGTATTTTCAGATAATAAAAAGGAGATTCAAATGAGTACAACATATATTTTCATCGCTGTAGTTGCGATCGTCGTGATCATGGGGATCATCATGGGACCGATTTTTGCCCGCCGTAAACGTTCAGATCGATTCCAAAATAAATTTGGCGGACCCGAGTATGATCGCACGGTCGAGGCCGCGGGCAGCGAAAAGAAAGCACAAAAAGAGCTGGATGAACGACAGAAGCACGTCGAGACTTTGAATATTCGTCCACTTTCGGTCAGAGAGCGCGAGCGTTATCAGGTTGATTGGGCCACCGTCCAGGGAAAATTTGTCGACCAGCCTGCAGAGGCGACTCAAGAAGCGGATCACCTGATCATGGAAGTCATGGCGCTTCGCGATTATCCAGTATCTGACTTTGATCAGCGGGCGGCCGATATCTCGGTCAATTATCCGGCTTTGGTGACGAACTATCGCGCGGCGCGCGAGATCGCGATCAAGAATAAGGAACATAAGGCCGATACTGAAGATTTAAGACACGCGCTGATTTATTATCGTTCTCTGTTTGATGAACTCCTCAAGGCCGATACAGTCGTTCCAGAAAAGAATTTAGCTCGGTAATATATTCGCATCTTTTTAAGACCGCCATTGTTACCTCCCCCAAGTGGCGGAGAACAAAACTCCCCAGACGCAGGATGCGTCTGGGGAGTTTCTACTGTACTATGAGTTCATGACCCGCGTATTTCTAGCCGATGCCCTGACCGAAGAACGTGCAGCTTTGCGGTTAATGCTGTTAGATCTGAAGATGGAAATTGCCGGTGAAGCCGCTGACTGGTCCACCACATTAGCTCAAGCACCCATCAGCCGTACCGATATGTTATTGGTAGATTGGGATTTACTCCCCAGTGAACCGGTCGCGGCTCTTGAAGAACTCCGAAAGGCTTGCCCAGAGGCGCTGGTCATCGTCCTCATCAGCCATCTGGACGCCCGTCAGCAAGCCGCACTCTCGGCTGGCGCCGATGCGTTTATCAGTAAAGGTGAGCTGCCTGAGCGTGTGGCCGAACGCTTGCGAACTGTCGCTGCGAGCGTTCCGATTAAATGATGCCACCAAGCTTAATAAGGAACTTGAAAAATCCAAAGGCGTAAGCATTGAAGTTTTTTAATGATCGAAAGGAGAATAACTATGAACAAAGATATATTGACAGGCAAATGGAAACAAATCCGAGGCGAGGCCAAAGGGTGGTGGGGCAAACTCACAGACGATGATCTGGATCGAGCTGCCGGCAAGTTCGATATCTTGGCTGGCATACTTCAGGAAAAATATGGCTATACCCGTCAGCGGGCAGCCGAGGAAATCGATAAGCGCGTGACGCAGTATGAAGCCAGTATCAAAAAGACTGAACCGGCCTCCACTAAATAATCGTAAGTGTAAAAGAATCCCTTGGGACTAACGAGCTACAGAGGATATTCTTTAAAACAGCAGTGAAAATTTTTAGCATGCGACGGACGCCAGCTTAGAATTTGCAACTGCCAAGAATCGCAAATTTTATTTTGCAGACAGGCTCGCCGTAGGAAATGTAATAAACAATTAGCAAGGAAGGAGTTCCACAATGTCAGACAAAAAAATAGTAGGTCGAGTTAATAACGAGTCGGATAAGAGTGTTGGTCCGCACGTCAAAGAAACCGGCGTCGTGAGCAACGAGTCAAACAAGAGTGTTGGTCCACACGTCAAAGAAACCGGCCGGGTCAGCAACGAGTCGAATAAGAGTGTTGGTCCACACGTCAAAGAAACCGGCGTGGTAGACAACGAAAAAAAGCCGTCGTAATCGGAAACCATAAGCATCAAACTCGCAGAGAGATGACTGGCAGCTTTGAGAAAACGAGCTTCTAGGAAGGCTTTGGGGGCGGATGGCAGGTTTGGCGATCAAGCCAGCCAAGACAGCGAATCGATGGTTTACCTTGCTAGCGTCCGTCGCACGCTAAAAATGATCGCCACTAATTTAAGAAACGCTCTCTTAGCGGGTATGGCCTCTAATTCGTCAGGCCATTCTTAGAAAGAAGAATCAATATGTCAAACGACAGAATGACACAAGTTAGTTCATCACAACAAGACCCGGAACGCGAACAACGCATCTTTACTTTTAAGGCCACTCAATTGATCTGGCTGTTGTTCGGCATCCTCGAGGCGCTCATCGCGCTTCGCATCGGACTTAAATTGATCGGGGCCAATCCCGATAGCCCGATCGTCGCTTTGATCTATGGGTTTACCTACTTATTCCTATTCCCCTTTACTGGATTGATCGGCTCACCCACGTACGGCAATATGGTGCTCGAACTCTCTTCCATGTTTGCAATGCTGATCTATGGGCTGATCGCATGGGTGATAGAAAGAACAGTCTGGTTAATCTTTTATCGCCCGCATGGACCTGTAGTCGGCACGACTCAAACCACGACCAGTGAGCATCACACTACTCCATAAACACAGGAGATAAGAATGGATAATTCTATCCGCGGCGAACAAGATTCCAATACCGAAGAACCGAATAATTTTTTAGTCAGCAGCCTGATGTTTTTTGATCGTCTCGAAAAATGGCTGGCCGGTTTCTTTCAGATGACTCAAGAAGAACAAAAGGATGCCGGTATCAGCTATCCTGATGATCAACGCGATACGTAAGACCCGGTCAAGTGATTTAAACTACGTATTCATTAAGACAATCGCAACAAATATTCAACTGACTCAGATGATAAGGAGAAAACAAAATGGTCAACGAGAATCAAATACCCAAGTACCACAATAACAATATTTTAGGCGTTCTAGTCGGGCTGTTGGTCGGCTGTCTGGCCGGCGCGCTAACGATGCTGTTGCTAGCACCGCAATCTGGAGAAGATACCAGAATGCAAATTCAGCAAAAAGGCATCGAACTGCGCGACCAAACCACCGAAATGGTGGATGACGCCGTAGCGCAGATGCGTTTAGATAGGAACAAAATCACGATGGGCGGCCGCCAGAAGGCACAAGAATTATTGCACCACGGTCAAACGCTGGTGGTTGAGCAATTAGACCATGTCACTGAGGCCGCACAGGCCGGGAAAAAGGCGATCCAGAATTCCTGAACCTGTTGAGCCTGCGAGTTTCGGTATCATCGCGAAAGAAAAATCCGCACACTCGACGATGATATCTCCATGATATTTATATCAAAAAAAGAAAGGAGACTCTCATGAAATTCAACAGAAATATAGGCTTCTTATTGTTAGCCATCTGGCTCATTCTTTATGGTCTATCAGCGTTCCTTCATATGAGCGACCTAGCCCTTATCTTGGAAATCCTAGCCATAGCAGCCGGCGTTTTCATTTTGATAGACCGCTAGATCAAATACCGCCTAGCTGGATCCAGCTAGGTGGTTTGCTCTCATTTGGAAAAATATTATTGAACTACATTGAAAATATTTTAGGATACTAAACGAGGAGTACATATGATCCCTAAACAAATCCCACAAACCGATACCGACGAATTATTAAGGTGCGGAGATAAAAGTCAATTATTGGCGGAAGAACGGAACGGTCATCACGCAAATGCCAAAACAGATGAGGCCTTGGCGCATGAAGTGGATCACGCGTTATGGAAAGATTCTGCTTTCAGAGTTACAGACTATGACAATATCGACATGCAGGTAAGCGGCGCAATCGTCTACCTCAATGGCCATGCAAGTAGTTTGACAAACCTGCGTCAAGCTGAAAAATCGCTTCAAACTATTCCCGGCCTACTAGGAATCAATAATCATCTAATTCCGGATGATCGTCTTCTGGCAGAAGTGGCCACAGCATTAGGCCAACTTGAAAATACGTATAATTGCAAATTTTTTACCGGCGTTTCACACGGAGTAGTGCTATTGAGCGGGAACGTAGAAAATACAACTATAAGATTGCTGGCGGAGAAGTGCGCGGCGAGTAATCCAAATGTCCGCGGTGTTATTAATAGCATTCACATTCTAGGAGGCGAAACCGACTCACTAGATGAACCGTTTCTACAGCCCACCATTGGAGAGGAGATATTCTTTCTTGATGGAATTTCCGGTACGGTACAGCAGGTAATCATTAACCCGGATAATCGTCGGGTGATCGCGATGACTCTCCAAGGCCGGTTTGAGAATCAGCGGCTGGAGCTTAAAGCCTTGAATGATGGAGAAGCTCGGCCCCTAGAACGACTTATCGTTATTACCATGAATTCAGTCCGTTATCTGACCAAGGTCTCAGGATTTCTATATAACGTCAGTTCGGGTTAGGCGATGAGAGTAGGCAAAGAGCCTAAACCCAGGGAAGGCTTCTTGGGCTTGCGGCAATAAGCAATCAGCCCGCAAATGAGGTTGACCAAAAAATTGATGGGACTT
>JBAUMB010000080.1:0-5695 GCA_049578465.1 Anaerolineales bacterium
TCCCTGCGGAGTTGCGCGAGTTGGGCAGGGTTTTATCAAGGATTATGATTGGAGATACAAAGGCGGATCTCTCCAAGCTATCTGATGAGTCGAGAGAAATCATTATGAAAGCATTAGATTGAGCCAATGCTCTAATAAGCTTGAGTCGGCAGGTTCTGTGGAAAATCTGGTTTTACATCTATGCTTACTTGGTATACAATATAAGCATGGTTGTAAGTAGCAAATCCAATCCGCTCAACATCCTGCGTGGTCTCCTGAAGAAACAGAATGGCATTCTTTCCACTTCTGATCTCACCACGCTGGGAATTCCCAGAACCTATCTTTCCATTCTGGAAAAGAATGGCGAGATTCAACGAGTCGAGCGTGGCATCTATTCATCCACTGCTGGAGAACTGGTCGATGAAATGGCTGTGCTCCAAATGCGTTTCCACAGCGCCATCTTTTCCCATGAAACCGCACTGTACCTCCTTAACCTTACGGACCGCAGCCCTCTCTTCTTTTCCGTGACCGTCCCATCTGGATTCAACGCCACCTCACTCAAGGCCAGCGGAGCGAAAGTCTATTTCGTACATCGCGACGTATATTCTTTGGGTCTAACCACGATGAAATCTTCGCATGGAAACAACCTCAAAACCTTTAATCTGGAAAGAACCATCTGTGATGTAGCGCGCAGCAGGAACCAGATGGATGTTCAATTTGTAAATCAAGCCTTGAAAAAATACGTAAACCTTCGAGAGAGAAATATCAACCGGTTGATGGGTTATGCCGCGCAATTTGGAATTCAAAAGATCATGCGTGAATATATCGAGGTGCTCTTATGAGCAAAGCCATGCAGTTCAAAGCCAAAATGAAAAATTTGGCTTTGAAAAATCACATCCCAGCTCAAGCTGTTTTACAAAACTTCATGATGGAACGTTTATTGGAAAGAATCTCCATTTCGAAATACAAGGACAGGTTCATCATCAAAGGCGGAATGCTCATCGCCTCACTAGTCGGGATCGACAGCCGAACCACCATGGATATGGATGCAACCCTGCGAGGTTATCCACTCTCCGAAAAAGTGATTCAGAAGGCCTTCTCAGAAATCTGTGCAATTCATCTGAACGATGAAATCAGCCTGGCCGTGGATCACATCCTGCCCATTCGCGAGGCAGACGAATATGGCGGTTACCGGGCAGCGCTGATTGCCAAATACGAATCAATCATCACTCCACTGAAAGTCGACATCACCACCGGGGATGCCATTACCCCCGAAGCCATCCGTTATTATTTTCATTCAAACTTTGGGAATCAGAAGTTTGAGGTTTGGGCGTACAACATCGAAACGATCCTGGCGGAAAAGGTGGAAACCATTTTACGCAGGAGCGTGCTCAACACCCGGCCAAGAGATTATTATGATGTATACATTCTCCTGAAAACACAGCGTAAGTCCATCCACAGGAAAATATTCAAGGCCGCCCTGAATGCCACCGCGAAAAACAGAATGTCACTCCCAGCCTTGCAGGAAAAAGACGAAATATTGAAGACGATCCAGTCCGATGCAATCATGAAACAACGCTGGGCTCGTTACTGCAAAGATAACTATTACGCAAAGGGGATCGAGTTCGATGAAGTTATCAAAGTCCTGATTGACATTCTAAAATAACAATCAGGGAGGGCAAATATGCCCTCCCATCAGTCCGTGTGGGACTTGTTACCAATAGTCTGCGACTCGATCGTTTGGATCTCCGAAATCGCAGAGCATCAGCCTGCCTTTGAATTCCACGTAATTGTTTTTGTGTAGGTCAAGACAGATTTCGAACTTTTTGAAAACGGCCTCATAGATTTGATCGCCAATGCGTTCATTACGATCCGCGCTTTGATCGGCGCGATCAGCGACCGGCATAACGAGCACAGCCATCGGCTCGCCGCAGTGACACACTACAGATGAAGAAGTCCACAACTCGGACAAATATCCGTGACGCGGACAAACTTCATGCGTTATTGCTTTCGGCAGTGTGACAGCCTGGCTAAAAGCCCAGACGGGCAGCGCGCGTTGATAGCGCTCGTACACCCATTGTTGAATGGAGGGTTCACTTTCACCGATGCAACCAATCTTTATTGCTGTACCCTTTACATCATACACAGCGCCATACGCGCCAAAGGCGATCAGTTGGCGTTTGCGAAGGAGTTTCGCAAACACTTTTGAATCGGAAATAACTGTTTGCCAATCATTTCGATTGGGGGCGTAACCCAGACGAACTTCTTCCGCCGTGAATGAATGTTGGGAGACAAAATGAATTTCGGGTCTGATGGGAATATACAGGGTTGTCGCCATAAGGCTTGCCTCAGATCAATTGGGCTCGGGATCGTAGTCGCTGTACTTCTCAATGTACGCGCGGCCAGCTTCGGTGATCTCGTATTTGGTAGGACGTACGCCTACCACTTTGACACCGCCCATGGCAGGTGAACCTTTGATCAATCCGGTCTCGATGCACCAGTCGGCAATCGGCGCGTAGAACGCCATGGCGTTGCGAACCATGTAGCGCATTTCACGGATCACCGCAGTTGGGTGCGGGTTGTTTTTTGAATAGGCTGGAATTGTCATGTGAACTGTCTCCAGGCTATGCCATCAAGCCTTTTTCTTTGAGCGAGCTCCAGTGATTGTTGTGTCCGATGATGATGTGGTCAAGCAGATCGATCTCAAGCAATTTGCCTGCTTGCTTCAATGCTCTTGTCACCGCCACATCATCAGGACTCGGATTCGATTCTCCACTGGGATGGTTATGGGCGAAGATCACGCTCGATGCGTTGCGTTGTATAGCATAGCGAAAGACCTCACCCACTCTGACTTGAGACGAGTTTACAGATCCTTTATAAACATCCACCATGCCAATGACTTTGTTTTTGGCATTCAGAGCGATGAGGCGCAGATGTTCCACATCGAACGTGCTCATGTCAGAACATAAAGCCGCGGCATCGGCGGGTGAGTTGATCTCGATCCGATCCAGGGGAGTTGTCGATAAACGACACGCTAACACAAATGCCGAACGCAAACGCGCGGCAGTTGATTCGCCCACACCCAGGATGGAAACAAGTTCTCCAACGCTCGCTTGATACATCAGATGCAAATCACCGCTGAAATGAGAAAGGATTGCTTCGGCGATCTCGATCTGCTTGGGTCCGCCAATCATGGCAGACAGCAGTTCCACATTCGTGCAGATGGATGGATCCGCAGCCACCCGATAGACGGGGGTCTCGCGCACAGCGAGCAGTTTAAGTTTTGGTACGATAGCCGTACTCGTGAAAGTTGTTTGCATAAACACATACCTCAGAATTGGATTGAGTCAAAAATCGGCTCCACCCAAACTCAATGATTTAAGTGCAGGTGGAGCAGGTCTTGGTTGATTCGTTTGGCTTAAAACTAAAAGGAGTGAGGGCGGTTTGCCCTCACTCAAAAGCTTGGAGATTTATTCCATCTCCAATAATGTGAACGCTTTGTAGAGCGGACGGATCACACGCTCCACGATTTCATCCTTGATGGATTGAACCGTGAGAGCTAAGAGCAGATCATTAAAGACGATGGAGTTTTCCGAGAAGTATTCTGTGTTGCCAAACTTGCTGTAACACACCATACTCAGGAAACCTGAGGGCGAGATTTGGAGCTCGTAATCGCACAAGCCCTCTTGCTCGATAAAGGATTGCATGATCTCAGGAGACGCTAAGCCACGACCGTTTTCAATGAACTCCACAACTTGCTGGTCGAGCAGTTCTTGATCGTCAATGGTGCTGTACCAATGGAGATCATGGGTGAATGTGAAGCGCACTTCCGAACACTGGCGTGCAGCGAGGTGAATCAGCCGCGCTAGGAGGGTGTACCACATGACCAAAAGGATGGTCGAGGGACGCGCTTGAAAACCGCAATGAGTCGGTCCATCATCGTTGTATTCGTCCGTCGATTCAACTGGTGAAATATAGAAAGGGTAATTCGTTTTGGATTGCATTTTTGCAGACCTCATGTTTGAAATTAGGCGGATGCTAGAATGCGTCCGCCTTGAAGTACGATCTTCCAATCACCTTCCACGCGACGAACCGCGATGCGGGATGTGAATAGCGCGCCCGACACTTCCAGGATGATCTGGTTTTGATCCTCGATGACGCGCGTGATGCGCAGCCATCCAGGAAAAGTAATCCAGTCGGCAAGCACACGCCGAAACGCGAAGGTGCGTTTGGATAGATCAATCACCATTGCGGCATCATTGAAACGCAGCAATAGATTGCCATCGTCGATCAGAATGCAGGTCAGGCTGCGGCCTGCAATGGCTTGATGGAGCGATGACTTATCTTTGTCGCGGTAGAGATAGTTGATGATCAAATTCATGCGGAAATACCTCGTGTGTTCCTAGATCAAAGCGGGCTGGAGATTCTTAAAGGGACTTTCTTTCAATTGGTTGGCGAGCGGCATGGCGATCACCGCCGCATGTCCCTCGAACAACATGGGAGCATTCGAGACCGCCGGAAAGGTCAGCTTGATCTTCCCATTGGCGGCGCAAGCCTTTAGGGTGTCTTTCAATAAGCTAGGCGCGTAGTGCATGACCGCGCTCTCGCCTTGGATATCGACAGCCAGAGAGTCCACACATTTTTGCTGGGTGGATTCGTTGGCGGCCATGAACCACAAAAAGCCGTTCACTACCTGAAAGAAAATGCTACCTTCAATCGCGCTGGCGCGTTTCAACAGGGAATTCATTGCCGAGGTTTCGATCTCGACACTAATTCCCTTGGGAGCGGATTTCGTGATGGCTTTGTAGTCCGGGAAGGAGCCCGACATTTGCGGAACATGGAACAGGGCTTGAACCTCCTCGCGGGTGAGGGACAAAACGAAGCCCGGAACAAAGTTCTTCTTCTCTGTTTCCTTCGAGAGTTCTAAGGTGAATCCGATTTTCAAATCCTCATCGTCTGCAGCTTTGAGGGCGCGCTTGGCGCGGTTCAATCCCTTGACCGAATACAGCGCACCGGGAGATTCGATCTCTTCCATGGCTTTGATGGTCGCGAACGACAAACAGAATCCATCCGATGCGGCGGCTTCGATCTTCTTCTTGCTAGCTGCAACGAAGATTCCGTTGAGACCCGGACGCGCTTCATCCGTGGAGGCCGTCTCGGTCATCATCGCGATCATATTCAAGTCCTTGCCATTGATGCTGGAGGCTGGTTCGACGAAGGGCAGGTCCGACCAACCACGAATATTTATGTAGATCAATTCGTTGGTGGTGCGCGGCGCACATTTGATCGTGAGTGCCGTATTGCCAAAATTGAAACTGATCACGCCATCATCCGCGTTGGCTACGACCCCTTGCAGGGTTTGACCATCCACCTGTTTCCAGGACATGACTGGAGTAGATTTATTGCAGGCAACGCGGACGAGCGCACTACCACCATCGGCAACACCTGCAGTAGCAAAGAACTCTAAAGTGCCGCCTTTGATAATGCGCATGCTGACCGGCATCTTGGATACGATGTACGGTCCAAGAAACGCCATGATTTTGGAAAGCTCTGGTTTATTGAAATTGATAGTCATCTTTGACATACCTCATGTAATTTATTTTTAGCAATCCAAACAGATTGCCTCGACTAACCTGGATGTAAATTTCAGGGCAGTCGAGGCAGTCCGTAGAGAGGATGCGAGCGGGGAAGAATCAGTTCTCCACTCGCTTATCCT
>JBAUMB010000081.1:0-2940 GCA_049578465.1 Anaerolineales bacterium
GTTTCGAGAATGAAGGGAAGATCTAAAATGGAATTCGTCATGCGATGATTATACTCTTCGACGCAATGACATTAGTGCATTGAATGATTCAACGATTCAAATGTTTCGAGCAGATGCAGTAAAACCAAATCGGTGAAGGCATTGACCTTGCGCAGAATTTCTCCCCAGGCTTGCCCGGATGGGACATTGGCTTCTTGATAAGCCTGAATAACGGATTGAAGCAGAGCGTCGCGAAAAAACAAAAAGGCGCGCGCTGCATCGGAGCTGTTGAGTCCGTAACGATGGGCGCGCGAAGCGTATTCGTATCCGATGGAATGCGCTTCGGAAGTTGCCTCGTCGCTTTCGGAGGCGAGATAATTGATCAGTCCTTGAAAGAGCGTGCGTGAGCTTTGACGATATTGAGCGCGCGCGTCTTCATCCAGTTTTTGATACCACGACTGGGCTTCGAGATGTCCTTCGGCAATTTGCATGCGGATATGACGAAATGCGGTTTGGATCACGCTGATCGGTTCAATCGTCGGCTGGGTGCGCGCGGTCTGCGCCCACAGTTCGACCTCGCTTCTTTTATAACGGCGATGCCCGCCCTGCGTGCGATGAGATGGCAGCGCACCTTTATCCGACCACAAGCGCACGGTGGATGGATGCACGCCGAGCAGTTCGGCGGCTTCACTGAGGGAAAGCCAATCGGATTCGGATGATGTGTTCATCAGACAGCAAGTAGATTACTTTATATATTGTACTGCCATAATAATGTGTTTAGGCACAATCCAACTCAATGGGGGATAGACAAGGGACATATGAAATGTATAATGAGCGAAGTAATTTTTCATTCGCCATCTAACAGAGGAGCGGATCATGGACTATAAACGAATCGGTTTTATCATCGGCATCTTGCTTTTGCTGTTGATGAGCGCTTGTGGACCGGCTGGAGTCACACCTGCTCCTCAGGGACCCGGTGCAGGAATCATTCAGAATAATCCTGGCGGACCTATTCAATTGGCTCCCACCTCTACTACGCCCACCGCCGCGCCCACCGCATCCAACGGTTGCAATCAACTTGGTTGTCCGTATCCAGCGGTTTGCGATAAGACGTCAGGCGTATGTACAATCAATCAAGCACAGGGACCGGGTGGAGCTGCACCTCAGGCACCTGGGGACGGAATCATCGCGAACAATCCTGGTTCCAACTCGCTGCTCCCTGTTTGCCCGCCGCCATCTTCCAGCATTAGCAAAATTACATCTTTTTGTGCTAATCCAGCCGCAGGTCAGGGTGGCGCGAGTATTGTTTGGTCGGGAATCCCAATTACCCCGCAAGCCTTTTCTTCTTATTATGTTTATGAAGATGACTCGCAAGTGTTCGCGGACAAGGCTACTTGTGATATCAATGATGACATTTGCTCAGGACCTCAGGATACGAAAATCACGATAATCATGTGCAGTATATGCTCTTCACTAAATACCAACACATGGCAATCCAATTTGCAAAACGATCCTTCCGTGTGTCCCACTGGATTTTCACTAACCGGAAGCGGTGATTGCGAAAATCCGGCCTATGATTATAATAATGGTGGAGCTCCTGTTATGCCTTGCGTAACCGGTACACATTATGATAATGACAAGCAAAACTGTATAGACGATGTCACTGGAAAGATCGCCTCTCCTTGTCCGCCTGGCTATCCCTACTTGTATGTTGGCATTTCCACAACAGCGCAATGTTATAAATATCCTCAAGCGATCTCTTATAACTGCCAGCCCTATACGATCCCGCTTGGGGCTTGCACGGGTCCGATAAAGAAAGTTTGCCAGCAACCTTCTGGTGGATGCGGATATAATCTTAACGGTACTAAGAAACATTGGAATCAGTCTACATGTTCTTGCCAGTGATTCATATTGAGTAAAGAAGCAAAAAGTCCTCACAAAATTTGTGAGGACTTTTGATTGAGAATCAATTCAATCAATGCATTTACTTCGCGCTCTTGATCATCTTTCGCGCCCAAAAGTATGCCCAGACGCCAAACAAGAAAAACACCAGACCAAGAAAAGTGAATAAAAATCCTTCCCCGAATTCTCCCACGAAGCCAGCGAATTGAACGTTGTTTGGATTTTGCGGATCGTATAAAACCTTGATGGTCTGACCCACTTGATAACGCGGCGGGTTTGCGCAAAAATCGGAAGCATCATAATAGACAGCCTGTCCACTTGCAGCGGTGAAATTAACCACCGGACACTTCACGGGATTACCGCTGCTGTCCAAGTCAGATGCGAGGCTAGTCACCGTCGCAGTGGTGGATAGATCGTTACTGAGAAATGCCTTCTCGCGGATCAAGAGAAAAGCGCCAATCGCCAGCAGGATGATTCCCAGTCCGGCAAACATTATCGAAAGAGATCTAACCATAATTCTGCTCCTCGTTGTTATATACGAATCACTTATAGCCGGAGCAGAAACTTAAGCCAATCCCCCATGCAGGGGATGTCAGAACAAGGGATGCACGCCGAGCAGTTCGGCGGCTTCACTGTTGTACTACCCACTACGTGCTTATAATAAAAAACGCCTTCGCAGCGTGCTAAAGGCATTTTTCTCCAAAAGAATATCCAATAAGAAATATAAGAAGTGTTGAGATTTGTCAATACTTATTAGGTTTTTTTTAAAAATGATATTGCACTCTGCAGGATTTGGAAACCCAGAGATTCTTTACTAATGCTAAGAAGCATGAAGATCAAGCTAAGAAATTCAAAGGTTGACATTTTGTTCTTACGAGTACAGGCTGAATTATATCACAAATCAGAACAACTATTCTAGTTAGATTATTTTCGAGAGTGTCCAAAAGAATGGGCTAAAATAGTGTGATGATTAGATGTCCGCATTGTCGAGAGACTACCCGCCAGAACAGAGCCGGCACAACGAATGCTGGTTCACAAAGATATCGGTGTATGCACTGT
>JBAUMB010000082.1:0-12414 GCA_049578465.1 Anaerolineales bacterium
TTCCTGATCGTATTTTATCTGCAGGGTGTGCGCGGCTATGATCCATTGAAAGCCGCGTTGTTGCTCATCCCGCTTCCGGTGGCCACCTCGATCATCGCGCCGCTGGGCGGAAACATCGCTGACCGAATTGGAGCGCGCATCCCAGCCACGATTGGCCTACTGATTCAGGGCGCGGCTCTGATCTGGTTCATGCAATTGACTCCGAATACCTCGCTGTTCAACATCGGCGCGGGATTGGCGCTGATGGGAATCGGCGGCGGCTTGTTCTATCCGCCTAATACCAGCGCCGCGATGAACGCAGCCCCGAAGAATCGACTCGGCATTGCATCCGGTACGCTCGCGACTCTTCGTCAAGCCGGGATGGTGACCAGTTTTGCGCTTGCCCTCGCTGTGGCAGCTACCAGTCTGCCGCGCGCGGTGATGATGTCATTATTCGTAGGCACAAATGTTTCACTCGGCTCGGCGCCGATGCAGGCTTTTGTCACTGGCATGCACAGCGCATTCCTAGTTTCAACTGTTTTGGTTTTCATCGCGGCGGGTATTTCATTCGTGCGCGGCAAGGAAGATCGCAGTAAACTTGCGGAGGAACATGCCGCCGCTGTAATTGGCGAATAACATCTTTCAACTTTATTAAATAATCCTGTTGCCTTGCTATTGGCGGCAGGATTTCTTTTTAAGCCACACTTGTGGTAAATTTATAATAAGTATGACGAATCTCCCGACTCCATTCACTTTCTCACAATCGTCCTTGCAAGATTACGCGGACTGTCCACGCCGATTCCAGTTGCGTTATATCGATCAGTTGAACTGGCCTGCCGTTGACTCTGAACCGATCATCGAAAACGAACGCCGTCAGATCGAGGGACAATTATTCCATCGGCTTGTTCAACAATATTTATTGGGAGTGCCTTCTGAAAATCTTTCGCCAGTGGCGAATACGCCGAATCTTGAACGCTGGTGGAATAATTTCAAAAAGGAATTTGAACATCTCGGCGATCTTCATCCCGAATTAACTTTATCTGCGCCAATTGGAAATCATCGCTTGGTAGCGAAATATGATTTAGTTGCCGTTCAAAATAACAATGCGACAATTTATGATTGGAAAACATACGCAAAGCGTCCGCGCGATGAGTGGATGTCGGCACGCTGGCAGACGCGCGTCTATCGCGCGTTGCTCGTTCAAGCAGGCGCACATTTAAATAATAACCAACCTTTCGAGCCAGAACAGATTGAGATGATTTACTGGTATGCCGACTTCCCATCTGAACCGACAAAATTTAAATATGATGCAAATCAATTTAAACGTGACTGGTCCGCGATTGAAAAAGTTGTGGATGAGATTTCGTCCGCAAAAGAATTTCCATTGACGGAAGATGAAAAGATGTGTCGGTTTTGCGTTTATCGTTCATACTGCAATCGCGGCACGCAAGCGGGTCAGATAGAAGAAGCGGAAGCGGAGATGGAATCCGAAGCCACCTTCGATGTCAACTTTGAACAGATCAGCGAGATCGAGTTCTAGCCCCAGTAATCTTTCAACAATTCATGCGACCATTCGGGCTGACGAATCGTTTCGCGCGGCAGGAATTCAGCAAAGACCGGCTTGATATCCAGCACCGGCGTGCCATCCACCGCGTCCAATCCTTTGACAAACAAGCTACGGCCTTCGCGTTTAACAATGCTGACAATTGTTAAGCCGAGGTGATTGGGACGATTCTTATTTCGCTGAGCGAAGACTCCAACTTGGGGCCAGTCCCGGTTGCCGCGCGGATGACGCAACATCGGAATATCTTTTTCATTTGCAACTTGATCGAAGTAAAAAAGTATTTCAGCATGAGAGAAAGTTACAATGCCATCGAGGCTTTCTTCCGGCAGGGATTCGTCAAGCCTGATTTCAGAGACATTGTTTCCCCAGTTGTCATCATCAAGATTCAAACGATCATTACGAACATAACCAATCGGATGTAAAGTTATTTCAGTCATAAGCCAATTTAACCATAAATAAATATTTTCGGGCAAGATAGCGTATTATCCAAATGACCTACACCAATAATCTCAACTAACTATTGAAGAGACTAAAAAGTTGACTGTTGATTTCAACCCTTTTAAGTTACAATTTATTAATCTACTCAGAGTTATATTATACAAGCTGTCGAAGGAGAAGGAATTATGGCTATAGAAAAACAACGCCGCGCATTTATCAGCTATTCACATGTCAATAGAGATTTCGCCATCAAACTCGCGAAAGCATTGCGGGCGGCGGAATATGCGGTTTGGTTCGATCAGTTGGATATCCCGGCCGGCGCGCGCTGGGACGATGAAGTGGAGAATGCGTTGCGGGATTGCTCCATCTTTATGGTCATCCTGACGCCTGCCTCCATCGCTTCTGAAAATGTCAAGGACGAAATCGGCTACGCCATTGACCACGGCAAGCGTATACTGCCTGTTCTATTGGAAGATTGCGATGTGCCACTGAGACTGCGACGCTTCCAATATGTTGATTTCACCGCAAAGAGTTTTGAACAGGGCCTGGAAAGCGCGAAGGAATTGTTGGGAGGTCTCGTTGACGAAGCATCAGAACCGATCGCAGTAAAACCTCTGGCGGTGGAAAATGTAAGCAAATCAAAACCTGTATCCAATGCCTCTGCTCAGAAAAAACCCATGTCAAGATCGATGATCATTGGCATTATTGTTGTGGTGGTGATTGTATTAGCCATAATCATAGGAATATGGTTGACGAGCGGCGATAATTCATCCGGCGATTCCACTCCGAGTCCGTTGGACACTCCTTCGAGTTACTCAATCAACAACGTTCAAGCACTCGAAGTAGATTTTTTGAACAATCCTCAAAACCGACTCGATTACGAATGGGTCAGCTACGACAGTACAAAAAAGCATATCGCAATTGACGCTGATACTCTGCTTTATAAAAATAATTCCGAGTCAACTGACTCGGAATTATTTTTATAACTAAACTAACAATCTCAGCGGCTCTTCCAAATATTTAGCCAGCGACTGCATAAATTGCGCCGCCTCCGCTCCATCGCTGACGCGGTGATCCGCGGATATGGTCGCTTTCATTCGCCAGCCGATTTTGAGTTCGCCATTTTCAGCCACCGGAACTTCTTTAGCAGAACCGACGGCAAGAATCGCAGCTTCGGGCGGATTGACGATAGCGACGAAATTTTCGACATCATACATGCCAAGATTGCTGATCGAAAACGTCGAGCCTTCGATATCATTCGGTTTGACTTTGCCTTGGCGCGCCCCTGCCGCCATGCGTTTGACTTCAATCGAAATCTGACGCAACGGTTGTTGATCCGTGTTCTTACTCACCACAGTAAGTAAGCCATTTTCAACTGCAACCGCCACACCGACATTGATGGCTCCATGACGAATCACTTTATCGCCGGCAAACGAAGCATTGAGATTTGGGAATTCTCGCAAAGCCAATCCCACGGCTTTGACAATGAAATCGTTCACCGAAAGTTTTTCGTTGTCCGGCAAATACTCATTGAGGTGTTTCCGCAAAGCCATCACCGCGTCCATTTTATATTCATGCGAAACATAAAAATGCGGAACGCTTGTCTTCGACTCTGTCATGCGGCGCGCAATCGCTTGGCGAAGTTTTGTCAATCCAATGGTCTCATCAGATTTATTGGTCTGAATAGTTGCTTGATAAATAGGGGTGCTAACGCGACTCGTAGGACTTGTTAAGCCAGCAGACAAAACACTTTCAATATCTTTGCGAACAATCCGCCCACCGGGGCCGGTGCCTTGAATATGGGATAAATCAACTTGCGCGTCACGAGCGATCTTCTTCGCCAAAGGCGAAGCTTTAACGGGACCAACTTGAGGAGCGACAATAGCTTGAACAATGGGAGCCGCTTTCGACGGTGTCGGAATCGAAGCATCTGCTTTAGCGATAACCTGTGGTTTGATATCTGCTGTCGGTGCTTCAATCTTTTCATCTGCGCCGCCGATAATCGCAATCGCCGCGCCGATGGGAACAACCGCGCCTTGATCCACTAATAATTTTCGAACCACACCGCTCGCCGATGATTCAACTTCAACGGTGGCTTTATCGGTTTCGATCTCAGCCAACACATCACCCTTGTTGATGTTCTCGCCTTCATTCCTCACCCAGCGAACGAGCGTGCCTTCAGCCATGTCAAAACCCAGCTTGGGCATCGTGATGGTTTCAGCCATTACAACACCTCCTTCACCGCCGCGATGACATCTTCGGGTTGCGGAAGCGCGGCTTGTTCGAGCGTGCGATTATACGGAAGCGGCACTTCGTCTTGCGCGACGCGCTTGATCGGCGCATCCACATAATCAAAACATTCTTCGTAAATGCGGCTGGCGATTTCACTGCCGACGCCATACGACTTCCAGCCTTCTTCGACCACAACCGCACGATTTGTTTTCTTAAACGATTCAAAGACCGGTTCCATGTCGAGCGGACGAAGCGTGCGAAGATCAACAACCTCAGCTTCGATTCCATCTTTGGCAAGTTCATCCGCGGCTTTCATCGAAATCTCCAAGCCTTTGGAATATGTGATGATCGTGACATCTTTGCCTGCGCGTTGAATTTTTGATTTACCAATCGGGATGGTGAAATCTCCATCTTGAACTTCGCCGCGTACTTGATACATCGTGGCATGCTCGATAAATAAAATCGGATCATTCGAGCGGATAGCAGACTTAAGCAATCCTTTGGCATCTTCGGGCGTTCCCGGCGCGACCACTTTGAGTCCGGGGAAATGTGCGAAGATCACGTCGGGCGTTTGCGAATGTGTCGCGCCTAACTGACGTCCGCCGCCGCCGACAGTGCGAATCACGAGCGGAAGTTTGAACTGGCCCGCAAACATATAATGAAATTTCGCGGCTTCATTGACGATGTGATCCATCGCTGAAAAGGCGAAGTTGATCGTCATCAATTCAGCTACTGGCCGCTGACCCACTAAAGCCGCACCAATCGCCGCACCGATGATCCCGGCCTCCGCAATGGGCGTATCGCGCACACGTTCACCGCCGAAGTGATCATAGAAACCTTTGGTGACAGCATACGAACCGCCCCACACACCGACCTCTTCGCCCAAGATAAACACGGCGGGATCGCGTTCCATTTCTTCCCAAAGTGCCTGCGAGATCGCCTCGCGCATTGTTATTTTAGCCATAATGATTTCCTCGTAATGTAATAACGACTTTAATCGTTATTATGCATCCGCGTAAACGTCCTTGTACAAATCTTCCAGCGTCGGTTCGGGAGAAGCCTCGGCAAACTCAACTGCCTTCTGCACTTCATCCATTACCTGCTCATCCATCTCATCCAACGACTTCGCATTGGCAATTTTATTTTCAGTTAAATATTTACGGTATACACCAATCGGATCGTGCTCTTCCCACTTCTTGACTTCTTCTTGTTTGCGATAACGTTCGGGATCGCCCATCGAATGTCCGCGGAAACGATAAGTTTGAATCTCCAAGAAGAATGGACCTTTGCCCGAACGAACAGTTTCAATCGCTTTTTGCGCGGCTTCATAGACTTTCATTACATCCATGCCATCCGCTTGAGCGCTTGGAATATCATAACCGCGCGCTTTCATCGCAATAGAAGAAACCGCAGAGGCGCGATCCACGGCTGTACCCATGCCGTATAAATTATTTTCACAGACCCACAACACTGGCAAATTCCAAACCTTGCTCATGTTCACCGCTTCGTGGAAATAACCGATGTTCGTGGCGCCGTCGCCGAACATACAAATCGTTACGTTATTGCGATTGCCGTATTTATCGCCGAGCGCCATTCCCATTGCGACCGGAAGATGCGCGCCGACGATGGCATGTCCGCCCCAGAAATTCTTTTCGACATCCGCCATGTGCATCGAGCCGCCTTTGCCGTGCGATGTGCCCGTGGCTTTCCCAAGCAACTCCGCCGTGACTTTCTCGGCAGGAATCCCGCAGTTGATCGCGACACCGTGGTCACGATAGGCGGTAATGACTCGGTCATTCGGCTGGCGAGCCGCGATCAGTCCGGTTGAGACCGCTTCCTGTCCGATATATAAGTGCATGAAGCCGCCGATCTTGCCTTGCTGATACAATTCCGCGCCGCGCTCTTCCACGCGGCGGATCAGCACCATCTGATGGTACAGTTCAAGTTGTTCCTTCTTATTCATGAGCTCTCCGTTGATATATTTCAAGACATAACACCGAACGGTTCATTTCGGTGTTACAAGTTGGGCATTATATCAGAGAATGCAGTGCGATTTTCAATTCGAGAGTTTTTGATGGTTAAAATAAAAGGCGAGTATCCCTTAACGTCACCCAATGCGGTATAATGGGGTGGTATGAAATTCAACTTCATAAAATTCGCAATAACCAATTTTGTTTTTCCAATAATAACTGCGGCTATTATGTCTCATTTTTTTAATAGCCCAAGTTGTTTTCCTTCGTGGATGCCTTTATGGTTGCCATGTCAAGTAGTTTATTTGCTAATATATATCATTGCGTCTGCTTTGATATTTGACGTTATTGTATATGGAATCTTCCCAAGATTTGGATGGTTCTCGAAAATAAAAACGCTCAACCTGTTAATTGAAAATCCTAGACAATATCAAATAGGAATGTTTCATTCAATGGTTTTATCTGTCAAAAATACAGATGGAGAAAATAAAATAGTTGACCTTCATGCAACCAGTGTTTATATTGACCAGTTTCATTTACAAGATGAAGAAGTTGTATCAAGTGGTCACGACATAGAAGAAAGTTTTCTATGGACGAATGGAACAAAAACAACAGATTTGATGCCGAAGGCTAAGGACGGATTATTGACTGCTGCGTTAGGATCAGAACCATCCCGCGCAATACATTTTGGGGGATTACCTGTTCAGGGAGTAGGTTTTGGATTTTGTACAGCATTTTTTGAAAAAGAGTCAATTTTCAAATATCAAATATTATTTCAAGGAAGATATACAAAAGAGCAAGAATACCGAAAGTTTATTTATACAGATGTGATTTATTCTAGCCCCATGATGGGCAGGTTGGTATCAGGGCATGACGCATTACAAACGTACTCTAGGAATATGCCGCGCCAATTTATTAACAAGATAGAACAATTACAAGAAGAAATTAAGAAAGAAGTTAAAAATGAAGAAAAAACAACTAAAAAAGATAACCTCTCCTAAAGAAGAGGTTGTCCTGACCCGTGAGGAGTTTTTCAGGGTTCTAAATCAGGTTACCCGCCCTGTGAACGTGAAGGCAAAGCCGACAAAGAAAGAAAAGAAAGGAACATCGGAGTAGTATCATCGCGATGGTTATAACGGAAAGCGTACTCGTCAAGATAGTGTTGAAGATAGTCGGCTGAAACTGCATGATAAACGCCGCGTATCCCGTTCTTAGCCTGAGACCAAAAACCCTCGATGGTATTTGTATGAGCGTCCCCGATAACATAAATCTTTTCAGCATGAGGAACAGACTCATGTTTGTATCCCATCACTGGAAGCGCATCGTAAACATGAAATTCATCCGTGAAAATCTTCGCGCCTTTCTTGACGTTTGCATCTACAATCGGATAGATGGTACTGCGCTTGACGTTGTTGACCTTGCGGGCTTCCAACTTGCCACCACGCTCAACCATTCCAAAGACAGCCGTCTTGTTATCAGCACCGCGTCCCCGTGTCCCATGACTTCTACCGCCAAAGTACGACTCGTCCATCTCAACGTTATTCGTGAACATGTTGTAATCTTCTGCCAACATAGAGCGAACCTGCTTGCACATGCGCCAAGCGCATTTATAAGTAACGCCCGTTTCGCGTTGAATCTGTTTGGCAGAAATGCCGCCGCGAGTTTGTGCCATGAGATAGATTACATAGAACCAAATGGTCAAGGGAGTCGGGGACTTGTGGAAGATCGTTCCAGCGGTAGGGGAAAAGTGATGACTGCAAACTTCGCAGGTATAAACCTTGCGGCTGTGGATTTTATAATGTTTGGTTGGTTGTTTGCAGTAAGAGCAGTAAATATCCTCTGGGTATATCTTGCGGCGAAGCCATTCCAAACAAGTATCATCATCAGGAAAGGCTTGTTGAAAATCTTTGAGTGTGAATTTGGTCATCGGGCTTTTCTTGTTCATTGTAGGTGTTCCTTATGACCAAAAGTATACTTCAAAGTGTGGGTGTTGTCAAGGGATACTCACCAAATAAAATTACCTTAAAATAATTCACTCTCATGCAAACCGCAACTGCATAACGCATTCAGTGTTTAGACCTGAAATTGAATTTAGAGGAGAGATTGATATGGAATATCTCAAGATCGTTCTGCGTTTGATTCACATTTTGAGCGGTGTGTTCTGGGTTGGCGGCGCATTTTTCCTTGGATTTTTTGTTAATCCAAGTATTCAGGCAACCGCCGAATCAGGTCAAAAATTCATGGCGCATTTGATGACCAAATCGGGTCTTACTTTAAGAATCACCATCGCGGCTTTCCTGACAGTTTTAGCAGGCGGATGGCTTTATTGGATCGACTCTGGCGGCTTGACTTCCGTTTGGATCCATTCGGCCACCGGCTGGGGATTCGGAATCGGCGGCATCTTTGGAATCGTTGGACTCATCTTCGGCTCGATGGTTGGTAAATATAGCAGTACGCTCGGCGAGATCGCGTCACAGATTGAGGGCAAACCAACGCCGGAGCAAATAAGCCAAATCCAAGAAGTGCAAAAGAAATTGAAGTCGGTTAGCACAATCGACACTATTGCACTGATCCTTTCATTGATTTGCATGGCAACCGCAAGATATTGGTAATTCCTTGATGCAACCCAAACCCGATTGGCGAGAAAAAGGTTATTGGTTTCCTGCCAGCAAAGTCGGTTCGACTTTTTTTAAACTGATCGCGCCTATCAGCGATAAGGTCATATTTCGTTTAAGCAGCGGACGACAAACCGCTGTCAGTTTGGTCGCAGGCTTACCATCTATCGTATTGACGATCAAAGGCGCAAAGAGCGGCAAGCTGCACATGATTACGCTGTTAGGAATTCCCGATGAAGAACGATTTATCGTGATCGCTTCCAATTGGGGACAAAAGCATCATCCTGCTTGGTATTACAACCTGCGCTCCAACCCGGATATCACCGTGTCGCTCAACGGAAAAACGATGTCATATCGAGCGCGCCAAGTCTTCGATTTGGAACATCAACAATGCTGGGACAAAGCGGCAAAAATTTACAAAGGTTATGAAGCCTACAAACAACGCGCCGAGCGCGAGATTCCAATCTTTGTATTGGAACCATACAAATAAAATTATGCCTCCAAAGTTTTGGAGGCATAATTTTTTATTCCATCCAAACCGTTCGATCTTCAAAACCGGGACGCGGCGCGGCATCGGGGGCCACTTCGGAATATCCAATATAAAGAAACGAAATGATGTTCTGGTCTTCAGCAAAGCCTAAAAACTTTTTAACATTCGAATCGCGCGCGGCGTCGCCGGTCCGCCACTGAGCCGCGAGTCCCAAGGCGTGGGCGGCTAATAAAATATTTTCGCAAGCCGCGGCCGCCGCGCAGATATTTTCGATCTCCAGGACTTTTGATTCGGTAGGTTTATCCACGCCGACCGCGATCAACACCGGCGCGCGTAATGGTTTAGCGCGTTCTTTATTTAAAGCTTCATCAGCCAATTGAGGAAACTTGGCTTTCATGGATTGAGCCATCACTTCGCCCAATCGGTTGCGTCCGTTACCGGTCAAGACCACGAAGCGCCACGGTCGGACTTTATGATGATTCGGCGCTTGAACCGCGGCGCTCAACAATTCCTCGATCAGATCGCGCGGCACGGCATCCGGCTTGACTTTGCCGATGGAATGACGGGTTTGAATTGTTTGCAATGTATCCATATACTTTCTCCAATTTAACACACCCAGACGAATCGAAACTTACATCGTAGGCGTCAAATAATGATTTAATGGTTATACTATAAAACAATATGAAACTAAATGGAATAGATCAGCTTCGCAAGCACCTGCCTGAACTACAAACGCGAAATGGCACGACCAGATTGATGCTTATTTTTTTGTTCTGGTTCGCATTGACCATTGCGTTCTTTTATTGGGTTGACTTGGTCATTCCCGAATGGATGCCCGACGGCGAAATTGTTTTGATCGCGCTCGGCTTTCTAGTCCGCGCGCTATTTTATTCGCGCAAAAAAATCTATCAACAAAAGTACGGCGAGCTTGCCTATCGCAATGCGTTCGTGCGCTTTGCAACTCCGGGACTTGGAATACTTATCGGTTCCATTGCACATATCGGTTACATGCCGGGAGTTGAAATCCCAGCCGTTTGGTGGAGACCGATTCTCGTCGCAGTTGGAATCGTCTTTGTAATTATCGGTGTCGCATTATGGATTCGTGGCCTGCTTACATTCGGCGCAGACAATGTTTCTTTGCTATATGTTTATTATCCAAACGAAGGCAAGTTGATCAATTCAAATATTTACGGCATCCTGCGCCATCCGATTTACGCCGCGATTTTATACGGCGGCATTGGGCTAGGATTGATGCACACAAATTGGTATGCGTTGGTTGTGATTGTGTTGCTTCCGTTGGGATTTATCGGATGGACGCGTCTCGTCGAAGAAAAAGATTTGATCGAACGATTTCCTGATTACGTGAACTATCGCAAACGCGTTCCCGCGTTTTGGGTAAAGCCAAATAATCTTGGAAAATTTTTTCGCTTCTTGATTTCAGGAACGTAAATTTATTTTACAGATTTATCTCCATCCCAACGCACGGCTTGCGCGCTTCCATTTTCGCCAAGTAGTTTTGGCAAAAGCGATTCAAGCGAATCCGGATTGCCCGATGTAAAGAATCGGACTCCGCCGCGTTCTGCAATTTGATTTTTCAATCCCTTCGCTTCAAGCAGACGTTTGGTTTGGCGCGCCACCGCCGGAGCTGGGTCAATCACCCGAACCTTTTCTCCGACAATTTCCTGAATGAGTGGAATTACAAATGGATAATGCGTGCAAGCCAGCACGACGGTATCGATATTTTTTTCGAGCATGGGATGAAGCGCGGCTTCCAAAATTTTGCGCGTCGCGGCTCCGTTCAAATCTCCCTTTTCGATTTGTTGAACCAACCCAACGCAAGGGTCTTGTAACAACTTGACTCCATTTGCAAAGCGCTCCACCACGGACGCGTATAACGCGCCTTGAAATGTTGCCGGGGTTGCCAGCACGCCGACCACGCCTGTTTCCGTGTGTTCCGCTGCAGGCTTGACGGCTGGCTCCATACCGACGAATGAAACATCGGGAAATGTTTGGCGCAGATAAGTCAATGCCGCGGCAGAAGCTGCATTGCAAGCCACGACAATAATCTTCGCGCCTTTGCTCAACAAAAATTTCGTAATGACTTCTGAAAAGTTTTGTATCTGCTTCATCGGGCGCGGACCATATGGAATATGTCCCTGATCGCCAAAATAGATGACCGACTCTTCGGGCATCTGCTCGCGAATGGCGCGCAAGACAGAGAGTCCGCCAACGCCGGAATCGAAAAGGCCAATAGGGTTTTGAGAATTGAGTGAGGGCATGGTTGAATGATAAAACGCAAAGCGCAAAACGTAAAGCTAATTTTTATATACACTAGTTGGCACGCTTAGCCAAGACAAAAGCTCATTTTTTCTATGCAAGGATTGCCCTGTAACGAAGGTATCACACAATATCGCCACAAGCAAACGTCAAGTCGTTGTGAATATCAACGCTAATCAGTTGGCAAACTCTTTTCTAAACTTGCAGACACGAACACATCCGAAGCGGGTGATGGCAATTGGATAAAGAGAACAAGCGTCCAAACCAAAAGCAAGGCAGCGATAGCAAAAAGCGCGCTGTGTGAATAAATATAAATCGCGGCGGAAATCAGTGGAACAATCACATGATACGCGGCTTGCAGGCTCTGGCTCGCGCCTTGTAATTTCCCCTGCTTATCTTCGCTGACAGACCGGGAAAGTCTCGAATTATAGGAAGGATCGAAGAATCCCTCTCCCAGCGCGATGAAAATAACAGCCGTGATGAAAAGGACCGCCGAAGCGTTAAAAGCGCTTACAAATATAAGACCGAATCCAATTGTCATCTCGCAAAGTCCCGCAATACCAACACTTCGCTCACTGAACTTTTTGAGAAGCTGTGGTAATAAAATTACGCGTGCGACAATGTCACATCCTCCAACAAGCGTAAGTATCCCGCCGATAAACGCTGGTCCCCAGGTAAAGATATCTTTCAGGAAGATACTGGCGTTAAATTGATATATGCTCAGACCGATGGAGAAAAAGGCACCCAGAACAAGTAGGGAAGCCGCCTCTTTTACCGAGAATATATCCTTGATGTGAACAAAGCCGTTGATGCTCTTTGTAGAAAAATGATCCGTACGTTTTTCAGGCG
>JBAUMB010000083.1:0-11436 GCA_049578465.1 Anaerolineales bacterium
ACGAATTTATCGTCTGCTAATAGTAGCTATATTTACTTCTCCGGAAAGAACTTGGGAATGTTTCCTGGTCATAGCATAGTAATAAAGAAATCGAAAAGTATCTCCGGAACCAACCCCACAATTAGTGTTAAATATAGATTGAATTCAGGAATTCATGGCAAAAAAGTTCTAAGTATTCCGGGCTTAACCATGGCAAAAGTAGAGACCATAGACAACTCCTTTTTGTATAGCATAACTGATCCGGAGATTGCAAAATAAATTATAGGATAGGATATGAAGATTAAAGTGCTTGGTGATAATAGAAAAATATTCCGGTCTTACGAGACTGTTGATCACATTGGTTTTGGAGAAACTGCCAATGTATACAGTGCATTCGCCGAAGCTCAGAAGGTACCCGAAGTGGATACTGTTATCAAGCTAGCGAAAGAATTGAAATTTAATGAATATATCAAAAGGGAATTTGATGTGCTTGTCGACATGCGCAAAGTTGATAACTCAGGAGCAAATTATCTACCCACAGATATAGCATTGGGCGTGGCGGATGATGGAAGAAATGCTCTGATTATGAAGCCGATTCTGAAGGAAACGTTGAATCAAGTCATAGGAAAAAGTATCGATAAGGTTGAGCGAGGAAAGCTAGCCTTGCGGGCAGCAAAACAATACGTCGAACTTATAGATTTAATTGTTTCTACGGGTCGGAGTTGTCAAGATAAGAAGTTGTCTGATTTTTGGTGGGTTGGCAATTCAACAAATGGAAAGATGATTGTTACTGACTGGAATGTGATTGCCGATAGCGCAAATCAACTATTGGATATTCGTCGTTTCGGATTAATTTGGTATGAACTAATTATGGGTCGACAATTGAAGCAAGGAATCGTTTTGACTAGGGATGATTATGATTTGATACCTTCCCAGCCTGGTTATGGGTTGTATTATCTAATTGGTCGTTGTATTGGCTCCAGCATAGGTCCGCAATTTAGTACTACTTCAGAGCTATCCCAATTCGTAAATGAATTAAGTCGTTTATACGATATGCCTGCATTGCGCCTAGTTAATGATGCAACTGAAGACTTAAGATCTCTAGAGAGCAGGAACGATATAAGCCGGGCCAAAGCAGATATGGCATGGATTAAGTTTGATATAGCAAATCTTAGGGAGGGTGGGTATTTAAAGGAACTAGATAATTCTAAAGGTTGGGCGAAACATCCGTTGGAACAATTCATTCCCACTTTGTTTCAAATATTTAAATCACCCAATTTTTCGAATGTGAGGGTTCCCATTGATCAGCTCAAGATGTATGCACAAGGAAATCAAGAAATAGGAGATATTGATCGCCTTGAATTTATTTTTGATACTCTAAATTCTGTGAAAACAAGACACCTTCTTGGATCAGAAGAATTCAGAATCGTACAAATAAACCTGGCAGATATGGGAAAGGCGTTACTTAGTCCAATAAAAAATATTCGAGCAGCTAGCGAATCTATTCAGAACATTTCTCCCATAGCTATTATTGATCCAGCATTCAAAGAGCAAATTAGTGTTCTTGAGCTTGAAATCCAATTTTGGGAGAAATATTACTCGCTGGAAGAAGATGCTTTAGCCGGTTACTTTAATCAATTGATTGACTTACGTCAATCTATCTTTTATTTGCCGAGAGATTATTCTCCCTCGGCCGATACTCTGCGGGATGAAAAAGATGCAGCCTTAAGTCGCCTCAAACTAAAAGATATTTCGAACCAAACAGTGGCTCAAAACAGTATTATTGAGAGAAGCTACCGCAAAAGGCTTCCCTTGAGTTTTGATCGTCATGGCCAATGGGAAGAGGTAGTTCTTCAACTTGCGCACCTAAGGATGGATTATATGCACGATTTGGAAACTAGAGATGATTGGCAAAAGGCGGTCTCGGAGCTTAGAGACGAGAATCAGCGTTTAGCTAGTGAGCGGATCACTCCTAGAATTGTTGAAGCAAGAGATAAAATACTTAGCGCTTTGCTCCGAGAGAGCGAAAAATTTCCTGAGGATATTCCAGATAGATCAGAAATTAAAGAAGCCTACGATAAACTAATAATTACCAAAGAAAAAATTCGGATGGCCCAAAAAGATTTCTTTAAGGATCAGGAACACGTACTACAAGAAGCTTCCTCTGGTGGCTATGAGATTTTTGATAGCCCCGAATTATCTGTTACTACTCTGATGACGATATTTGAAATCGATAAAAAATTCATTGAGTTTGAAGGTCGCTCTCGCGACTTAGATACATATAAGGATTATTCAATAGTTATAGAGAAGAACATAAAAGATCTAAAAAAAATCAAAGAGAAATACCTTGATTGGAAAGATTCTGTTCCAGATGGCTCAGAAAATTTTTTCATAAAAACACTTGGTCTCTACTTTAATTCTTGCTATATGCTTCTCGATAATGGCGACGATATCTCCGAAACACTTGATCGAGCAAAAACTCTTTTGGACTTTTTGTCCAAAACAAATAATACTAATTCCGAGTTTATACGATATAAAGAAATCTATAGCCAGCTACAAAGCCTAAAAGGTAAGAATTTAAATTTTAAGAAATTAGAAGAAGTCAAGCGTAATGTAGAAAGTCAAATAGTTAAAGTTAAATTTCTAGAATGGTTTCATAATGGCAATTTTGATGAAATCAAGAATAATTTAAGGGAGATTTATTCTGCTGATGAACGTACGCACTGGGAACGAATCTTAGAAGAGAAGAGTAAATTTGAGGGTGCTAAATTTGTTACTGAAAACAGGCTTGACCAGACAGAAAGAAAGAAGCGTTCAGAGATGTTAGCCAAAGCCCTTCAAACTCTACGCGATCTCGCAAGAAGCAATAGTGAGATTTATTCTAAATATAAAGAGGAAATACAGAACCTGTACGAGCACGCTTGGCGGCGCTTAAATGAAGAAGATAAAAATCTGTCGAATCAATTCGAGAAGGATATTAGGAGCTAGTCAATGGATAGTCACAGTGATATCAATGAAAGCAAATTAAGCCGTGAGGAACGAATCCGTAATCTTCGTGCTATGGGGGTTTCAGAAGTTGACGCTGTAAATATTATTGATAGACCAAGCAAAATTAGTCTGTGGAGCAATATTTCTCGGTACATTTCTGACTTTCCATTAGTTACACTTTGCATTTCAATTTTAGCCTTGGGAATAGCCTGTTTTAGTATTTATTTGACTAGGAACTACTTAGGTACTACAACCAATTTGAATAGCCAAATTTCAACATTACAAAGCCAATTACAAAGTCAACAGCAAAAGATTTCTCAGTTGCCAATAAGTTATTTGACTCCCCCTCCGAATCCTACACAAAACAATCTACCGAAAGCTTCTGGTACGCCGCTATCTGAGTTTACGTCTACGAGCTCTCCAACGTCTACTCAAACCATTATATATTCGATAGCTAGCATAACGGAAGATTTTAATGCTACGGTATACTCTGAACCTAGTGCATCGGCTACGAAAGTGGGAACTCTTCTTAAAGGAACCGTGATTCAGGTTCTAGCCCGTTCAGATGATAATTCGTGGGTTGCAGTATGGGATAAAAAAGAAACGTATGGTTGGGTTTTGACTAATCGCATAGTTATGCTAGGTGGTACTCTAAATTCACTTCCACTTACTCCTATGCCGACAATAGCCATAACGCCATGAGGCAGCCATAGCGAAACCTAAGTTATGCTGCTTGACCATAGCGACGGCAACTCAACTTCGTTACCTGAAAGAACCACCGCCATTATCTCTAAATTAAACCCAAAAAGGATGCCATTGAGGCATCCTTTTGATTCGTTTGTTAATAGAAACTTGTTCCAGCGTTTTGAGCTGGAACGGAATATTATGATCAACCAACTCGAGATGATATATCTCGCAGTACTCCGCGAGCGCATCCATAATTCGCTGATCCAGATCGCTTTAGTATTTGAATACTTCATCTACTCGCGCATCAGGAGAGTCTTCGTATTCAGCCTTGCAGACCGGGCACGACTCCTCCGTGCATGGATGAATATAATCCCGTTTGCATTCGCAATCCCAAAACAGGATCGTGGTATAGAACGCATCTTTGCGCCCAATGTTGTGCGGTTCAATCAGCGCAACTTTTGGTTCTTGATTTTTCCACAAAGCATACCTCCTAACTCGAGCGTAGGGCGATGAGCAGAATTACATTCGCAGGAACAAGTATACAAAGAATCTCATATGTGTGCGTGAACCAAACATAGAAATCCATGCCAATCGCAATGGCCAGCATCATGAAAAGTCCAGCGCGATATGCCGAGCGCGCCTTGTGTCCCGTCTCGCTGTGCATACGAACGAAGAGTAAAGCATACGCCTTGCGGTGTTGTTTCTTTTCGTAATCGTTCATGCCATTATTTCTTTTTTTGCAAGGCGGCCGCGCATTATACTTATGTAAGCGCGGTGTTGCCAGTAATGGCTCTTGCCACCTGTGGCGCATGCCCAGCCTGCGCCGCGAGCGCGTGAGGAAAGAGACAGATCGAAGCGAACCGAAGACTTGCAGACAGGACACTTCGCCGGAGCAATGGGATAGAAGCCGTAAGGCGGGCGCGCTGCGCGTGGACCGCCTTCAGTCAAGTATTCCTGCACTGCTTTCACTGCCGGACAACTTTGTCCAAGGCTGCATGTGCATTCGCCGTTGATCGCTACGCGGTGATGCTGAGGGCGAACATCCGCGCCTAAATTCACAGCATAGAAATAGCCCGTGACCATAACCGTTGCATCATTCGCTACGGTTACAGTCTTGGTTTGAATTTGTTGTAGCATTAAGATACCTCCAGAAAACTTAAGGATTGAAAGCCGAAAGTTTTCGATTTTTTATTGGAAAAGAAAAGGAGAGGCAATTAGCCTCTCCGATAGAAGTGGTGATTGAGATGGTGGTTTCTCTCTGATGAGGAAATAAACCAGAACCCAACCGCTTATTTTCGTTTTCTAACCCATCGCCATTCTACGGATGAGATCCAGTGTTGCGCGGCAATCGGCCAGCGAGGAATGATCCCCACCTTGCAATTTCTGCCAGCGGAACGAACAGTGATAATCATCCCAATCGCCAACCCATTTGGCGTATTCAAGCATGGCACAGGTATACCCTTCGATGCCAAATGGAACACCCATTGCATGTGCCCTCCCGCTTTGGGTCAAGATACGCAAGTCGTACTGCGCGTTATAGATGCAGAGCAAAGTTCCTTGAACTGCTTCCCGAATCAGCGCAAACACTTGGGGAAAGTCAAGGGCATCTCTTAACATCGCGTTCGTGATGTGATGAACTGCTATAGCATCCGCGGGGATCGCGAGGGTAGACTGGATCAGAACGTTGTTCAGCAGGACATCGCCCGCGCCGTTGAGGATGCTGACTTGCACAGCTTGAGCCTTGTTATCGAGACCGGTAGTCTCTGTGTCCAGGATGGTCCAAGAGTTTGGATTGCGCGCCAGAAGTTTGCGCGCCCAGGTAACCGCGTTTCGTGTGCGGTTCGTATCAATTCGTTTCTATCCATTTCAAGCCTCTGTGTTTATAGTTTGGTTTGTGATCCGCAGGCACTCGTATTGAGTCCGGATCGCCTCGCGGATCGCGCTTTCAATGTGTTCCACAATCCCGGCACTTCCGATCATGTCGGCAATTTCAATTGCCAGTTGAGTCGGATCGCAGTTCTGAGCCTTCCTAAATAACTCAGGATTTTCTTTCTGCATTTCGTCTACGTAGACCATCACATCGTTCAGGCCGATGGTGTAGATGTTGCCAGCCGCGTCAAGGGCATGTTCTTTCAATGCGCTTTCCAGTCTGGTTTCAAAAGTTTCTTCTGTCATTGACATACCTCATTTGGATTTTTCATCACGGCTAAAAAAGACCGCTGAGGAAGTCCACCAAATTCAACCAAAGGTTGGTGAAGCTGCTCGGGGGTCCGTGCGAGACAAAAAAGATGGAGGGCGGTTTAGCCCTCCATCTCGTAGTCGTTCTTTCTCTATGAATATGAAACTAACGACGGCGATTCTTTCTGGTACTCGTTTTTGTTCTTGGAGTATTCTTCGTTGAAAGTTGTTCAACGGATACAGAACCGCCGAACAAGTCGAATTGAACCAGCTCCGTGCCCAGATCAAACAGGGCTTGCTTGACTTCAATCTCCTTGCTCAATTCTTCCAGCCCGACCGGACTTAGAATATCCGCCTCACTTGCAAAGCGAGCCACAATAGCAGGGTTGCCTAGCATGGCTTGAATAGCAAGCAAAGCTTTCTCTAATTCCTCGCCGGTGTTGTTATGGTTCTCGATGACCTTCTTGCGTTGGTCACTGGTAAGCGGAGTAGAAGGAGTTTCTTGTGAGTCCGTTTTCTTGTCCTTATTCAGGACCGCATCCAACTCACGGATCTTCACCTCCAACTCATTGAATCTCTGCGCGTGTTCCCACGGGCGGTTAATTTCCTCCATCGCGGCTTGGATGTCTGCATCGATGAGAGGCAGCATGGCTTCCTTGTTCGCAATGAGCGCATCAATGCCTTTCAAGCGCATGTCCATGCTGCGCGTGACACCTATCTCGGTGTCCGCGGTGATTTGAGCAGTCTCACCGTTGATCTTGAAATACAGATAGGGAATCGCAGAACCTCGATCATCCAGCATCGAAGCGGTGACGCATAAGTCAAAGCCGCGATACCTGCCGATCACGATGAAGCTCTGCGTGCGATTGGCACCGGTCACTTTGGCGGCCGCAAATTTGGCAAGCGTGATGATCTGCTTACCCGCGGGTTCACGTTCATGCTCGGTAACCAATCTGTTATCGTTGATTGACTTCAACAAGTCAATCGAGAATTTTCTGGTACTCGCTCCTGTACTTGGAGTATCAGGAGTGTTAGCATCGCGCATGCGAGCCGCTTCTTTTAGAGCAGCGATATCCTCTTCGGTGCGCGCCCGTTTTTGTTCGGAATAACGCACGTCACTGAACAGCCGGTTTTTGGAAGACTGCCAGGATGAGCGCACCGCGCTGAGTCGTTGGTAGTCCGCTTCGAGCACAACCTTCTGCATGATCAGCGGATTTCCAGAAGCGAGCGCCTTGATCTCGGAAAAGGTCAAAACGGTGTCGCTGACATCCTCGATCTCACGCGCATTGACATCACCGCGCGCGAGCTGGTCAATGAAGCCTGCTTTGTTTTCAAGCAGCTGCCACACATACCCGTCGAAGGAGCCTTCGGTAATGTGCACGAATTGAAATACTTGCGGGAATAGATTTCCCTGGCGCAGCACGCGCCCGACTTGTTGTTCGATGTCGCCCGGACGCCAAGGCGGGGTGATCGTGTGCATGGCAATGCAGCGTTCCTGCACGTTCATGCCCGTGCCCATCTTCTCGGTCGAGCCGAGCAGGACACGAATGGTTCCCTTATTCACCGCGGCAAATAATTTTGCACGCGCTTCGGGAGTCTTGGCGTCGTGGATAAAAGCGATTTGATCCACCGGTACGCCGCGCAGTGCGAGGCGTTTGCGGATCTGGGAATACATATTTGTGGTGATGGCAAGTTCCTCGGCAGTGTCCACTGAAATGGAAACCAGTTCTTCGTCTTGCGATTCAAGAACCAAGTCATCATCCACATCGTTTTTGCTCATTTAACATACCTCCTAAAGAATATATAAAGAAGAGAGCGAACCTTGCGGTCCGCTCTCAGAGTGTTTTTTGTGGAGTAGGATAAATACCCTACGATTTTGCTTTTGGTGTCGCCAGATCGCAGAAGATCAACTGCGTTCCTTGGATCGGCGCCGTTGCGTGAAAGATCTTCGCCACAGCCTCCACCAATGCATCCACTTTTGGCATGGGAGCGTTGGGTGAAGCAGGTTGGACCAGGCTCATATCGAGCGCAGCTTTTCGTCCGTCGTTCATGACGCACAGGATGTTATCTTCTTCCGGCTTTACCAATCCGGCGCGTATTTTCTCGGCCCGGTTAGCGAGCATTTGAACATAGTCCAGCAGATCTTGCCCTCCATCCGACACCACCTTCACAGGTTTGTCGTTATAAAGTTCAGGACGTTCGATCCCAGAATCAGGCGTGATGACTTTCGCATCCACCACCTGAAACCAGATCTTCATCAGTTCCGGCACGTTCACGAATTTGCGGAAGCGGGTGTTCAAACGGAATCCGGCTCCATCGGGAGTCATCTCCAAACCCGGCTCGGCCAGTGCGAATTGATTCGCCCAGGCGTCGAAGTGCGACAACCCCAGTTCCTTCAAGGTGTCCATCTGGAAATAGCGCTGCATGGTGAACAGTTCAGCGATGGTGTTGGTAACCGGTGTGCCGGTCAGACCCACGACCTTGCATCCGTGTTCCTGCAGCCAAGAGAATTTGATGAACATATCAAAGGCGCGTTGGGAATCGGAGTTGCTCAACCCCGCAATGCGGGTCATGCGAGTCCCGAAGAACAAATTTTTAAAACCGTGGAATTCATCCACGATCAGCATGTCCACGCCCAACTCTTCGAAGGTGATGGTCTTGTCGTCATCCTTTTTCATCTCACCCAAGTTTTTCAACTTGACCTCGAAACGTTTGATGGATTTCTCGATCTCCTTCAAGGCGCGTGTGATGGATTTTCCTTCCTGCGCTTTCAACTCTTCGAGGTACTCAGTGAGAGTGTCGATCTCACGCTGGTAGAAATCCGCCAGCGTTTCTTGAGATACGGGCAGGAGTTTGAACGACGAAAAGGGCACGATGATAATGTCCCAATCGTTGGTGGCGATGCGGCTCAAGAACTCGCCGCGTTTATTCTTGCTGAGATCGTCTTGTTTCGGCACGAGCAGATTGGCGCCTGGATAGGAAGCCATCACGCTCAATTGCCATTGCGATACCAAATGGTTGGGAACCACGATCATTGCCTTTTTGGTGAAACCGAGACGTTTGGATTCCATGGCTGCCACGATCCCAGCCAATGTTTTTCCCATCCCGACTACATGGTGCAGGAGGGTCGAGCGGCTTTGCAGAATGCGCCATACGGCGTTCTTCTGGTGAGACCGTAACGTGATACTGCGGTTCAAGCCGGGTGTGCTCAGGTGCGAGCCATCATAGTCCCGGACGCGAAACGCATTGAATTTTTCATTATAGATCTCAGCAAGTTCCTGGGCGCGGTTTGTATCTTCCCACAGCCAGCGTTCGAACTCGCTTTTGATCTCGACTAGCTTGGCTTGCGCCGCAACGGTTTCCACTTGATTGAGGACGCGGCTCTTATCCGGACCTTCGTCGTACACGGTGACGGTCCGGGCATTCAGCCCTGCATCGATCAACTCGATGGCATTCATACGGCGGGTTCCCCAACGGCTGACCAAATCGCTTTGAGCAACCTGATACGTAAACGAAGCTTCGATGTTCCATTGTGCCAGGTGGGGAATATAGGTGATGTTGTATTGTCCTTTCTTCAACAGGTGCAGAAGAAACTGCGATACCATTTGAGTCGGCACCCAGCCTGCGCCCATCGGTGATCGGATCTGTTCGGGTTTAAGGTTGAGCGGGATGGCGCTTTCCAATGCGGTCACGTTCTCTTCGAATGATAGATCGAGCGCAGCTGCTGCTTTCGCTTCGCGCAGTTTCTCGCGCACGTTTCCGGAGAGATACTCATCCGCCATTAGCCATTTGCCTTCCGGCGAACGGAAGATGCGGCCTTTGAGTTGTGCGATCACATGCTCCTTGTTCTGTTTGCAGAGTTTGGCGATGTAGGCGACATCCACTTTGCCGGTATGATCCAGGCACAGCAACAAGGCATCATCCACGTTGGGCGATTCCATTTTGTGCGTAGAACGCACCATCGCAGATTCAAAGAGGCCCGCCTTCTTTGCGGTGGCCGAGGTCGGGTTGTATTCTTCCAAGGCTTTCAGGAAGGGCGCTTCGTAGCTGTCTTTCAGCAGGCGAATATTGCTCGGCTTATTGATCGCGCCGTACTTTGCCGTGAAGGCGTTATAGGTTTGATTCAATTCAAGGCGCAGTTGGGATGTTTCCACCAGCGACGCACCTTTGGTTTCTGCTTCAAGTAGTTTCTTGGCGGAAACATAGATTAGCTTCAAGCCTTGCATACGTTCCTGCTCAGCGGGACTGGAGGATGAGATGGAAACTATAATCTCATGTTCCTTCTGCCGATCATCTTCATTGTCTTCGACCGGCTGAACCATGATGCCTTTGGGAAGAACGCGCATCAAAGAATCCCGGATTGCGGGACCAAGGTCACGGCCATCCGACTCGACAGTGTAACCGTCTGAATGGTACATCGTGCCATTCATGGATTGAGTGCCGAGCACCATTTCGGGATGTTGTGTGAAATACTGGTTGAGACGCGCAGATCGGTATGGGTTTTGCGGGGTAGTGAAAACATCGGTCTCAACCCACACCGGAATCTCCTTCGACTCTTCATTGCGCTTCTGCATGAACAGGATGTCGGTGACAACCTCCGTACCTGCATTGGCTTTGAAAGCGGTTTCGGGCAGGCGCACTGCAGCCAGCAGATTAAGGCGACGAGCGATCCAACAGCGTACAGATGTATCTTTTTTATCGAGCGTGTAGTGTGACGTGATGTACGCCAAGATTCCACCGGGACGCAGCAGGGCAACCGTGTTGGCGAAGAAGAAGTCGTGAATGGTCTTGCGTAGTTGAGGGGGAAGATGTCGGCTTGCAACTCCATAATCCCCAAACGGAACATTGGAGATCGCCAAGTCGAACCATCCGTTCGGGAAGTCGACTGTTTCAAACCCTTGAGCAAAGACTCTGCTTTGGGGATGGAGCAGTTTCAGGATGGACGCGCTGAGTGCATCCAATTCGATTTCGGTCCACTCAGCTTGCTGGCGTAATCCGGTAGGCATCGCGGATTTGAAATGGCCCACACCTGCAGATGGATCGAGCATGCGAAAGTGAGTGGAGCCGAAGCCCAGATGGGCCAAGGCCTCCCACATCGCGTTGATCACAGGGAGTGCAGTGTAATGAGCGTTGAGCGAGGAAGCGCGCGCCGCGCGCAGCTCATCATCCGTGAGTAGTTGATCGATTTCACTGGAAGCCGTGAATTGGCGGAGTAGGGCGGAATCGCCCCAGCCCACATAACGAGAAAGGATGGCTTGTTCATCTGCAGAAGCGGCGCGCCCGGATGCGCTGAGTTCTTTCGCAATACGAATGGCGGCTAGATTGTTCTCAAACTTCTGCGTGGGTGTGCCGAGGTTGAGAGCGTTGTCGTTTTCAAAATAGAAGTCCATACGGACATACCTCCTAGCACTCGTAAATGTATTTAGAGTGCCAAATTAGATTGAGCAGCCGGTTTAAGACTGCTCCCCTGCACACTTCAAGAAATGCACAGGGGAGTAATCTCAAATTTGGAAATCGATTGTGAATTTTCTTAGGAAAGACGAGTACGCTGCTGGGCGCCTTTAAGAGAAAATAACTTGTATAATGAAAGAGTCGAATCTATAC
>JBAUMB010000084.1:0-4124 GCA_049578465.1 Anaerolineales bacterium
TCAACAAGAAAAACGCTCTGCCGCGTTAAGTTCGGTGCTCTTCGCCATCGCGCTGACTACTTTCAAAATCATCGTCGGCGTGCTGACCAATTCACTTGGCATTTTAGCGGAAGCCGCGCATTCCGCGCTCGACCTCGCTGCGGCGCTGATGACTCTTTTCGCTGTCCGCATGGCGGATAAACCGGCAGATAAAGAACACAACTTCGGTCACGGCAAGATCGAAAATCTTTCAGCGTTGTTCGAAGCCATACTATTGCTCCTCACCTCGGCTTGGATTATCAACGAAGCGGTGGATCGTTTATTCTTCAAGAAAGCGGTGATCGAGGTTTCGATTTGGTCATTCATCGTGATGGGAACATCTATTGCGATTGACTTCACACGCTCGCGGATTCTATCTCGCGCCGCCAAGAAATATAATTCGCAGGCGCTTGAAGCGGATGCGCTTCACTTCTCGACCGACATCTGGTCGTCGAGCGTGGTGATTCTCGGCCTCATCGGCGTGACACTCGCCCGCTCGATTCCGGGACTCGGCTGGATGTCCGAAGCGGACGCGATTGCCGCCATGTTCGTGGCGTTGATCGTGATCTTCGTCAGCGGTGAATTGGGCTGGCGCACTATCAATGGATTGCTCGATACCGCGCCGAAAGGCATGATCGAAAAAATTATCGCCGAGGTTGGACGGATGAAAGGCGTTCACGATTGCCATGCAGTGCGCATTCGTCCATCAGGGGCGACGTGGTTTGTGGATTTGCATGTGACGATGGATGGAGAAACTACTTTGAATGAAGTCCACACGATGACCGAGAAGATCGAAAGAAAAGTACAGAAGCTACTGCCGCAATCCGATGTGACCGTGCACGTCGAGCCGTTGGAGATGGCGGAGACCTAAAATTTTAGATTGATGATTTTAGATTTTCGATTGAAATCAATTTTCGCTTCGTTGTTGATTCTTCCAAGATATGTTTGCCTCCTTTCCAAATCAAAAATCTCTTTTCCAAGATTTTAAGTTTTGAATGAGCTTGCTTTCCAGCGATTCCCAAGAAGACCAATCAGAATAAATAAAACCTATGAGTAGAAACAAAGCAAGAAGCAAAAAGAATGCACTCACAAAATCTTTTTCGTAAAAGAGAAAGAACAGCAAAAAAAAGAAAAAGCTGTAAACACTTGAGTAACGCTTTGGTGGTCCAAAATAACCTGTGACTTTTGTTCCTTCTTTAATCTCTTTCAAAGTTCCTGATATTGCGGGTCCTTGTTTCCAGAAAGAATAATCTCTGCCTTTCAAGAAAAAGTGGATTGGTATTTTGTCGATGGGTGTCCAGGGCCATCCACCCGCAGAAGTTTTAGCGCCCAAATCTTCTAATCTGTTTTGGCAGGTATTTATTGAAAGTGATGAAATAAATTCCACATCAGGTTTCCAAAATACGATTAGGCTCTCAAAGAATCCACGCATTTTATCCTTGTAATCCTTCCCACTCAGCCAACTTCACATCCATCTCTTTTTGAATCCGCTCGTATTCTTTACTGATCTTTACCACTTCATTTGCATTCACCAGCGGACTCTCCAACTGCGCGGTCAGGTTCGACAAATCTTTTTCTAATTCAGCGATGGTGTTTTCAAGTTCCTGCACTTGAGCAAGTCGTCGGCGTTCATCTTTATTCTTTGCGTTTTGCGTTTTTGATTTAACGGGAGTCGAGATTCGGGATTCGGAAATACTCTTCGAGTACGATGTCGTAGCTACCGAGCGTGCGACTTCCTTTTCGCGTTCCGCTTTCATCTGCGAATACGTGCCGTTGAAGGCGGTCATCTGATTTTCATCCGGGTTCACTTCCCAAATTTGCGTTGCCAACGCGTCCACCAAATAGCGGTCATGCGTCACGAGCAAAATCGTACCGGCATAATCATCGAGCACTGCTTCCAAAACTTCCTGCGATGGAATATCCAAATGATTGGTCGGTTCATCGAGCAATAAAAGATTCGTATCTTGCAACGCGAGTTTCGCCAATGCGAGTCGTCCGCGCTCGCCGCCCGAAAGCATGGACACTTTCTTATACCCGTCCTCGCCGCTGAATAAATATCTGCCGAGGTAATCACGGATTTGTCCCGGCAGCCAATTCGGCATGATCGAATCAATTTCTTCGATCAGAGTTTTATTTGGATTCAATCCTTCGTGCGCTTGCGCGAAATATCCGACGTTGAGACTCGCTCCGAGAATCACCTCACCCGCCAACGGCTCGGTCTGACCGAGAATGGTTTTCAGAAATGTTGTCTTGCCTGCGCCGTTGGGTCCGATCAACGCCGCGCAATCCGTTCGACGCAATTCGATATCCGGCGCGCGGAATAAAAGTTTATCGGGATAACCGACTTGCAGCTCGCGCGAGCGAATCACCAAATCGCCGGAACGTTTTTGCGAACCGAGTTTCAAATGCAAATGCGGCAGCGTGCGAACCGGCGAACGCAAGGCGCGCACATGCTTCTCGGCTTCTTCCACACCGAACGGACTCGTGGTGGTTTCGACATCCAACTGCGACCAATTGGTGTTGAGCACCGCGTCCATGCCGACCTGCTCGATGGCTTGCACAATGCGTGTGAGCCGTCGCAGTTTGCCTTTGGCTTGTTGAACATTTTGCCCCGCAATATTTTTCTTGATGTATTCCATATCCTTTAATAGTTTGTCGCGTTCGCTCTCGAAAATCTCCTGTCGTCTATCCGCGCGTTCCTGCCGCTGATGCAGATACGCCGAATAATTTCCGTGATACAACTCGAACGCGCCGGGATGCATTTCGAGAATCACATTGCAGGCTTTATCGAGAAAATAACGATCATGCGAAACGACAACGGCCGCGCCATCCCATTGCGCCAGATAACTTTCCAGCCATTCGACGGCGGTAATGTCAAGATGATTTGTCGGTTCATCGAGCAACAACAAATCGGGATTCGATAACAACAATTTAGCAAGATAGGCGCGCGTGCGCTGTCCGCCCGAAAGATGATCGAGTGAAAGCGTGTAATCCGCTTCATCGAAGCCGAGACCGGTCAGCACTTGCTTGATGCGCGTGGAATATGTATATCCGCCGCGCCGCTCAAATTCTTCCTGAAGTTTTCCATAACGTTCCATCACTTCATCGGCGTGTGTTGCCATTTGCGATTCGAGTTGATGCAATTGTTCCTGCATCCGAATCAATTCGTCGAAGACCGAATGACACGCGTCCCACAGCGTGCCGACCATTTCGAAATCGGCTTCTTGCGGAAGATATCCGATGTGCGTGCCGCGCGAGCGATGCACTTCTCCGGACGAAGCTTCGTCCGCGCCGACAATGATTCGCAAGAGCGTTGTCTTGCCTACGCCGTTGGGACCGACCAGCGCGAGCCGTGAGCCTTTCGCCACCGTGAAGCTGATGTTGGTGAAAAGGTCAATCGCGCCGAAAGATTTGGTGAGGGAGGAAACAGTGATGAGGGACATAAACAGATAATTCTTTAGGACTTAAAGAAAACCTGAAAAGTTTTTTTACCTATACTTTTCTGGAGTATATTTTTCTTTATAATTCTAATCTCTACTGCCGAACTAAATGCCTCAAGATATTGACTCGCTAGTTGTTCAGGATCAAACTGTTTCTTATTCTTTTCTTCAGTCGAGAAATCTAACACTCCCAAAAGAAAAGCATACATTCCATTAATTGGAGTAGATTCTGTTAACTGATAAAAGAGGGCTGTTTCCTGTGACAATGCAAATTTATAACACTCTGTTCGGACAGAATATTTAAAGAACTTTGTGAATTTCTCTATGTCCTCTGCGGTATTTGTCTCGGCGACAAAGGATTTTAGCGTAACATAATTATGAAACATTTCTCCATATATCGCAGATTGAATATTTTCTTTTCTGCTTCTGTTTTGGAAATAGATTTTTACGGGCTCAGCCAAAAACGCAATAATGAAACCCGAAAGTGTGCCAATTATAACGTTGAGAGTATTGTTATCCATGGCTGTCTCCAATCCTTAATATAACGTCAGTTCGGGTTAGGCGATGAGAGTAGGCAAAGAGCCTAAACCCAGGGAAGGCTTCTTGGGCTTGCGGCAATAAGCAATCAGCCCGCAAATGAGGTTGACCAAAAAATTGATGGGACTT
>JBAUMB010000085.1:0-9442 GCA_049578465.1 Anaerolineales bacterium
CGCCAGTGACGCGTAAGCCGCGCGAAATTTTTCGATCGCGTTCGATATAACCGTTCTTCTCGAGTTGATCAAGATAATAATTGACGACCGAGGTGGATGAAATATCGCAGCTCTCGCCAATCTCGCGGATGGAGGGTGGGTGCTTATATTCGCGTTGATATTCCTGAATAAATTCCAGAATTTTTTGGTGGCGTTCGCCCAATCCTTTGCTTTTTCGAACCATCATCATTTGTGCCTCCTGAGCCAAAGTGATTCTATTTTTAGAATCATAAACCGCTCATTTGTGCTATGAATGATACCTGAACATGCGTTCGATGTCAAGACTTTGATGGATTCTTGTTCGTAGGCTTTGCTCACCTAAATTTCGTTAATTTTGAGGATTTAAATCAAGGAGATCAATAAAAACAAATACATACTCTATAAAATCAAATTATATATTGATTTTATTAATAATAATACTTGACAAAATAAATATATTGAATATAATACTATTAAAACTGATAAAGATTGAGAGTGAAGGAGGCTGTTATGTTTTATCGTGACCGACTCAATGATGATTATGAAATCCACAACTTTATCTCCATTAATGAGGCAAAGAAATGAAACCTTCTCTAAATAAATGTCCTGCATGCGGAGACAATTTGTCAGTGGCTCGTTATCATTGTGATACGTGTGATACAGTGATCGAAGGGCGTTTTGAAAACAGCGCCTTTCCAGGTTTGACCGCTGAGCAAATTGAATTTGTCAAAACCTTTGTTCGATGCGAAGGCAAGATCAATCGCATGGAGGGGGAATTGAATTTATCGTATCCAACGATTCGTAATCGTCTGCACGAAACCATCCGCGCCATGGGCTTTGAACCCGGCAAAGATGATTCGCCGGATGTTAGCGAAGAGAAGCGGCATTCCGTTCTCGAAGATTTGGATGCTGGAAAAATTTCAGCGGACGATGCCATGCGCATGTTGCGCGGCGAGGAGTAAACCATGACCACTCAAACTTTATCTTTGGGAACCAAACCCGAAATTGAGATCACAAATGTTGGCGGTGATTTGAGCGTTGAAGGTTGGGAACGCGCCGACCTTGAAGCCCGTAGTGACGATTCGCCCCGCATTGAACAAGATGGCGATGAAGTTACTTTATCTTGTGGAAGCGACTTAAAAGTTTCTGTGCCGCGCGGCGCAAGCCTGACCATTAGTTATGTCGGCGGTGATTTGAAAGCGGAAAATTTGGATGGCAACGTTGAAGTTTCTTTTGTCGGTGGTGATGTTTTGTTGCAGAACATCACCGGTGAAGTTTCACTTGAAGGTGTGATCGGCGGCGAGACACAGACTGAAAACGTCCGCAAGGTTACAGTGGGCGCGCAAAGCGGAAAAGTTGGAGCCGATATTTCAGCAAAGGTTCAACGGAAAGTTGATGAAGCGATGCGTCGCGCTGATCGTAAAATTCGAGAAGCTGAACAAAAACTGCGTAAGGCTCATTCTGCTCATTTGGAATCCAGAATGCAAAATATTGAACAATTAAAGATGCATCATGCTGGACAACCTATTCCTCCGCGCGACCCATCTTCACGCGTTTGGAATTTTGGCTTGAATGATTCTGAATCAGCAAATACAAACCAACCCGTGTCTGATGAAGAACGCATGGCAATCTTGAAGATGCTGCAAGAAAAGAAAATCACATCCGAACAAGCGGACAAGTTGTTGGCGGCACTTGAAGGAGGCGAGTAATGTCTTCTGAAGAGCGGCAACAGATTCTCAAGATGATTGAGGATGGAAAGATCAGCGCGGATGAAGCAATGAAGTTGATGAAAGTGCTGGATGAATCATCCGTGGAAATGGAGATCATCGAAGCCGCGCCCGCCTCTTCATCCGGACCCGAAGCGGAATCAGATTCAACGAAGCCGGACGCGCCTGAGTTTGAAGAAGTCGCGCGACGCGCGCATCGACTTTGGCAAATCCCATTGTGGATCGGTGTATTGATCACTGTGCTATCTTCTTATTGGATGTATGCATTAGTCAATGCATCCAATTACGGATTTTGGTTTTACTTTGCATGGCTTCCGCTGATCGTGGGGATTTTAATGATCGCGTTGTTCGCAAGTTCGCGTACGTCGCGCTGGTTGTACGTGAATGTGCAGCAAGCGGATGGCAGCGATGGACCGCGTCACATCACGCTTAGTTTTCCGATTCCGCTCGGACTCGCAAGTTGGTTCTTGCACAATTTCGGAAACAACATCGAAGGCTTGAGACAAGCCAACATCGATGAGATTATTGAGATGTTATCGAAGAGCATATCGGCGAATGAACCGTTGATCGTGAATGTGGATGAAGGCGAGCACGGTGAACATGTGCAGGTTTATATCGGGTAGGAGGAACAAATGGCAAACGCAGAAGAACGTATGAAAATTTTGAAGATGATTGAAGATGGAAAGATCAGCGCGGAAGATGGCGCCAAATTACTATCGGCATTGAGCGAGGGACGCCGCTCGGGTATGGCGAATTCGTCACGGTCGGCGGCGGCGGGACATTGGCTTCGCATCCGCGTGACCGATATCGCTACGGGGCGCTCGAAAGCCGCGGTTCAGATTCCGTTGGGTCTCATCGACGCGGGCCTGAAGATCGGCGCACATTTCGCGCCCGAAGTGGAAGGCGTGGATATGTCGTCCGTGATGGATGCGTTGCGCTCCGGCGTGACCGGCAAGATCATTGACGTCACCGATGATGAAGACGGCGAGCATGTTGAGATTTATGTGGAATAAGTTGCATTAGGAAATATTGTCATGATGAAATTTTTCAGACGTTACCAAGATTTGGAAATTGAGGGTGCAAAAGCAAAGATGTATGACGAGCTAACTCGTCAACATCGTATGGGAGAGATGAAGATGCAAGCAAATGAGGTAGTCAAGCATATCAAAGACGGGGATTCTGTGCTTGAAATAGCGCCGGGTGCTGGCTATCTTTCAATCGAGCTATCTAAATTGGGGAACTATAAAATTACCGGAATGGATCTAAGTAAAGACCTTGTAGAAATTGCCAATAGAAATGCAAAAGAAGCGAGCGTTGATATTGACTTTCAACAAGGAAATGTTTCTAACATGCCTTTCCATGAGAATATGTTCAACTTTATAATTTGCGTCCTTGCATTTAAAAACTTCAAGGAGCCGCTTAAAGCTTTGGAAGAGATGCATAGGGTGTTAAAGCCAGACAGCACGGCCCTGATTATAGACTTGAACAGAAAAGCATCAATGAAGGTGACGAAAACAGTTGCGGAAAATATGGGATTAAAAGGAGTAATGGCATATATTGCTGGTGCAATCCAAAGGCAAGCTGCTTACTCTAAGGAAGAATTTGAATCCTATATCTCACAGACAGGATTTAAAGATTTTGTAATCAAGGACACAAATATTGGGTTCGCAATATATCTAAATAAATAGTTATGACTGAATCAATTTCTCAACCTGTTGTCGCGGATAATCCAATGAAACGCGTGCTTGGGATTCGCGACTTCCTGCTTCTTTGGATTGGACAAAGCACATCCTTGCTGGGCGATCAATTCCATTTTATTGCCATGTCGTGGCTGGTATTGAAAATGACCGGCGATCCGCTAGCGCTCGGCATCGTTCTAGCAGTTGGCGGGATTCCGCGTGGGATCTTTATTTTGATCGGCGGTGCGATCACAGACCGCATCTCACCGCGACGCGTGATGTTGATTTCAGATTTCATTCGACTTTTCATTTCGGCTTTGCTGGCAGTGCAAGTGTTGACCGGAACTTTGCAGATTTGGATGATCTATGTTTATAGCTTCATCGCGGGAGTTGTCTCGGGTGCGTTCGAACCGGCTTCGATGTCCATGACGCCGCATCTGGTCCCATCGGAAGATCTCCAAGCTGGGAATTCAGTGATGCAGGGGAGTATGTCACTGATCAGTTTTGTGGGACCCGCCCTCGCCGGAGTCATGATCGCGGCGTTCCATGATGTGAAAATGGGCGTCGCGATTGCAATGGCATTCGACGCACTCACTTTCTTGGTTTCAGTAGTCACCTTGTGGATGATGAAAACTGGAAGAGAAGTTATTAATGCAATTCAAAAGAGCGAAGCGGTTAACATGTTTGAATCCATTCGTGAGGGAATCGCTTTTATGTTCAAAGATCCGGCTCTGCGCGCGATGTTGATTCTGATTGCAGTTGCCAATTTTGCATTTGGCGGACCGATTGAAGTGGGCGTGCCATATCTTGCGAATACGCGTTTTCCTCAAGGCGCTGCGGCTTTTGGTTTGATCATCTCCGGTTATGCCGGCGGCAATTTGCTCGGCATCATTCTTTCCGGCGCCTTGCCGAAATTATCACAAAGGCTGTTCAAAGTTTTGATCGTGGTGATGTTTGCAATTTTCGGCTTAGGACTCGGCGCCATAGTATGGATCAATATCACCGCGCTTGCAACGGTTGATCTGTTCATTTTGGGAGTGCTCAATGGCTATATCGGTATTTTATTGATCACCGGTTTACAGCGCAGTACTCCGAAAGAAATGCTCGGACGATTGATGAGTATGATTCTGCTTGCCAACTTGGGTTTGATGCCGCTCTCGCAGGCGATTGCGGGCGCCATGTTGCATTGGAGTGTCGCGCCCATGTTTCTGTTGGCGGGTGCGATGCTGTTGGCTTGCTCTGTTTATCTTGCAATTCCAAGTGTCGGTGCGTTATTGTCGGTTCGATTTATCGGCGAATCTCCTGAAAATACCTAAACGAAAAAGAAGTAAAATAAAACGAGTCCGAAGTCAATAGCTTCGGACTCGTTTATCTTATGAGGTGAGAATGCAAACACAACCACAAGCCAAGCCGCGTCTAAGCGGGATGATCGGGTTTAGCGTCGTCTGGATTGGGCAGATTATTTCGGTGCTTGCCAGCGGCATGACGTCCTTTGCCATGACGATTTATATGTATCAGCAGACTCATTCCGCCACGGCAATGGGATTCGTGCAAGTGGCTTATATCACACCGTTCCTGATCATGTCGCCGATCGCGGGCGTGATGGTGGATCGCTATAACCGCAAGCTGATGATGATGGTCAGCGATATTGCCGGTGGAATTGCCACGCTGTCCCTGTTCATCTTATTTGCCACAGGTCATCTACAATATTGGCATATTTATATTGCCGTCGCGGTTTCGGGGATCGGCACCACGTTTCAATGGCCCGCGTATTCCGCCGCGATCAGCACGATGGTTTCCAAAGAGCAATACGGACGCGCCAACGGCATGATGTCGTTGATTGAAGCGGGACCCGGCGTGCTTTCGCCGTTCTTGGCGGGCGCGCTGATTCCGATCATTCAAATCGGCGGAATCCTTTTGATCGACTCGATCACATTTTGGACAGCCATCTTTGCCTTGGCGTTGGTCTTTGTGCCGCAGCCGCCGCATACGGCAGAAGGCAATGAATCCAAAGGTAGTTTTTGGAAGGAAGCCTCGTTCGGTTTCAAATATATTTTTGCGCGTCCTAGCTTGCTCGGATTACAAATTGTTTTCTTCTTTGGGAATCTATTTGCTGGAATCGGTTTTACGGTTTTAGCGCCGATGCTTTTGGCGCGTACGAGTCAAAACACGATCATCCTCGGCTCGGTCGAATCGGCGGCATCGATTGGCATGGTGGTTGGCGGCATTGCAATGAGCGCCTGGGGTGGATTCAAAAAACGAACGCATGGCGTTTTGTTTGGCTGGATTGCCACCGCAGTGCTCGGCAATATTATTTTCAGCTTGGGACACAGCTTGCCTGTTTGGATTCCGGCAGTTTTATTGGGTGGACTTTTTATTCCGCTGGTCAATGGCTCGAATCAAGCCATCTGGCAGGCAAAGGTCGCGCCGGATTTGCAAGGACGCGTTTTCTCGGCTCGACGGCTGATCGCGTGGTTCTCGAATCCGATCTCGCCAATTATCGGCGGAACGTTATCGGATTTTGTGCTCGAGCCGATGATGAAGAATCAAACGAGTGGATTTGCTCGTTTCTTCGCGCCCGTTTTCGGGTCGGGACCCGGAAGCGGAATGTCGCTCCTGATCTTTATCTGCGGAATTGGAATTTTGATCGTTGGTGTTGCTGGATATTTTGTTCCTGCTATCCGTAATGCGGAAGCGATGCTTCCGGATCACGATGCACTGCCAGCCGCGCAAGTTGTATCTGCTGATTGAAACAACCAGCAGATACAAAAAGTCTCCTGAAAACTCAGGAGACTTTTTGTTTAAGTGAGCGATTAGCAGCAACCGCCGCCACAGCATCCATCACTGCAATCGCAATCAGGGATTACCGATAATTCAATCATCGCATTCACCTCCTTTCTCAAATAGACATGTATCTATGTGTTTGGGCAAAAAGAAAGGACGTGTCCTCAGGACAAACGTCCGCTCTTTTTAGCTTACGATTTTGACGAGCTTTTCGGTGGTCTTGGTTTCGGGTGCGAACTTGATCATCAAGTGTCCACAACAAGCTACCATGCGATCCTGATTCAACGAATAAAAAGTTTGTTTGCCTTCCTCGCGCACATTGACCAATCCCGCCTCGCGCAGAATGGCGAGATGATGCGAGACGGTGGGTTGCGTGACGTGCGTCTTCTCGACGATCTCGTTAACCGAGAGCGAGTCGCAGCAGCACAGACTCATGATCTTCTGACGAGTCTCGTCGGCGATGGCTTTGGCAAATAACACGGCATCTACAGCAGTCATATTGATAACCTTCGATGTGTATTATATAGATAATTGTCTATTTGTCAAGAGGTGAACTGCAATAGTTTGAATGCCTTACATCAAACCATCCATCACTTCAACGGGCACTACCGCCGCGCCGACGATGCCGGGTCCGGTATGGACTCCCAACACGGGCGAGATGCGCATCACTTCAAGTTTGGCGATGTTCAATTTTTCCTTGAGTTCATTCGATAATTCTTCGGCTTTATCCGCAAAGCGTCCGTGCAAAACCGTTACCCATAACGGCGCATTGGAATATTTATTTAAGAGATGTTCTGTGATCGCCGACATGCCTTTGCCAATCGTGCGCGCGGTGGTGACCGTGCTGTATTTGCCGTCCGTATCGACGCGGATGACGGGCTTAAGATGCAGGATCGCGCCAGCCATCGCTTTGACGCGTCCGATGCGTCCGCCGCGCGCCAGATATTCCAACGTATCGAGCGTATAAATCACTTCGGTCTTCTCGCGGATTTTTGCGAGTCGTTCTTGGATGGCTTGCATGGTCCAATTGGCTTTCGCGGCGAGCGCGGCGCTGATGACCTGAAAGCGTTCGCCGCCGGATAACGTCAGCGTATCCCAAAAATCAACGTTCGCTTCGGGCTTGGCTTCGTCGCCGCCGGCGCGCGCCGCGTTGATCGTTCCACTCAAGCCGGATGAAATGTGAAGTGAAAAAATATTTTTATCAAGCTTCGCGACCTTGCGATAAATCTCTGCGAAGATTCCGCTGGAAGCCATGGCTGTGCCGGGAATATTTGGTCGCATCGCTTCGAGCCGATCATAAAACGCGTCCGCTGAAATATCAATCGAGCTGACTTCACCTTCGGGAAATTGAATGTAAAGCGGAGCTTGTTCGATTCCAAATTCTTTTAATTCTTCTGCCGACAAGTCCGCGGCGCAATCGGTAACGATTTTCATTTCTATCTCCTTTAGCTTTCCGTTAGCAAATGATGATTCTCAAAAAACCATTTCACGGTATCCGCAATGGTTACATAGATCGTGCGCGGGGCATAACCCAGTTCGCGCGTCGCCTTGTCATGGCTGATGTTGCAATTGCTTTGCAGAACTTCCAATGAATATGGCGTGAAGCGCGGCGTGGATTTTGATTGACGGTAATACCACGGCGTGAAGCGTGCCGCGAACTCTGCCAAGTCAAATGGCACTTTCATTTGGAAGAAATGTTTTCCCGTGATCTCGCGCACGGTCTCGAGCAAATATCGCACCGAAATTTTTTGTCCCGATAAGATATAACTTTCGCCGCGCTTACCTTTGTCAAACGCCGCGATCATTCCATTGACAACATCGCGCACATCCACAAAGTTATAGGCGCCGTCTACATAGAGAGTCGGTTTGGCAAACGCCGCATCGTGGATTACCGCGCCCATCATCGAGCCGCGGAAATCATAGGGACCGATGACTCCGGTTGGGCAAACGATGACCGCTTCCAGTCCCGCCTGAGCCGCCTCTTGAACTTCGAGTGTCGCCTCCGCTTTGGAGCGATCATATTCACCGTACGGATTATTTAAATCATATGGCAGACTTTCGTCAATCATGCCATCTTCGATTCGTTGAATGGCATGGATCGAACTCGTGTACACCAACTTCTTCAAGCGCATTTTTTTCGCAGCCTGAAGAATATTGCGCGTGCCTTCCACATTGACTTTACGCACGAAAGGATTTTCCCCGGGCATGATAGAAATGATTCCGGCGAGATGAAAGACTCCGCGCACGCCTTGGAACGCTTTGAATAGGGAAGTGGTATCGAGCACATCGCCTTCCATCGCCTCGACTTTCAGACCCGCAAGCGGGGCGCGGCTTTCTCCGGGCAAAATCAACACCCGGACTTTTTCTCCGCGTTCGATAAGTTTTCTTACCAACACATTGCCAATGTGACCTGTGGCACCAGTCACTAAAATCATTTTGCTTGTCTCATTTCTTTATCAAACTATTTAATAACATGGTCGTGCTTTCACGCGCTACCTTTTCCCATTTCGCGCCTTTAGGGTCGAGCAGACTCTGCAATAGCAATCCCATTGCCGTTGAGATGATCAAGCGCGACGCGATTTGCGGATCAACATCCACGAATGAACCTTCGTCCACGCCTTTTTTGATCAGTGATGTAAAATATTTATGATAGCGGCGATACGGCGCGATGCTGGCTTGCCAGATTTTTTCATCGCGGCTGGCTTGCAGCCAGAACTCCATGAACATCGGCAAATGATTGCCTGCTGTTTCAAAAATATACGGGAAGGCTTCGGTCATTTGCATGAATGTTTCGGGCGCGGTTTTATCTTTGGAGGCTTCGATGGCGCTATCAATTGTTTTCAGCCAGCCATCCAGCAATGCCAAAAAAAGCGCCTGCTTGCTTTCAAAGTGATGATAGAACGCGCCTTTGCTAATTCCCGCTTCCTCGCAAATATCATCCACGCTGGCGGCATTGAAGCCGCGCTCGGAGAATAACTTGACCGCTGATTCTAAGATTCGAGCGCGTGTCTCTTCGCTGCGTTGTTGCATAGTTCCTTTCGTTGGCTATCTCGTTTTAGGAGATGTTTGGGCTGAGACAGAAATACCGACCAGTCGGTATCTTTTTACACCCCTTTATTTGCGCTGTCAATGGATGGGAGTTAACAATCTTATTAACCTGAGTTCGGGATAAGGGGCTCAATGGGATAAACTTGGATTTGCGAAAACAAGCATTCCAAGGAGCCCCTCATGGAC
>JBAUMB010000086.1:0-2065 GCA_049578465.1 Anaerolineales bacterium
CTCAATTATTGATCGCGTCGCAACCCACACGCGGCTTGGATGTCGGTTCCATTGAATATATCCATAACCGCATCATTGAAAAGCGCGATGCGGGCACAGCGGTTCTGGTGGTATCGTCCGAGTTGGATGAAATCATCGCGCTTTCAGATCGCATCGCCGTGATGTATCGCGGGCAGATCATGGAAATCGTCGAAGCAGGCCAGGCCAGCAAGCAATATCTAGGTTTGTTGATGGCCGGGATTCATCCATCCGAAGCGCAGAAAGCCGCCGCTCAAACTGAGAGTGCCAATGAAGTGGAACGCGTTTTTTAGGAGGCTCCTGTGACAGAAGACAAAGTCAAAAAGATAAATCAACAAGATGGAAGACGCACTTCGACTTTAGTAAATAGTGTGCTTCTGCCTGCGCTGGCAGTATTTACCGGATTATTGGCAGGCGCGGTGATCATTGCAATTACCAATGTGGATGCATTAACTGCATGGAGTCATTTTTTTCAATCACCGCTAAAAGCTTTTTCGGCCACATGGAGTGCAGTAGCAACCGCTTACGGCGCGCTATTCCTGGGAGCGATCGGGAATCCGAAAGAAATGGTTGCCGCATTCCAGAATTATTTTTCTACCGGCCAAACTGTTCAGTTATATAAAGCAATTTATCCATTCACAAATAGCCTCGTTACTGCCACGCCTTATATTTTTGCTGGGCTGGCAGTTGCTTTGGGTTTCCGTTGCGGACTTTTCAATATCGGCGCTGAGGGCCAATTTTATGTAGGCGCATTAGGTTCGGCGTTCGTTGGATACAGTATCACCACTTTGCCATGGTATATTCATTTGCCGTTGGCACTGCTGGGCGGAGCGCTGGCAGGTGCAATCTGGGGCGCTATTCCAGGATACCTCAAAGCCAGGTTTGGTGCGCATGAAGTGGTCAACACCATCATGATGAACTACATCGCGTTCCTCTTGACGGACTGGTTATTGAATGGTCCTATGAAAGCTCCCGGTTACCGGCCGGTGACACCGACGATTCAAACGACCGCCGAGTTGCCGCGCTTTTTCCCCGCGCCTTTAAGATTCAACTGGGGCTTCTTCTTGGGCCTGGCAGTTGCGGCATTAGTCTATTGGTTTTTATTCAAGACTACCTTGGGCTTTGAAGTTCGGGCAGTAGGATCCAACCCGAATGCGGCCAAATATGCGGGCATGAGCATCGTCAAGAACTTCGTCCTGGTCATGGCAATGAGCGGGGCGCTGGCGGGTCTGGCAGGTGCGGCCCAAGTGCTAGGCACCGACCATTGGATTGGGCAGGGCTTTTCAGCCGGATACGGCTATGACTCAATTGCATTAGCATTGTTGGGGAATAGTCATCCAGTCGGCGTCGTACTGGCGGCACTCCTTTTCGGCATCCTGCGCAGCGGCGCGACCAGCATGCAATCCCTGGCAGGCATTCCCATTGACATCATCTCAGTCATCCAAAGCCTGATCATCATCTTTGTCGCCGCGCCGGAAATCATCCGCTGGCTATATCGTTTGCGCAATATTCGCATTGAACAGACGGTGCTCACGCGCGGCTGGGGTCAGTAGCCCGAACAAACGAGAACAACATGACAACTCAATCGCTTCTCCAAAATCAAACCATTTCCGACAATCGACGACGTATCACCTTTGGCATATCGTTGCTCGTGATGGCATTGCTGATATTCGCCTTATTTATCGAAAACACCAAACCCGGTCAAACTGCGACTTTCGGAACCAATCTTTCCGGACCTGATAAAGCGATCCAGATTCCAAATATCGTCTTACCCGTCCAACCGACATTATATATATTGATTGGCGTTACGGTTTTACTGGGTCTCTGGGAATTAATCCGCGGCACACGTTTTACGGGCTGGCTGGTCAGTACCGCGGTTTTTTGTTTCGTAATATCTTTTCTGGTTTGGGCCACTCAAGATAATTCGTTCAGCCTGGTGGGAATGCTCGGCACCACCTTGATCAGCGCCACACCGATTGCGCTGGCCGCACTATGCGGCGTGATGAGCGAACGTGCGGCAGTGGTCAATATCGCCATCGAAGGAATC
>JBAUMB010000087.1:0-30372 GCA_049578465.1 Anaerolineales bacterium
CGGTGGCGTTGGGAATCTATTCGTTCGGCGCGATGCTCGGCGCGGCGAACATGCGCGTGACGCTGGGTCAGGAGATGTGGACAGCCGATAAGACTCCGGCGCAAGCGGCTTTACTTTTGTCAACCACGAACGATTTGTCAGATTGGAGCTTGGATAATATCAACGCCCAGCCGATCACCATCATCGGCCTTGATTCGCCCGCGCTCGAGTGGCTTCTGCGCGGACATCAGATTTCAATGATCAACTCACTAGGGGCATCGGCTTCGCCGCCATTTGTGATTACAACGGATCAGAATAATCCAAAACTGGCTGCGGCGTATCGCGGCGAATCATTTGTTTGGCGACAGGGACCGTTGTGGGAGAATGCTACCGCGTCCGATTGGATGACGTGGCTGGCGTATCATCAAATGCCGCAAAGCACGGAGACAATTATTTTTTGGGCGCGCAACGATTTGTTCCTCGATACGAAGGGAACGAAGCCGTGACATTTGAAATTTATATTCGATGACGAAAGCCTCTCCAAAAATTATTGCAATTGATGGGCCAGCCGCTTCGGGCAAATCCACGCTCGGGCGGCGGCTGGCTGATTCGCTAGGTTATCTTTTTTTTGACACCGGCGTGATGTATCGCGCCGTGACGTGGATTGCATTACAACGCGGTATGAATCTTCGGGATGAATCAGCGGTTGCCGATTTGGCGGAGAAAATTCAAATTGATGTCGCTCCCGCTTCAAAACCGGATGGACGCGCCTGCGATGTGATCGTCGAGGGAAAAGATGTCACGTGGGAAACGCGTCAGCCTGAAGTGGATGCAAATGTTTCGGTCGTGTCGGCATATCGCGGCGTGCGGAATGCGATGAGCAAACAACAACGCCGGATCGGTCAGCGCGGCGGCGTGGTGATGGTAGGACGTGACATTGGCACGGTGGTTCTGCCCGAAGCCGATTTAAAAATTTATCTCGATGCTTCAGCACAACAGCGCGCCCGCCGACGTTATGACGAGATCAAAGCGCGCGGCGGCGAAGCCGATTACGATAATATTTTCGCCAGCGTGATCGAGCGTGACCGAATCGATTCGACGCGCGATGTTGCGCCTCTGCGTGCCGCTGATGATGCCGTGGTGATTGATTCAGATTTATTGAATGCGGATGAGGTATTTAAGAAAGTAAAGAGGTTGTGCGAATAACGAAGACGTTAGTAGATATTACTTTTTTCAATAATTTAAATATTTGGTTGTTTGTTCATCATTGCCTTTAAATTCTCTAATGGTGTGTCTAATCGCAGATCGCATCCGGGCCAGACCGCGTCCACGCCCGCTTGCTTTGCTTTTGCAACGGCATTTTGCACATCAAGTTCTGATCCCAAAACGAGAGTCGCAACTGGATCAATATTTCCAAATAGAAGGGTTTCATCGCCCAGAATTGCGCGTGATGCCACGAGGTCGTTGGTTTGATCCACGGAGATTGCGTCCGCGCCTGCTTGCGCAATAAGAGACATCGAAGCATTTGTATTCCCGCAGATTGATAATATACGCGGCTTCGGAAGGTTAGTCATCAAATCTTTCAAAGCCGGCAAGACAAATTGTTCAAAGCGCGCAGGTCCGATAAAGGCCGGAGAGCCGCCCATATCATGCACCGTCAAAAAATCCGCGCCCGCGCTGTGATAAGCGAGTCCAACCTTTGAAAGCAGTGATGATAATTGTTTTAGCGCACTGTGAACAATCTCTGGCTCGCGTTTCATTTCGATAAATAATTTAGTCGGATCAACCAGCAATGTCATCAGCGTGAATGGACCTGGCATCCATGCGCCGATCACGGCTTCATCCCCAATATCTTTTTTTAACATTCGGATGGCATCACATACCAACGATACGCGTCCTTGATTTATGATCTCGATATTCTCAATCGCGATTTCTTTCGTGGATTGAAACAATGCTTTCTTGATGCTTGGAAATTCATACTGCTGATTTTCTCGGAAGTCAATCTCGGCGCCCAACGCTTCCGCTTCCACATATAAATCCAGCGGCAGGACTGCGGACGGGAATCCTGTCAAACGATAAGCGCTGGCCGCGGCTTTTGCCATCTTCTTTGCGGCTTTGTGGACTTCGTGAAAAATCAATCCCTCGCTCTCGAGCCCCGCGGAAGTAACATGAATCAAACCACTAAAGGATGGTTTGCCCTCAATCTTTTTACCGGATAATAAATCGAGAATCTCTTGGCGTTGGTTCATAAGATCCAATGTCATTGCGAGGAGGCAGAATGCCGACGAAGCAATTTCATCATTGTATTTGGGATTGTTTCTCAAAGACTCGCAATGGCATGATGCAAGTTAATTCTTTACAGCCTTTACAATTGCGGCAACATGTTCAGGCGTCGAGCCGCAGCATCCGCCGACGACGCGCGCACCAATTGCAATGTATTTCTTTGTATAGGCAGACATATCCTCCGGCGTCATATCGTAAACACCTTGTTCGGTCTTGACATCCATATGCGGCACGCCCGCGTTCGGTTTTGCCCATAAGCCGAAGCCCGGTATTGTCTCAGCATATTCTTTGATGATCGTCTCCATGTTCTCAAGCGTTGTGCCGCAGTTCGCGCCGACCAACGCCGCGCCCATCTCTTTATATTTCTTTGCCACATCTTTTGGTTTGACGCCCATCATTGTCCGCACGCCGCGATCGTAACTAAAAGAAACAACGATTGGCAGATCCGTTACTGAACGCGCACCGTTGAATGCCGCGTCGGTTTCATCGAGCGCGAACATGGTTTCGATGAGCAATAAATCCACACCGCCATCTGCCAAAGCTTTGGCTTGTTCAGCGTACGTTTCAAAAGCTTGATCTGGAGTCATCGGACCATAGGGCTTCATGATCGAGCCGGTCGGACCCATCGAACCGGCGACCAGCACATCGGTCCGCGTTGAAACGGCTTTGCGCGCCAACTCCGCGGCGCGCGTGTTGACTTCCGGCGCGCGGCTTTGATATTTTGAATCCTTCATCCGCAAGCGCGTGCCGCCAAAGGTGCAGGTGAGAACGATGTCCGAACCGGCTTCGACAAATGAGCTTTCAAGTGTTAGCAAAAGATCGGGTTGGTCAATCACTAAATCTTCCGGCGCTTTACCAGGCTTCAAACCCATCTTCTGCAAATTGGTTCCAGTTGCCCCATCCGCAACCAGCGTTTCTCCTGCGTTCAATCGTTCAAGAAATTTGTTCACTTCTTTTCTCCTGAAAATTTACTTGCCAGCGGATCCGCGACTCGATTCGGAATCAAATGTGCGATATGAGGAAACGGTTCGCTCATGTGTGGAAGACTCGTTGCCAGCATGAATTGATTTTGGAATTCCGGATCGGTTGGCAATTCAAATCGTTCGACGCGCCGCGTGACCGTCTCGATCTCTCTGCGCTTCTCGATGTTTAACAACGCGATGCGCGCGCCATCACCTGCCGCGTTGCCAACGGCATAAACATTCTCCAGCGGGCAATCGGGAATCAGACCAATGAGCATCGCTTTCTCTTTATCTATATAACTTCCGAAGCCGCCCGCCAAAATAATTTTATCAGGAGATTGTAAATTACTGCGCTTGAGCAGTGTGCGCGCCGCCGTGAATAACGCGGCTTTCGCCAATTGGATTTGTCGCACATCCTGTTGCGTGATCGGGATGTCTCTTCCGATGGAGGTTTCATTTGCAAATGCGATGACATATTCCCAGCCGCTTGCGCCCTCGCGAATCCGCGTCGACTCAAGCCCGCGCTTGAACTTGCCCCGCGAATCAATGATGCCAACCCGGAAGATTTCCGCCACCGCGTCGATGATGGCTGATCCGCAAATCCCTTTGACTTGCCCATTGAAATCAGCGTGGTCGGTGTTCCAGCCTTCAACGCCGATCACTTTATATTTTGGTTCGAGCGTCTTTTCATCAATTTGGACACGCTCCATTGCGCCCGGCGCGGCGCGCATTCCATATTCCACATGCGCGCCTTCCAATGCGGGTCCTGTGGGAGTCGATGTGCAAACCAAACGATTGCGATTGCCCAGCACCAACTCGGCATTGGTTCCAACATCGATGATCAACCAATTCTCATCCTGTTTGTACGGCTCTTCGGCAAGAATCACTCCGCTGGTGTCCGCGCCGATGAAGGAAGCGATGGTCGGTAAAACATGGATGTTGCCGGATGTGTTGATATGTAATCCAAGCTCGCGCGCTTTGATGTCCACTGAATGATGAATCGCCGGGACAAATGGTGCCCGACCCAAATCCTTTGGCGGCAGATTCAACAAGAGATGATGCATCGTGGAATTTCCAACCAAAACCATTTCGAGGATATTTTCAGTTTTGATCTTGGCGGTCTTCGCAGCTTGCTTCAATAATTTATTTAATGTTGCGATGACGGCGCGATGTAATTTTTCCAGTCCGTCTTTGTGTTCAATCGTATATTGGATGCGCGACATGATGTCTTCGCCGTAAACAATTTGCGGGTTCATCTCTGATTCGGCCGCGAGCATTGCACCGGTGCGAAGATCACAGAGATACAAGGCAATAGTGGTTGAGCCGATATCCACGGCCGCGCCATAACTCTCCTCGACCAATCCTGCTTGAACTTGCACAACTTCTTTATCCTGCCACACGGAAACAGTCACTTCCCAATTCGCTTCGCGCAGAGTCTGCGATAAAGTTCGCAAGCATTGATAATCGATTTTTAGATCAGACCATTTGGGCAGATTCTCTTCGCCGCGTCGGACAAGTCCCATCGAAGTTTCAAGTCCTTTAACCAGCCGTTCCCAATCCGCGATGGGACGTTCGAGATTGGGCGGCGTCATGGTCACTAAATATTTTCGTATCGAGGGCTTGATCTCGATCGCGCGTTGGCTCGCACTCTTGCGGACGATTTGCTTGTTGCCGCGGCTTTCTTCGGGAACATTGATGAGCACATCGCCGAGCACTTTGCATTGACACGAGAGCCGAACTTTTCCAACTTGCCAGCCTTTGGTCTTGAGCAGATTCGGCCGACGATCAAAGTATGCTTTTTCAGCGGCATCAACCGGAGTTAAATTTTCTTGCTTAGACTCAATGCCATATCTTTCGAAGCGGCCTTCTTCAATTAAAACAGCACACTTGCCGCAGGTGGCATTTTCGGCGCAAATAGATTCGATCTCAACGCCTAGTTCGCGCGCGGCTTCGCGCACGGACTTGCCTTCATCCACTTGTCCGCGGCGGCCGGAGGGCTGCAAGATGACGGTATGTGTGCCGGTCATTTAACGGGACTGCCATTCCGTTTTGGGATTTCAATTTTAGCGAATTCCGTTTCGAGTTCCGAAAGAAGCGCATCAGCAACTTCTTCCGGTGCACCAGCCCGCTCGACCCAATCGCCGCGCTTATATTGTTTTGCGTACTCTTCGGTTGAAGTCGAACCGGTTGCCATTGCGTACGCATCGATCGCGTTTTGGATTTTTTGCGAGAGTTGCTTTTTGATTGTGCGTCCGTCGCCTTCGACCGTAAAAGATGTGGGAATATGTTTCCAATAAGTGATGCGGTATTTTGCCATGTTGCCCTTGTGTGTGTGGATTATTTTACGAGGGCGGATTGTAAGGGATGTTATGCAGGCGGTCAATATCAAAATCGTTGATGTCGAGTGTATCTTTCGAATGAACTTTGCCTCTTTCGCCGAAACGTGCTCTATAGTATAATCCTGCGCGTTGGTTCGGTTGAGGGCTTTTGCTCTCATAGATTGAAAATTCGAGGAGTGTGAAGCGCTTATTGATCGTAAGGTCAGGTGATTCGTTTCGGTTCAAACACGACCCTCAGCCGAGTCTGCATATCGCTGAGGGCTTTTCTTGGCCCATCTTACTTGTAAAAGGAGGTGAATCGAATATGGCATTAGTTGTTTTGCGCAGCGGCGAGTCTCAGGATTCGTTGTTGAAGCGTTTTCGTAAGAAGGTTGTCAAGAGCGGTGTGTTGAGCACGGTGCGCCGTAAGCGCTGGTATGTTTCCAAAAGCGAACAGCGCCGCATGGAAAAGAAGAAGGCCGCTCGCCGTATTAAGCGGCGCTCCTTTACCAAGGAAATTGAGTAAGATAGCTGGAGGCGTGTATGGCGAAAGAAGACGATAAAATTAAAGCGGACGGGGTGGTGGTCGAGGCCTTGCCTGGAACGCAGTTCCGTGTGCGGTTAGATAACGGCCACGAAGTGCTGGCATATCTTTCCGGTAAGATGCGCAAGTATTACATCCGCATATTACTGGGAGATCATGTTGCGGTGGAAATGTCGCCGTATGATTTAACGCGCGGACGCATCACGTTCCGTCAGCGCAAGAATGCTCCTGCTCCGGTTGAGGAATAGCCATCTCGCTCTGAAATTATAAAAAAGTCCTTCGCAATTGCGAAGGACTTTTTGTTTTCTAATGACCCATTCGATTAAGGCAATTCTATGAACGAACTTAATACTTTCATATAATTTGCCCGTTCGAAAGCGGACGGCTCCGCAACAGATTTCTGGCTCATGCTTCCCTGCATTTGTTTAATGGAGGTATATTCATGGACCTCCATCCAGGTTTGTAATTCAGCGAGGATGTTAGAGACAGAATCCGCACCGCTGTGAAGCAACTCGGAAGCCATCATGGAAACTTTCGCACCGGCCATCATGGCTTTGAGGACATCGGTGGCAGAGTGCACACCGGTGGTCAATGCAAAGTCAGCATTCACATGGCCATGCAGCATCGCAATCCAGCGCAGAGGCAGTCTCAATTCAGAGGATGAACTGAGATCGAGAGTGTGAGCAATATTCAATTCTTCGATATCAAAATCGGGTTGATAGAAGCGGTTGAAAAGCACCAAACCATCCACACCTGTAGCGGCAAGCTTTTTCACAAAATGGGGAAGCGAAGTATAGAATGGACTCAGCTTAACTGCCAACGGAATCTTGATCGAAGACTTTACACTTGCTACAAGCTCAACCTGCGCATCTTCGAGTTGTTGCGCGGCGATAGCGGAGTCGGTGGGGATGTAGTAAAGATTCAATTCGAGCGCGTCCGCTCCCGCATCCTGAATGAGACGAGCATAACGCGTCCAGCCGCCTTTGGAGACTCCATTTAAACTTCCGATCACGGGAATGCTCACGGATTTTTTTAACTTTTCCACATTCGCCACATAGCGAGCGGGCAACAAGCTGTAAGTGCCAGCCTCGGGCAGATAAGTGAGCGCCTCAGCAAACGATTCGGTTCCGCGCGTTAGATAATGATCGAGTTCAAGGCTTTCGTGGATGATTTGTTCCTCGAACAAAGAATACATGACGACTGCGGCAATGCCGGCTTCTTCCAAGCGTTTGACCTGTTCCACTTTTTTTGAGAGCGGAGAAGCGGAAGCCACCAGTGGATTTTTTAATTTCAAACCAAGATACGTTGTAGAAAGATCAATCATTTTTTTTCTCCAATAGATAATTAGAGAGTAGTTTCACTACTCTCTAATTATAGTCATCTAATTTTTATGTTCTTCTTTACCATCGGCATCGTAATGGATGGCGGCCATTTGCTGATAAAGCGTCCAGCGTGACTTGGCATCCTGCTGAGCTTCGCGCATTAATTCTTCAGCGCGGCCTTCATCGATCTGTGTCAGCATCTTATAACGCGTCTCGTTGTAGGCATATTGCGAAAGAGGAATAGTCGGCTCTTTGGATTCAATGGTGAGTGGATTCTTGCCCTCATGTGCGAGGCGTGGATCGTAACGATAGATTGGCCATGCGCCCGATTGAACCGCAAGTTTTTGCTGTTCGAGTCCATGGATCATATCGTAACCGTGTTCGATGCAATGACTGTATGCGATGATCAAGGATGGACCATCATAGGATTCGGCCTCAAGAAATGCCTTGAGAGTCTGCTGATCGTTGTAACCCATCGAGACACGCGCAACGTAAACATAACCATACGCCATGGCGATCAAGCCGAGGTCTTTCTTCGGCAAGCCTTTTCCGCTCATCGCGAATTTGGCAACTGCGCCGCGCGGCGTGGACTTGGATGCTTGTCCGCCGGTATTGGAATAAACTTCGGTGTCCAGCACCAACACATTGACGTTGCGTCCGCTGGCGAGCACATGATCCAAACCGCCGTAACCGATATCGTATGCCCAACCGTCGCCGCCGATGATCCACACGGATTTTTTGACGAGTGAGTCGGCGATACTGACCAAATCTTTTGCGCGTGCGTCAACTGAACTTGCCAGCTTCTTCTTGAGTTCTGTCACGCGTCCGCGTTGTTCGTCAATGCCTGCTTCATGAGTTTGATCTGCATGCAGGATGGCATCCACAAATTCTGCGCCGAGTTCTTTTCGGAAAACGTTGAGCAGTTCACGCGCATATTCATTTTGTTTATCAATTGTCAAACGCATTCCAAGACCGAATTCAGCATTATCTTCAAATAGCGAGTTCGACCAAGCGGGGCCGCGTCCATGATCATTTTTTGCCCAAGGCGTAGTCGGCAGGTTTCCGCCATAGATGGATGAACAACCCGTTGCGTTCGCGACCATGGTCCGGTCGCCGAAGAGCTGCGAAACGAGTTTGACATAAGGCGTCTCACCGCATCCCGAGCACGCGCCGGAGAATTCAAAGAGCGGACGAAGCAGTTGCGAATTCTTTATAGTGGATGGATTGATCAACTTGCGGTCGAGGTCCGGAATCTTCATGAAGAAATCCCAGTTCTTGCTTTCACTCTCGCGCAGAGGCGGCTGCGGAACCATATTCAAAGCTTTGCGCCCAACCTGCGACTTATCTTTTACTGGACAAACTTCAACGCACAATGCGCAGCCTGTGCAGTCTTCGGGAGCAACCTGAACCGAATAAGTCATGCCATTCGAAAACTCTTTATATTTCGAAGGCATATGCTTGAAGGTTTCTGGCGCACCAGCCAGTAATTTGTCATCGAAAATCTTTTGGCGGATTACTGCATGTGGGCAGACCATCATGCACTTGCCGCATTGGATGCACAAATCCGGCACCCATTCCGGAATTTCAAGCGCAAGATTCCGCTTTTCCCATTGAGTCGTTCCGGAGGGGAATGTGCCGTCGATGGGCATTGCGCTCACGGGAACATCATTTCCATCAAATGCGATAATGGGCGCTAGTACATTCTTAACAAAATCAGGCGCTTTATTCGAGACGACTGCCCGCCGCGTGATCTTGGAGGTTGCTGTTGCCGGAACTTTGACTTCGTAAAGATTCTCAAGGGTTTGATCTACCGCATCGAAGTTTTTCTTCACCACCGCTTCGCCGCGTTTTCCATACGTTTTTTCAATCGCATGTTTGATCTGCGTGATGGCATCTTCGCGCGGCAGGATTCCGCTGATGGCGAAGAACGCCGTCTGCATGATCGTATTGACGCGGTTTCCCATGCCGGTCTTTTCCGCGACTTCATAACCGTTGATGACGTAGAACTTAAGTTTCTTCGCCACGATCGCTTTCTGGACTTCAATCGGCAACTGATCCCAAACTTCATCTTTGCCGAATAAGCTATTTAGCAAAAAGACGCCGCCCGGCTTGGCATATTTCAGCATCTCAAACTTTTCCAAAAAGTTGGACTGGTGACAAGCTACAAAGTTCGCTTGGTTTACTTCAATTAAATATGGGGCTTGAATCGGCTTTGAGCCAAAGCGCAGATGGGATGTGGTTACTGTTCCGGCTTTCTTTGAGTCGTAAACGAAATAACCTTGTGCGAAGTTATCGGTTTCTTCGCCGATGATCTTGATCGAGTTTTTGTTGGCGCCGACGGTGCCATCCGAACCGAGACCGAAGAACATGCAACGCACAGTCTCTTCCGGTTCAATCGAGAAGGATGAGTCAACTTCGAGGCTGGTGTGACTGACATCATCGTTGATTCCAACCGTGAAGTGATTCTTCGGCTCTGACTTCTTTAATTCGTCCAGCGTCGCTTTGACCATCGCCGGTGTAAATTCTTTGGATGAAAGTCCATAACGTCCGCCAATGACTTTGATGTTGGAATGATTGCTCTCGACCAACGCGTTGATAATGTCGAGGTAAAGCGGTTCGGATGCGCCTGGTTCTTTGGTGCGGTCAAGCACCGCGATAGATTTAACAGTCTTGGGCAAAGCCTTAATGAAATAATCAATCGAGAATGGGCGATACAACCGAACGCGTATTGCTCCGACCTTCTCGCCTTTTTCAGCGAGATGTTTTACAGTGGCTTCAGCAGTCTCACCGCCCGAGCCCATGATCACAACGACTCTTTCTGCTTGGGGATGACCGACATAATCGAAAAGATGATAGGGTCGCTCAGTGATCTTGGCGAACTTATCCATCATTTCTTGGACGATAGCAGGAGTCGCTTCATAAAACGGATTGACCGTCTCGCGTCCTTGGAAATAGACATCGGGATTCTGCGCGGTGCCGCGTATCATAGGATGATCTGGAGACAAAGCGCGCGCTCGATGGGCGCGAATCAGTTCATCGTCGATGAAAGAGCGGAGTTCTTCATCTGTAAGTTTAAAGATTTTGGCAACTTCGTGGGATGTGCGAAATCCATCAAAGAAATGCAGGAATGGCACACGCGCTTTGAGAGTCGCGGCTTGCGCGATCGCGGCGAAGTCGTGCGCTTCTTGAACGGAACCGGATGAAAGCAAGGCGAAGCCGGTTTGCCGGACAGCCATCACATCTTGATGGTCGCCGAAGATGGAAAGTGCTTGCGCGGCAAGCGACCGCGCTGCCACGTGAAAGACTGTGCTGGTTAGTTCGCCCGCGATCTTATACATGTTCGGGATCATCAACAACAGACCTTGCGATGCAGTGAATGTAGTGGTCAACGCTCCGGCTTGAAGTGCGCCATGAACTGCGCCGGCCGCGCCGCCCTCGGATTGCATCTCAATCACGAGCGGAACGGTTCCCCATAAATTGGGCTGATGTTTCGCTGACCACGCGTCGGCGTGTTCACCCATGGGCGATGAAGGCGTGATCGGATAAATTGCGATCACTTCATTCAAACGGTGGGCAACCGAAGTTGTGGCTTCGTTGCCATCAATGGTTACTACAGGATGCTTCATTACTAACTCCTTTGAGAACGGGTCTTTGCCCGAAAATATCACTCTAAGTGTCAAGTGTATCCCCCAACCAGACAAGGCGTTAGTTATATATGACTTAAATCCCCATGTGGGTTGTCATATTTCGGATAAGTATTGGCGGAATAAAAACATGGATGAAGTTTAATCTTCATCCATGAAATGCATTAGGAATATTTTTCCAAATATGTTCTTGCCAAAAATAGCGCTGCCAAAGTTTTTGCATCCGGCATTTCACCCTTTTCAGCCATCTCGATGGCTTTATTGATGGACATCTTTTCTAACTGTAAAAATTCGTCCGCATCGGGTTTGAGCGGATTGTGGGTTAATTCCGTTGCGAGAAACACAGCCATGAATTCGGTCGAATAGCCGGGTGCGAGATAAAAGTCGCCGATGCGATCAAGTTTTCCGGCAGCCATTCCCGTTTCTTCGCGGATCTCACGCGCCGCACAAACTTCATACGGCTCATCGTTTCCATCGCGTGTCCCCGCGGGAAGTTCGAGTAAATCTTTTCCGGCCGCGTGGCGATACTGACGAACGAACAATAAATTACCATTATCGTCGACGGGAATAATAATGACAGAGCCAACATGTTCGACGATTTCATATTTTGTTTCGCGGCCGTCGGGCGTCTTCAAAGTATCGCGGCGAATTTTGAAAGCGCGTCCCTGAAATATTGGCTCAGACTTTAAAAGTTCAAATGGCATGATTCTTCCTCTGCGTTACAAAGATGTTTATTTCATTATAAAACAAAAGCCCAGTCCATTAAATGAACTGGGCTTGTTTATCCTTTTGGTAATTGTAGTTTACGGAATGGTCAGTTGTTGCCCAGCCGTCAAAAAGGTGGAGAGCGATAAATTGTTCGCCTGAGCAATCGTCGCGGGATCTATGTCTCCATAATAGCAAGCTACACCGTATAGAGTGGTATCGTTATTACCAGAGACAGTATAAGTATCGGGGTGAGGATGCAAAGCACGCACTCCTGGCCAAGGATTTCCCGTTTGCGGAAGTTGCAAGGTCAGACCGGGGCTCAGATATTGAGCATCCCAATCATGCAGATTGTTAAGTCTTAACAATTCCTCCGGGTCGAGATTGTAGCGGCGCGCGATGCAGTAAGGGAATTCACCCTGTTGCAAAGTATATGTTGCCGGGATTCCTTGTACCACAGTAGGAATAGATGTTGTGACGGGCGAAATAGTATTTGTCATGGGCACACTGGTTGTGCCTGGAGCGGGCGTATCAGTCACGACCACTGCCGGTGTACTCGAACCGCTTAAGGGCGTGATAAATGTTCCGCTTTGCAGTGTTGGAGTATCGGTAACCGCTGTTGTAGGTGCCAAGGGCGTTCCTGCAGTTGCATTGACATTAGCCGTCATTGCGACAGCAGTTTGCGTTCCAAAGTCTGCGACCAATTGCATCGCATCCACACCCGTCGGTAGCGGCGACACAAACAAACCCGCTGGGATCAGGGTGGGTGTCGCGGCGGGCGCTTGAGAATAGGATTGCGTGCAGGCTGTTGCTAGCATGGTTCCTAGCAATATAATAACAATTAACCTCACGCCGATTTTTTTATCAACCATCTTGATCTCTCCTTGTAACAAAACTAATAAGGGATAGTAGCATAACCTGTTTAAAGCGTCAAGCCGCGAGCCATTGCAATTGGATGATTATCTGCATCCAAGTTCTATTAATAAATTCGAAGCAGTACCTTGCGCCTCTTTCGGACTATCAGCCTGCACCCGTTCCCAAAGACTACACAACCCTTGATGAAGTTTCGCGTCATCCTTCCACGCCTGACGCGTAATCTGTTCTGCGGATTTTAAATCTCCAGTGCGCGCATCTGCTTCAATAAACGGCAGCCATTCAAAATCATCCTGCGGAACAAAGCCTTGTTGCGCGGCTGCGCGTCCCAAGTCTGCGACTTTATTCCAGTCACCGATTTGACGCGTCAACTCTGCTTGTTCGTAGAAATAACACCATGTATGAGACGGTTCATTTGGAAAAGGCGGATTTGTTAAGGTTGGCGGTGGAGCATTGGTGATAATGCGGGAAGGATCGGACAATGGAATCAGAGGCGTTATGGAGGGGAATTTGTTATACGTTTGTGCATTGGCATAAACGGAATCGAGCACGCGCAGGCATCCATTTTGCGGCGCATAAATTACGATTGCTTGCGAGGTGGAGCCGCGAAAGGTCGCAGTGCGATAAGGCAATTCGATAGCGGTATCCGGTTTGAGGTCCGAGAGTGACGCGCCGCCGAGACGCTTGTTGACGTAGATCATTGCATAAGGCAAATCACTGCCGTGAAAGTTCGGCGCGTACATCCAGTTGAGCGGCGCAGTGAAGGACAGATCGGTTTCGTAATCAATCGGCACAAAATCTGTTAAGATCGCGGTGTTGGGCTTCAACGCCGGAATGCGCCAAGCCAATTGCCAGTAGATATCTTGTTGACGCGACCAATCGCGGCGAAAAATATTGGCGTTGAAAAATTGCTGACCGATGCCCAACGCAACCAGCAATGCAAATATATATGTTTTTGCAAGATTGTTTTTGATGAGCAGGTCAATTAATCCGGTTGCAAATAAACTTGCGCCGAGCATCATCGATATCATGAAGCGATCATACGAGGATTGCAAAGTGAGCGGAAGCCCGGCCGCGAAGGATGGAACGCGTCCAAGTAAAATGCCAATAAAGCCAATAATGATGGCGGATATGGCAAAAGTTCGTTCAGTATTGACCAATAGATTAAGATGCAAAATATAAAACGCAATAGATAAAAAAGACAAAACAATCAGAACGAAAGTCAGCAACGTGGTTGGCGCGGAAATGGATTGCGCTGTCAATACCAGAACTTGTGCCCAGACATAGAATCCAGCTTTCCAGAACGCGTCACCGAATGCGAACAATAAGGCTTTGATGGAGAGCGCATGTTGAGTCGCGGTTACGCCGTAAGAAATATATGCGCCTGATTTATAGTAGAAAGCCAGCCAAAGTGCATCCACGATCCAGATCAGAAAATAAGGCCACCAATTTTTGATCGTCTGAATGAAGCGCGACCAAAAGCCTTGGGTTTCCTCCGCGATAATGACCCAAATGAAAAGAAATCGCAAAGGCTCAAGCCCAATAAAATATTCAGTGGGAAATACTCCAATGATGAATAGAAGCAAAGCGATGATTGAATTGACCATCTTCTTTTTCGGGTCACGCAGAGCGCGGGCGGTGAATCCAAATGAAAGCAAATAGAATATAAACGGAATCCATTCTTGATTGATGTGTGTGAATGCGACCCAGTGTTGGCTGAATCCGGGGAAGACGAGAAAGAGCAATGACGCGATCAGTGTTTGAAATTTATAGCGGGGCCAAATTTGATTTAACGCGAACCACGCTGAAAGCGTCGCGAGGAAGCGAATGATCAGTGCGAAGATTTGCCAGAGAATCGGATTCGAAGGAATCAGGCTGGTTGTAAGAAAAAAGATCGGTCCGAGAAAAGGTCGAAAGCCCGCGAAAGATGGAATGAATTGCGATGGACCAAGAAATTTCGCAGCCCAGGCGAAGGGCCAGTCGTCCCAATAAAAACCGGTGAAGGGAAGCAGAAGCCCGTACGCGATGATGGTGATTAGCGCAAAGAATAACGGAATCCATTTTGGGGATTGAAAGATGCGTCGCATTGCAGAGATTATAACCAAAATAAACTGAGGACAGATTACATCTGTCCTCAGTTTGATTGCCTATTACTGATTTGCTAAGTTACCATTGTTGCCGAGTAGCTGGTGAAGTTTGTGTAATCGTTTGCCCGTCGTCTTCGACTGGTTCGAATGCAGATTGGATGGCGATTCTACCGGGACCGGTGACGCGCAGCCACAAGTAGCGCTGATTGTAAGACATCCACAGATTCCACTGACTGTGTGGATTCTCGAAATGCAGTTGCATACTCACGGTCGGGTCTTTGAAGATCAACGCGGTGGGCTTGATCAGAATCGATTGCCCCGGCGCGAGCTGACGGACGAAGACATTACCGGATGCATGAAGCAACAACAAGCCCGGCATCTTCGGCGCGGAGAAGCGATCCAAAGACATGCCGAGCGGATAATGCGTTTCGTATTCCGTTTCATCTCCGTGTTGATGGCGCGTGGTGAACCAGATGTTGCTATTCGTCCAGCTGTAATCCACTTGATCGGTCGCGACTAAAAGAAAATGTTCGCGCACATCCACGGCTTGACCGGGTTGAAGCGGTAATGCCAATAACTCCCCTGGAAGATCGCGCGAAAACGCAATGTGTCCCGGACCTTTAGCTTGCGTCATGAAGATCGGCATGCCTGCGAATGCGCGCTTCCACGCGCCTTTCATGGACATCATGGAAATGGCGACGGAATTTTCTTTCCACAGCAAAACATGATGAGCAAAGTAAACGCCGTCTTCGGGACTCAAATTGAAGTCCGCGGCGGGAACGTAAAGCCCTTCGATCTGGCATGAAGATTTTCCGATTTGCAATTTCGCCATATCTTTGCGGCCCGGCATTTCGATCCAGCCGGTGGGCGTGACGATTTCTTTAACATTGATGGTCGCGCCGCAAGATGGACAACTTAAGGATGTGCCGTCCGAAACGGCGCCGCACCAATTACAGGTATAACTTCTAGCAGAAGGTGATGCGCTCATCTTTGCCTCTTATTCCGTTGTGTGGTGAACATACATGGATTGAATGCCGACTCGTCCGGGCCCGACCATTTGCGCGAGGCTCATTGCGCTTCCGCCGAATATGCCGGTGCTCAACTGTTGCATCTGAACATTCATCTGGACGGAAGAATCTTTGTACAAGAACGCGCCCGGCTCAACCAGAATCGACTCGCCGGTTTTCAATGTCCGTTCGAAGACATTGCCATATCCGTGAAGGATCAGCAAGCCGGATTGATTAGTAGTTACAAAGCGATCCATATACATGCCTTGTCCGCCGAACAAAATATTTCGCAAGCCTTTGATGCGTTCAAAGGAATAAGTGATATTTGCTGACGCCAAGAGAAAAGCGTGTTCGCGCACATCCAATTCCATTCCGGGATGAAGCGGCAGTACAACTAATTCGCCGGTAGCATCGCGCGAGAATGCAACTCGCCCCGGTCCCTGCGCCACGCTGATGATGAAAGGCATTCCAGCTAGTACGCGCTTCATGCCGCCCGGTAATTGCAGAACCGACATCGGAACCGTTGGGTCTTTCCACAACATCACATGATGCTCGAAATAAATTCCATCACCCTGCGCCAAATTGATTTCCGCGACAGGCACGATCTCGCCCTCGACCTGACATGTACTATTGAAGAAATGGAACTCGGTCATGTCTTTTAGACGCGGAGCTTCGCGCCAACCTGATTCACTGACCACATCTTTCAGGTCGAGCGGTGCGCCGCAGAATTGACAAGACAACGCGGTCTTGAGATTTATGCCTTGACACCAATTGCATTGCAATCGTTCAACTGCTTCATTTTGTGCTGGCTGTGCCATATCTCGCTCCTTTGAATTATTGATTTGTATCAATGATAATTATATTAAAACATAATCATCGTTGAATCTGAATAGTCCATTAGTATGAATGATTTAAAAATTCAGAGCCTGATTGTATTCATCAGGCTCTGAAGGTTAATTGGTGGTTCGGATCGATGCGCCGCAGTAATCGCATTCAGCGGTTTGATTGTCAATCCAAGTCGCATCATCACTATGGACAGGCGCACCGCACTTCGGGCAGTTCGTTGGCAGAACGCCTCGCTTCGCCGACCCTGGAGCGGGTTGAGGCGGCATCGGCCCGACTCTATTCCCGAATTCATTCTGAAGCGCGCTTGCCGAATTCTTCATGCCTTTGTTATTGAATTTGCGCGTGATGTTGGCGAAGAACACTGGCGTACGATTGATCATCTGATATTGGATAAACATAGTCAGCGCGGCGCGCGCCTGCCCCAATGCAAGTTGCTCATTGCCCGAATCGGCGTAGGCATGTGCCGCACGCGCATGCAGGTTCGCGGCGCGGCGCGGACGAGGCACATCCAGTTCGCGCGCCAATTCTGTATAGAGCGGCGCGGCGCCCGCAGAATTACCGTTAGAAACCATTTGGTTGGCTCTTGCCAGCACTTCGATTTGTGAAGCGCTCAATACATCGTTTTGCATTGCAGGTCTAAAACGTCGAAACATAAGGTCTCCGATCTTGATTTAAGGAATGGATATGGTAAGGCTGAATATAAATCGCTGACATGGATTTTAACATTTTTCTCCAAACTTGGGTTGTTACGGTACCGGCATTGTTTCGATCAGAATCGGCTTGGCGCTAATCATGATAGATGCTCCATTTGTGAGCGATAGGTTCTTGCCTGCCAAATCACGATAATCTGCATAAGAGATTGATGGCGTAAATGATTTTGAGCACTGCATGCTCCAAACCGCCAAGGCGCGTGAGCTTGCAAGTCTATATTCTATTGGAGCATTAGTTGAATCCAATGCAGGTGTTGGGATTACAGGTTGGCTTGATTGCGTTGCACTGAAATCCACAGGTTTTGCTTGCGGGGCGCATGCAACAGCAAAAAACATCAACAGTGATAAAGATAATTTTCTCATTTCTTTTTGCTTCTGCAAATCAAACTAATAATCGGTCGCGGGATTGAACGGTTTCGTTGGGAACGTTTCTGAAACCACCGGCGGTTTGATGACCGGATTGGAGCGTCCCATCTGGCTCGGATCGAACACTACAAATCCCGCACCGGGCGAACCTTTGGGCAATGAATAATCGTCGGCGGGATAGGCGGGGTTGGCAAATCCGGGATTCTTCACGAGGCTTTGTAGATCCTCGCTTACTTTCTGCTGCCATTGTGCAAATGGGTAAAAGGTCAATTCGTTTTTCTTCTCGCCATCGGCACAGGGCGCATTCTTATCTTTGAGAGCAGGGTTTGGCTGTATGGCAAATGCCTTGGCGTCGTTGGCGAATCCGCCATCGGTGCGCCAGTACATATTGCTATTCCATTCTTGGAACTGAGGATAAGGGAATCCGCCAGCGTAGCGACATCCACCTTGAACGGAAAAATCAGGGGATGAATCATCGTTCCGGTCAAAATAGAACAGGTTGTTGGAGACAACAAAGACCTGGATGGCGCTTTTAGGCGTGCCGTTTTGATAAGGGGCGTTGATGGATACCATTGCCTGCCGGCCGTACGCCAAAATGTTATTCTTGACGGTGTTGGCTTCGTTAGGTGCGGCTGGTCCTTGCGATGAGTAAACATCATTCGCTGAGACACGATAAACTAGATTGTTCTCCACATCTACCAAACCCGTCTGATTATCCAGATAAATTCCGTTGCCGCCGTAGCCGTTGGAATCCAAGGCAGAGGCGTCGCTTACATCATGGATCTTGTTGTTCAGAATCTTATTGCCCGGTGCGGTGTAGGCGTTGTTGCCTGCTTCGATTCGGATCGCTCCGCCATCGTTCATGATCCCTTGGAATAAGTTGTACACGTCGTTGAATGAAATCGTGTTGCTGGCGTTTCCAACGCCGTTGGGTTTGTCCGTATCGCTGCCCGCCTCCGAAATCGAGATGGCTGTATGGTAGCCATCGTAGACATCGTTGTGCGTGTACAAGTTATTATGCCCATTTCCCTGGCCAATGCCGAAGGATGCTGGTATGACGCGTCCATAACCTTCGACAACATTGTTTTGCACGGTGATGGATTGTGGCACGTTGGCATCTGTATCTGTCTTGATATATGGCTCGCCTATCCTTATTCCCAGCACACCGATATCGTAAAAAGCGCTGTTTTGGATCACATCATTGGATGTGACAGCATTGTCATTATCGGACACGCAATAGCTTGGTGAAGTAGTGCTATTGGTGCATGAAATGAATTCCAGACCTGTGCCGGAGATTTGTGTCACGGTCCCGGAATCAAAAGTGATGTGTTGCGAATTCTGGAATGAGACCGCAGCACTGACGCCGGGTTCCAATTCCGAAGACTTATCTCCAGCTGCAGGTGTAGTGTAATTATCGTGCTCAAACGTTAAACCTTTGAAGGTTACGTATTGGAGATTCGATGCCACAAGCAGTTGTGAAACTTGAGGAATGATAACGGTATCTTTGTTGGGGTCCTCGCCCGGATTGGCGAGGTAGATCAAAGTCCACGGCGTAGTGGAACGATCGAGGAACCATTGTCCGGGTTGCGTCAATGCATCCTGAACATTTTCTACCAGATACCGGTCGCCCGTGTTAAAGCCGTCAAACTGCGGGCGATTTTGTGAAAACGCTGTTGGACCGGTCAGGTACACGATGTGATTCGTTGTATCCACACAACTGATACGGAGCTTGGATGTGCTGAACTGTTCCCAATCCAGCACCTCTATATCACCGACTAATGCCGGATTACCGGTAGGTTGATTGCAATAATTTCCAGCAGAGGGAGAGAGGTTGCGCCATTTACTTGAGATTGGATCTGACGGATTATAGCGGAACCTGTCGAAACATTCCCAGCCGCTGCCCTTGATATAGACGGAACAATCCGGGTTCGGCGCGGATGCTGGAGGCGGTGCAGCGTTTAAATAAACTGTGTTAGCGAAACGTAAGTATGTGCCCAAATAGCCACCGAGGCGTGGACGAAGACGGCGAACGCCAGTGTAAAACAAACTCTCGAAATATTGAGTGGACTTTGGCAAAGTGGTTTTCCATGTGTTTCCACTTACATTCGTCCAATTCAGCACTCGCATTCCTCCGCTGATAATTGGAGTTTCATTGGGATAGTTCACGTACGTGATCTCCGCATTGGCTGTTCCCGAATCTGCAGAAGTGAATTCCACAGTTTTTGGCAGGAAGTAGGTTCCGGATCGGAACTCAACTGTTATTGGTTTCGATCCGGATTTAATAGCGGCTTGAACTGCGAGGCGGGCGCGATCAAAGGTGGCAAACGGTCCGTCTGTATTAGTTGCGTTGGGAGCAGGAAGAGTTCCGCTCCAGGCATCATTTCCATTCGGTGCAACATAGAAGACGCCGGATGAAACAACACTACCACCCTTTTGAGGTACTGTCGTCGTTGCTCGGATAGCAGGGGCTGGGACGGATGAATTAATCGATGCGACGGAAACCGGCGTCGGCGCGGACTTGCTCGATTTTGCTTGTCTTCCTCCAAATGTGCAGGAGGCGAGTAGAAAAATAAAAACCACTAAAATGTATTTTTGCATTTTTTCTCCTTAAAAAATTTATTAAAACGTCCTCAAGCTATGGGACTTTCGAAAAATATCTTCTTCATTTTAAGCTTGCTGCATTAAGTTGCAACGCATTCACCACGCTCATATCGAGAGAGATATTTCCCTGCGGCGTCACCTGCCGATCCAATCCATGCGTGTCGTCATAGCCCCACAGTGTCCAGGGAATCTGATATTTCTGCCAAATATTATAGACATCCTCGAACCATTGCACGCGATCCGAGGGGACTTCTGACCGGGAGTCCGCGCCAAACTCACCGACGAAAACATGAGCGTTGTTCTGGTGTGCCCAGTTTGCCGCCTGTTGAACGTCGGCATCAAGTTTGGCTGCGTCCCATTGCTCTTTACAGTATTGTTGCGCGGTCTTCTTCGCGTCGGCATTCGTCAGGGCGGCAACTGCGGCGTCGCAGCGTGTGGACGACCATGGGTAAGGAAGATCTTTCAAAGGGGCTAGGTCAGGAACGTCGGCTTTGCCCTGCGCGGTGAAAGTGAACGGCTCGTAAAAGTGGAACGTGTAAATGACATTCGGATCGGCCACGGGTGTGAGTTTGATCAAACCATTGATAGGAGTAACTGGTCCCGTTGCGACGATCGTGCTTGCGGGCGCTTTCGCGCGGATCGCGGCAACTAGTCTATTCTGTAACTCTATCCATTGTTCTGGATCATTAGAATAGTCGGGCTCGTTCAGGATTTCCAAGAAAACCATATCGGGATCGTACTGATTAAGATGTTGCGCGAGCGCGGACCAAAACGCGACATAGCCATTGGCCACGGTGGCATTCGTCTCGATCTCGTTTTTGATCGCAGCCGTCGCTCCATCTGCCGCGTGCATATCCACGATGACCGCCAGCCCATTCGACAAAATCTGAGTGATGGCGTCGTCGAGGTATGCCAGTTGCTGGGGATTCGGCACGGCGGGCTGATCCGGTTGAAAAAGAATAGACAGCGGCACTGCGAGTCTGATATCGGTGAATCCGAGGGCACGAATTGTTTTCAAGTCATTGTCCGAATAATAATTTGAAAAAGGAGTGGGGCTTGTAACTTTGTACCACTGCGTCAGGTTAACGCCGCGTGCGAGCAGCGCCAGCCGTATAGCGGGAATCGCATTGAGGGGAACACGCGTAGCTATTAGAGCATTCGTTGGTTGGGCCGGTGGCACAGTTGCCAAAGAAGATGGTTGGGTTGGAGGTACCGCTGTTGGCACAGTAGTGGCAATGGAAGCGGAGATCGGTGCAGGTGGCTCAGACTTGTTTTGTTTGGCATTCCTCTGTCCCAATGTACATCCAGTCAGCATAAATATCACAACCACTAAAATATATTTTCGCATTTTCTCTTTCCTTATTTAAAAGACCAAATCGATACAACTGTATAAAGCTTAATTTATCACGGCGTTTGAGCTTGGACAGTGGTTTTCATAACAACTTCCGTATACGGATTCCAAGTGGACAATGTGTAGTAGAAGGTTGAAGTTGCACTTGCCTCATTCCCGGTAGTGAAGCGTGAGATGAAGTACGGCGCGTAATCGCCGCCGTTCACATCCACCCTGCCGGGGTCGCTCAGGTTATCGCAAGCTGTGGGGTTTTGGGCGTTGACTGCGCGGTGAATGAAATGGCAATAGCCTCTATCTGAGATGGGATTAAATATCGTCTGCGGCGCGCTCCACGGCCCCCACGGTTGAAGTGCCGTTCGCATATAAATCCCGCGAGGATTCGTAGTTGTATCGTTGAGACAGTTGTAGAGCATGATCCAGCGTTTGATGAAAGGATTCCAATTGACTCCCAATTCGCCCATGCAGTCTGAAACTTGTTGACCTTGCAGATAATCATGGAAGAGTGGCGTGGCGTCGCTTTCATTGGGCATAAAGACCGGAGTGCCATCCGGATTTACTGATTGCAGATACTCAATTCTATTCAAGCTGTTCATACTGCCTATCGGTTTGCGAGCCAGGAACGGCGGACTCTTGCGATAGAGATTCCCACCTTGGGTTCCCCAGAAATATAGGTATCCACCATTTCCATTTGCAATCGCAACGTTAATGAATTTGGCGTCTGGTCCTTTTGAGAAATCGTAGAGATAGTGGAAGGTGTTAGCGTCGTCGTCCGATTCGCCCACCACCGTTCGCGTTGCAAAAGCTCCGATATGGTCCGTCGCGAAGATCACGTACATCTTGCCGTTATCATTGATCCCCGCAATCGGAATCTCAAAGGCTCGAAGCGTGATGGCGGGTTGTCCCTGAGCGTTAAGAACGACAGGATTCTTATAAGCACCGATCGAGTCCGTGATGAAATTCAGTTTGATGCATGGGTTGAGATTTGTATCGGTGCTGAATGCGATGGCATCGTTATCATCCGGATTTCGCGGTGGATCTTTTCCCAAGTTTGGCTTGCCATTGAAAGTGGCGGTTGGACTTGAGTCGCCAAAGAGGAAGAACAACTTTCCGTTTGATTCGAACGAGTAACCGAGATCGTCGCCGACCAACCCGTAGCGTGACTCCGTTTGATTGACAGTGGGCTGATTGAACTCCCGATCCGTCTCGCCCACCAATTGGCATATCTTCTGCGAGGACCCGGGAACATATTGGATCGCCGCGAGCCCATTGGATTGCGTGCCAGATGTTATTTGCGAGTTGGCTGATGTAGGAAATGTCTCCGCTGTGCTTGACCCAGGTGGAGTTGGATTTGTAGCTGGCCTACTGATAAGATTACAGGCAAGCAGCAAGAGAAGCGCTGTAATTAAAAAGTACAACGCGCGGATTTTCTTCATTCGTGTTTTCCTCTTCTCCTCTACTCTTTAAAAAAATTACTTCAAGTGATGGCTACTGATGGAACGAGAAATAGGGGCTGGCTAGGAGTTGGGCAAATGCCGACAAACCCGCTTGAGTCAGTTCCCATTCTCCCTGCGGGCCTTTTGAATCAAAATACACAATAGCTTTCAGGTTCGGAAACTGCGTTGGCACGGTTTGACCGATGCCATTCAGGAATTCGGCTTGATCGTTCGGCGACGCGCCGGTTTCAGCGACAATCAGCGGCTTGCCATATTTAACATAGGCTGTATACCAATGCATATATAAACCTGCGAAGGAAGACGCATTATTTCCGGTCAAGAAACCATCAACTCCGATCCAGTCCACATAGTCTGCACCCGGGAAGAAGGGGTCCATGCTCGCAACAGCGAGTGGACCTCCGGGGCACCATACGAAGGCGACATTGGTCGCACCGGCTTGATGGAAGAGCGTGTAAATATGTTTCCATGCCGCGATGTAACCGGCTGCGCCCGCCGATCCCAAACAGTTTTTTGTTTGGTCATCGGTTAGGTTCATCTCCCAATACCAACGCAGGAAAACAGGATGTCCGAAGGATTTCAAGCCGTCTGCGTATTGCATAATTTGTTGATCATCTTGTCCAGAGACGATACCAGAGATGTAATCACTGGGACAGGAGCCATTTCCGCCCCAATCGATTTCCGGAATGGAGCCTGTAGCTTCGATCGCTTGCAAATCGGTTGTTGGAACGGGATCGAGAAAATCGGCAAAGAAGCTCAAGATGCCGGGCCGTTTGCCGCCGAGATCGGATTGGAACTGAGGCAGCTGTGAGACAAAATCTACGCCGCTGCTTATGGGGTGGACAAACGCACCCAGATATGCTCCGTTTTGTGGAATGGGAGGCGGCGAGAGCAGTGAGGTGGAAGGCTGACCGCCGGATGGATTTGGAGGCTGAGTGCTGGTCGGATTCGATTCTGCTGTCGCGGTTGCCGCTAGCGGATTCGTCGGTGCTACGGCTGCAACCGTAGAAACTGAAACGGGTGCGCTGGTCGGCGCAGGTGCAGATCGTTTTGCCTGCCTCTGCCCGAGCGAACATGCACTGAGTATGAATATCAAAACCACTAACATATATTTTCGCATTTTCTATTATCTCCATTTGTAAGAAATTTTTATTTGCGAGACAGCATAGAAGCAACACTTTATGTTGTTATAAAGAATCGCGCGGAAATCTCTTGTTGGCATTTCCGCGTGATTCTTTTACCGGTAAGGTTTTACGATCCCGGTATGGATGCTGGTCCCGGTGGCGGATCGGTGGGCAGAACAAGTGGAGCGAGCGGGGTCTGATTGAAGTCAAAATCATTGATCAGATTGCCGAGTATCTTCACATCCTCGCGCACATCTGGACGAGGATCGGGACGGCCATCGGTGGCCGGGTCGAGCCGCTGGCTGTTGAGGAACAGATCCTCCGTGAATTTAAGGTAAGCGTCGAAGCTCAGCGTCTGATCATCAATAAAGCCCTTCTTCGCGTACGGGCTGATAACCAGACCTGGAACACGCATACCGTAGCCGTTCTCGTCTACGGAGGGCGGCACGACATGATCGTAGAAACCACCCCAATCGTCCCATGCCAAAAAGATGACTGTGCTGTCCCAATCCGGACCCTGCATGATGGTATTAATAATCGACGTGATATAGGCTTGGCCTGCGTGAATGCTGGCTGGTGGATGCTCGCTAACTTTTTGGTCGGGCACGATCCACGAAACCGCCGGGAGTGTTCCATCTTTCGCGGCAGTTAGGAAATTATCCACGGATTGAATATGATCCAGTTGATTATCCTGTTTGACCGTATCGAAAGCCGGCAATGGATTCCAAATGCCGGGAACATTCACGGCCTGCGGTTTAAGTGTGCACAGCATCGCATCATCTTCGCAATCCGGCTCACTGCCATTGCTCAGATAATATCCCCATGAAACACCTGACTTATATAAAAGATAAGTCAGATCAGTCCAGGCATAATCGTTATGCAATGTGTTCAATCCACTGGGCGGACCATCCAACGCATTTACGCAGCTATCCGGATCGCCCGGTGTCTTGCAATAGGCGGACCAAGCCGACACCATAAAGAGATGAGCCGGCAAGCTCCATGAGGCATTCGGCTCGAACATCTTGTCTTGCAGGACAAAGTTCTGTGCGTAAGTCCAGTAATTGGGGATTTGGCGCGCGTCGTGCCAACCCATCACGTCCGGCGTTTGTCCTTTGACACATCCGGGCGCATCCGGGTTTTTGCAAGCTTTTGCCGCCTGACGGAATTGAGCAACGAAGCCATCCAATTTTCCGCCGTCAATATCGGCGGATGCAGCCGTGGCTCCGTGAGGTCCTCCTGAATTAATATCGCTTGGATTGTAGTATGGCTTGAGGCATGCATTGGTTTGCGGATCGGGCACACAAACTGTTGGCACGCCGTTCTGCATGGGGATGCCATCCGCGCCGGGGTATGTGCCGAAGTATTCATCGAACGAACGATTCTCCTGCATGATAACTACAACATGTTTGATCTTGTCACGCGCTATCGTGAGTGAGGTGGAAGATGACAAGGTCGGTGCGGCCGCTGTGGTCGGCGTCGGAAGCGCTTGTGTCGCGGCCGGAGCTTGAGTTGGAGGAACAGTTGTTGGTGGGATCGGTGATGCGGGCGGTGCTGGATTCGCCGAGCCGGTTACGAGGTTGCAAGCCAATAAAACGAGAATCGAAATTATCCAGATTGCACTTTTAAAAATTTTCATGATGTTCTCTCCTTCTTGCACTTTTAAATTTTTAAAGTGGATGATTGCGGAAATTATGACTCGTAATTGTTAAGCAAAAATGAAAAAGAGCCTCTGATAAAAAGACTCTTTGGATTTGCTTTCATAAAATTTTTAAGATATGAAATCTACTGCAACTTAAACCGATGCAGGAATTATTTTGGCTGATATATTCGCCAATAGATATAAGCCTTCGCCGGTCGCAATGATCATCAAGCCTTGGATCACAATAAAGATCACTAAGATCAATCCTCCCAAACCGGTGAACATTCCCGCGCCCGCGACGCGCAATCCTGGCTGGATCGGCGTTGCACCGAGTGCGCGGCTTCCCGTTCTGACAATGCCGACGACGCCCAGCGTCAGCCCACTAAGCATAATGATGATGCCGAAGATAATCAAGATTACTGCAGTAATACGAGCCAGAGTTTTCATTGAGGTTGTCTCCTGTTCTGATTCGTAATCTTACTATTTGCAGATTATCTCTGTATGAGAGATTTGTAAATTTCCAGTAAAAACGATGCTTTATCCCCGCAAGAAAATTTGAGTGATGCGGCTAATCATCTTCCTCATGCTTGCCATAAACTCGATTGACCGCCGCTTCGATTTCTTGATCTGAATGTTTCTCGCAAGCCACCAGCGGACGATGTGCATTCGGCACGCGCCTGCCTCCGGCGCTCATCACTTTGCAGTCAATAAATTTGTTATTGGAATCGTAAACCACGTAGAGTTGGTATAGTTTTCCGCACACGATGCATCCGTGCATTTCGCCTTTAGTGTGGTTCTCGTTCGCAGAGTTTTTCATGTCTGTTATATACCACAATTTGATAAAGAAATGTCGTTCCTTATTATAAGGAACGACATTGTCTATTTGAAACAAAAGCTTATTGGTTATTAGTGCATTGGCAGCGCGGCAGGACGGAATTTATATCCATATACAATTAGGCCTCGTTCGTCGCCGTCGTTGCGCATCTTGCGTGTGACCATTTCAACGGGCATACCGATCTCAACCGGTTGATCGCCGAGGTCAGTTAATTGTGCAGTGATCATCGGTCCCTCTTCGAGTTTGACAATCGCCACAGTATACGGCGCGTTGGCGTCATAACCGCTTGGAGCTTCATAGATTGTCGTGTATGAATAAACTTCGCCTTTGCCGCTGAATGTATAAAGTTCTTTTGCCTCGTCGCCGCAATTGGGGCAAACGTCGCGCGGCGGGAAAATTTTATAATCGCAGTGCGGACAAACTTCGCCTACGAGAGAATATCGTTGTTGTTTGAGTCGCCAGTGTCTCGGGATTTCCATTTTCAGTTTCCTTTCTTCAAGCTTAATTCTATCCGGCAAGACTCTCAAACCCTATCAGGCTTCCAACCTCTCCAAAACATGAGAGACAGCTGTGGATGCTGGTCCGCCGAGGGATTGGATTAATCCATATTTTGCATCCGTAATTTGGTTCGCTCCGGCTTGACCTCGTAACTGAGCCGCCGCTTCGACGGCTTGATACACTCCAGTTGCGCCACCCGGAAAACCGCGCGCCTTGAGTCCGCCCATCGTCGCACAAGGAATTTTTCCTTTTAAACTGATTTCATTTTCTGCCGCAAGTTTCCAGCCTTGACCTTTGATCGCGAATCCAATTGCTTCCAATTCCAAGGCCGCATAAATGCTAAACATATCGTGGTATTCAAAGAAATTAATTTGATCAAGGGTGATGTCTGCTTGCTTCATTGCTTTGTCTGCCGAGAGTTGTGCGGTTTCAAAATACAACATATCTTTTCGGTCATGCAATGCTAGTGTATCGGAAGATGCCGCGGAGCCGGAAATCTTTATGAACGGATGAGCAAAATTTAACGGAAGCAGTTCGCGGCGAGTCAGAACAAGCGCGGCCGCGCCATCGGCGTTGGGAGCGATATCAAACATATTAAGTGGTTCGCTAACCATTTCTGCTTTTATATACGTTTCAAGTTTGATTGCTTTTTGGAACATCGCAAATTTATTGTTGGCACCGTTGGCGTGCGCGGTCAATGCAAATCCGGCGAAGCCATCACTTGGAATTTGATACTCGTGCATGTAACGCCGCATGAGGAGCGCGGCTTGTGCTGTGGGAGTCATCCCCTGCACGGCTTCGAAATCCGAATCGCTTGCGGTGGCGAGCGCAGTATCAACATCTGAACCAACTTTATCTGTAAATTTTTCCACGCCGACCACGAGCGCAACATCCACCATGCCACTGGCAATCGCAAGATAACCCTGACGTAATGCCGCGCCACCTGATGCGCCCGCGGCCTCGAGAGTTATAGCTTCGATGCCAGTGAGTCCTGCATAATCTGCAATGAGCGCGCCGAGATGCGCTTGATTGGAAAGATTGGGTGCGAGCATGTTGCCAACGAACAAAGCTTGTGGTTTCAATCCACCCGAATCTTTGACTGCAACTTGGATGGCATCAAAGGCAAGATCACGCAAGCCAATACTCCACTGCTCGCCGACTTCAGTTTGTCCAATACCTGCAATAACAACATCTGTCATTTTTTATTTCCAAATATTCTTGATGAATTTTAATTTCTCAAGCGTTTGATAATTTCCGCCGCCTTCGTGACCATTGTACGGATACACCTTGATCTCTTTTTCACCTGACCAATTGTTGAATGCGGCGAACACAGTTGAAGGTGGACAAACTTGATCCATGAGTCCAGTCGAAAACAACGCCTTTGCTTTCGCACGCGCCGCAAAGTTGACTCCATCGAAATACGAGAGCGTGTTGAAAACGGTTTCCACTTTATCGCGATGGATGTGACAATAATCTGCAATCTCTTTATATGGAAACGTGTCAACTAATTCCGTTGCGCGGCGATAATGACAAAGGAATGGAACATCGGGCATGGCAACGACCACATCGGGGACGAGTCCAGCCGCGGCAATGGTGAGGCCTCCGCCTTGTGAGCCGCCGATTACTGCAATTTGTGATGCATCGATTTCCGGATGAGCACGCGCGGTTTCGATTGCACGAACTGCATCTGTAAAAACGCGGCGATAATAGTAATGCTTTGGATCGAGAATCCCGTTGGTCATACTTCCGGGATAATGGGCGTTGCCGCCCTCTGCGTAAAGGTCAGGCGTATCGCCCGGTGACCAACTGCCGCCTTGACCGCGCGTGTCCATCACGCAATGAGCGTAACCCGCGCTTGCCCACAACAGCCAATCAATCGCGAAGCTGCGTCCGCCGCCATAGCCGATAAATTCAACAATACAAGGCAGTTTGCCGCGTCGTTGCGCCTTAGCGGGCAGGATCAACCAGCCTTTGACAGGTTGTCCGCCGAAGCCATTGAATGTGACATCGAATGTTTCCTGTGCGGTGAGACCATAATCCACGCGCTCGAATTTTGCATTAAGCGGATGTGTGCGTGCTTCATCCAAAGTGGATTTCCAAAACGAGTCGAAGTCTTTCGGTTCTTCGCGCGTGGGGCGATAGGTTTTGAGTTCGTCGAGAGTGAGATCAAAGAATGCCATGGTATTTGTTATCCTCGGTGGTCGAGTAGGATCGAGTAGCGAAGTATATCGAGATCCGTATCGAGACCACCTGTTTCAAGTTTATATTTTCTTTTCAAAATCTTTCTTTGCAAGCTTTGGCAATTTTTCTTCATTGCCATTTATCAATGCTTCGCGTTTGGCTCGACTCCAATTTTGAACTTGCTTCTCTCTGGTATATGCATCAGAAACTCTTTCGTATTCTTCTGAATAAACCAGTTTGACTGGTAATCGTCGTGATGTATATTTTGCGCCCGTTCCTTGTTGATGCTGAAACAAGCGACCTTCCAAGTCCCTAGTTGATCCCACATAATAAGAACCGTCTGAACATTCAAGAATATACATCCATGCCATATAAAATCTCTGTCGCATTGGTGTCGAGTAGGATTGAGTAGCGAACGAAGTGAGCGTATCGAAATCCATATCGAGACACATATTTTTCATTTCATTACATTACTTATTTCTTGGTCTCGATATGCCCTTCGCAAAGAGCGCTCAGGGCTACTCGACCAGCGGAGGAATATTTATTTCATTTGTAATTTGCCGCGATAACGGACATACGTTGCGTAATCAATTTCTGTTCGGCGCGCGACATATTCTTGAGTCTTCATTGCCAATCCCGCGCGCGCAGTGACTTTGTCAGTGACGAGAATATCGAAGGCATCGGAGCCAGCTCCCGACCCAAAAGAGACGACGAGGATTCGATCTCCGAGTTGGGCAATATCGAGCGTCGCAGTGAGTCCGATCATCGCCGCGCCCGCGTAGGTGTTCCCAATCACAGAAACAAGCAGACCCGGTTGAATCTGATCCATTGAAAATCCGAGTTGAGACGCGACGCGTTGCGGGAACTTCGCGTTGGGCTGATGGAAGATCGCCCACTTGTAATCCTTGGCGGTTGTGCCGCTGGCTTCCATCAAATGCGTGGCGGCTTCGGTGATGTGCTTGAAGTAGGCGGGTTCGCCTGTGAAGCGCATGCCGTGCTCGGGATACTTTTGATTTTCGCGCCGCCAGAAATCAGGCGTATCTGTG
>JBAUMB010000088.1:0-3771 GCA_049578465.1 Anaerolineales bacterium
TATATTTTATAGATGAGGGATTAAAAAGAGTAATCATGCTGGGACAACGTTTTGATTTCCATAGATAAAAACCAACAGAATAATTGTTTCCAAGATCAAATCTCCAACGATGATAAACATCATCGAAGCGGGGCTAATCAGCACAAACGCTTGACCAATTAACCAAGGGAGCAACATGCCTCCGGCTCCTGAACCCACCAAAAACCAACCGGTGATCGTTCCGGTGACGCGCAACCTTTTACCAGCCAGTATCAGAATGGTTGGGAAAATGGATGCCATCGAGAGTCCGAGGATGGAACTGCCGACCCACAATAACGGAGCAGAAGCGCGTCCAAGGATGATGAGGCACAGACTGGCAAAACAACCTGCCAGGTCGGTGAAAAGAATCGAGCGCGGAGAGAAGCGAGCGGCGGTCCAGATGCCGAGCAATCTTCCAACGGTGAACAATCCCCAGAAGGCGGAAGTCAAATAGGCGGCAGTGACGGCTGTCGCAAGATTTAGTGTGATGGCGTAGGTGTAAATCCAATTTGAAAAGCCCACCTCGGCGCCGACGTATACAACGAAAGCCAGTACGATCAGCAGGACAGGCAGGAAGGGAATCGGCGAATGATTTTGATCGTTGCTTTTGAGATGCGCGGACGGTTCAGGCAAAAACCAAAACCAGATCGCAAGCGGCAGAGTCAATAAGGCGATGATCCAGAAGACCCAGTAGATATCGTGCGTGATCGAGATGATCTGCGCCAGCAAAATGGGCGAGAGGAACGATCCGACACCGAAAGAAAAGTGCAAGCCGTTCATAAAGGGAGGAACCTCATCGCCATGCACCCATTGCAAAAGCGTATTACAGCCCACATCCAGCGCACCCTTGCCGAGACCACTTGCAAAAGCCGCCAGCGACAGAATCCATAACTTAGATGCGAGCGGGAAGATCACTGCGGCGCTGAGCATCACCAACATCGAGAATGTTATGAAGCGATGACCGGGAAATCGGTCATAGGCCCGGCCGCCGAGGAGAGAACCGAGCAGATAACCCAGCGAGCCGAAGACGAAGATCAGACTGATCAACGAGAGCGAACTAGAGGTATGTTTTGCCAGCGTGGGCAGGCTGGGACCTTCCGCGGCGGTGGCGAGTCCCAGAACGATGAAAGACAGATAATAAGCCGCTGTTAACAACAGCGGCTGGACAGGTTTTGTGGTTTGATTGATCATGATGCTTAGTATAGCAGGGAAATAAAGCCCCTCGCTTAGGCGGAGCGAGGGATGCCTTGAGGCGGTATGAACTGGATAAAATGGTCAAGCGAAGGATGAGCGAACGCAGTACGGACGACGAGCGAAGGACGACCGCAGAAAAAAGTGCCCTGAAAAGCCTCATTTTGTGGGGAAGAGGCTATGCACCAAAGGTATTATTTTCATTGGAATGAAACAAAACCCCGCCGTGAGGCGGGGCCGAACTGAGAAAGGATAAGCCCCTCGTCCGATGGAAAGGGGAAGCTTATTGAACAGGATGATTCTATTGGGATGTTGATTTCACCTCTATGCCTGAACTCGAAGGTTGAAAAGATCATGCTTGATCAACCGGTATATACTGAAAAAAGTATTTACCGCGATAACGACCAACGCCACAAAAAATGCGAGACGAAAACATGCCATCCCGATCAATTGGAAACCTTGCGGTGTATTCGTAAATTGAAGTTGTTCAACCAGCGAACCACCAATGCCCATTTGGTTGGACCAGGCCCCCTGGCCGCGAAAAAGCAAGTCGAGCAGTACTAGAGCGAAAACATCCTTGCCAATCTTTGCGATGCGGGTGGAGATTTCCCAATGGCCGCGCCAGAGCAGGACAATATCCAACAAGATGCCAAGCACGATAGAAACTGCAATCCAGGGGTAATACTTATCCAAGACAGGATCGGTGAGCAGATTCACGCCATACTTTGCTGTGAAACCGCCGCTGGTTCCAAAGGCAACTAGGAAGGCGAGGAAAAGTGTCCCTAAGATGATGTTGACAATCTGTTCGGTTAGATGGATGGGTTTATCTTTATGAAGCGGCGGCAAACCACGCGGGTCGAAATCTTTCTTCTCGAAATCTGGGTGGACGTTGAACCATTGCATGATGGCAAACACTAATACAACGGAACCCAGCGCGCCGGGGATACTATTCAGGATTTGCAGAAATTTCGGGAAATCTGCCTGATGTGAGACGGTCAATGAAACGATGGCCGCGATCAATTGCCCGCCGACAGTGGCCGCCACGACGATTCCAGCAATGCGTTGAAAGAAAGGAAATAATTCCGGGCCGATCAGATATTGTCCTTCGGGATAATATGAGGCAGCTACTTTTCTGGGCGCGCCCATTTCCTTGATGATCTGAATGACGGCTTCTTCACTCGGCTGGACGCTTGCATGCGCTTCCAGCGAGTCGTCGAGGGATGAGCGTAATTCCGAAAGGATGTCCGCTCTTTTGTTGGCGGGCAGGTGCCGGCCAATTTCCTGTAAATATCGTTCGATGAGTTCCATGTTTGTCTCCTTACTTTACATCTGCAAGCAATTTTTCCATGCTCTTTGCAAGAGAACGCCACTCCATTGCGAGTTCCTTCAGAACTGCTTTGCCGGTTTTGTTGATCACGTAATAGCGCCTGGGACGCGAGCCTTCCACATTCCATTTGCTATCGAGTAGACCCTGGGACTCAAGCCTTCGCAGCAGTGGATATAACGTGCCCTGATCGATTTCGAGGCCGTGCTCTTCGAGCTGATTGATCAAGGCGTATCCATACTTTTCATCACCCAGTTGACTGAGCGCCGCCAGAATCAGGGCGCCGCGCCGGAGTTCCTGTACGACGTTTTCGACCGTTGAAGGGGATTGGACGCTCTTTACCATGTACGAGATTATACTGTGTATTACACAGTATTGTCAATGGCTGATGTGAAAATAACAAAACAAGTTGTTGACATTCTCTTACAGCTGCACTATAATCAAGTTGTCAGACAACTGGCAAATCGTATGTCGACCCTTCTTATCAAGAACGCTTATATCGTCACGATGGATGACCATCAGCGGGAAATTCCCGAAGGTGGTCTTTTTATGCGTAACGGCTTCATCGAGAAGGTCGGCGCGGCGAACGAACTGCCTCAATCCGCCGATGAAGTGCTCGACCTCAAAGGCTTCGTCGTTCTGCCCGGCCTCGTCAACACGCACCATCACTTTTATCAGACCCTCACGCGCGCCGTGCCGGCCGCGCAGGATGCCAATCTCTTCAACTGGCTCAAAACTTTATATCCCATTTGGGCGCGCATGAACGCCGACGACATTTTCATTTCGACTCAGACCGCGCTTGCGGAACTGGCTTTATCGGGATGCACGACTGCCTCCGATCATCTTTACCTTTTCCCCAATGGTTCAAAACTCGACGATGAGATTGCCGCCGCGCAAGTGATCGGACTTCGCATCCAAGCTTCACGCGGCTCGATGTCGCTCGGCGAATCCAAAGGCGGACTTCCGCCGGATTCCGTTGTAGATAGCGAAGACTCCATCCTGAAAGATTCGCAGCGACTCATTCAGAAGTATCATGATTCAAAGCCGGGCGCATTTGTTCAAATTGTTTTAGCTCCATGTTCGCCGTTCAGCGTGACCGGCGAATTGATGAAACAATCCGCTAAGCTGGCGCGCGAATATGGAGTTCATCTTCATACCCATTTAGCCGAAACGGAAGACGAGGAACAATTCTGCTTGCAGAAGTTTGGTCATCGCCCGGTGGAATATATGCAGGAAGT
>JBAUMB010000089.1:0-2405 GCA_049578465.1 Anaerolineales bacterium
GGCAGCCGGCCTAAGTCTTGGATGGATGCAAAGAGATGAATTACGCGCGGAGTGGAAGTCGAAGAAAAAGTATTTCCTGATGGCTGAAGGTTTATTCCTCGCCTTCTTCCTCTTTGATCTACTCATCCGCATCGGCAATCCGGATTTGTGGCATCCGGCAAAAGGCGGCGAACGCCCGATGGATTTTTCCTACCTTAATGCGATCATAAAAAGTACCAGTTTCCCACCGTATGATCCGTGGTTCGCGGGCGGTTACATCAACTATTATTATTACGGTTTTGTGTTGGTGGGAATGCCGGTGAAATTGCTGGGCATCGTGCCGACGATTGCATATAATTTTATTTTGCCGACGCTGTTTGCAATGGTGGCGATGGGCGCATTCTGCGTCGGTTGGAATTTAGTCAATGGGAATCAAAAACCAGAAGTTGAGAAAGAATCTCGAAAAACAATTTTTGATTTTCGATTTATCGCCGGCTTGCTGGCTGCGTTGTTGATGGTGGTGCTGGGAAACTTGGGCACGATCCGCATGGTGTATCAGGGCTTTGAGAAAATGGCCGCGCCTGGCGGAAACATGGATGTCACGACAAATATCTTTCAACGCATGGTTTGGGCAACGGAAGGATTCGGCAAAGCGGTGATGGGTCAGCCGCTTCCGTATGGACGCGGCGATTGGTATTGGGACCCAAGCCGCGTCATCCCGCCCGGACCCGGCAACGAGATTACTGAGTTTCCATTCTTTACATTCCTCTACAGCGACTTGCACGCGCACATGATGGTCATGCCGATTGCGTTATTCGTTGTGGCATGGGCTTTATCTATTGTGCTGGCGCGCGCGCGTTGGCGGAATAAAAAATCAGCGGCGTTAGGTTTTCTGGTCGGCGGGTTGGCGATTGGTGCTTTATATCCAACGAATCTTTCTGATATTTATACCTACCTGCCACTTGCATTAGCCGCGCTGGCCTACGCGATTTGGAATTACGCGGATGTTGTCAATGTGCATTGGCTCATGGAAGTCCCAGTCTGGCTCAAGAAGCTGGCGTTGATCATCGGCGCCTTCATTTTGTTGATCGTGCTTTCGTATGGATTATATGAACCTTACCGTGCGACGTACAGTCAGGGATACACGTGGGTCGATTCTTGGACAGCCTCACAAACTCCCATTTGGTCGTACTTCGCACATTGGGGAACGTTCTTGTTCCTCATCACAGTCTGGTTGGCATGGGAGACGCGTCAATGGATGGCAGAGACGCCGGTTTCAGCGCTGAATAAACTGCGCCGATATCAAGTCCTGATAGAAGCGGATATTGCCATCTTTCTGATTGCTTTGCTGTATCTCGCTTATCGTCAAATTCAGATTGGCTGGGTGGCATTGCCGCTTGCGGTTTGGGCTGGCATTCTGCTTCTGCGTCCCAATATGCCGGATGTAAAACGCGTCGTCCTGTTTTTGATCGGCACCGCGTTGGTGATCACGATCATGGTCGAACTGGTTGCGGTGCGCGGTGATATTGGCCGTATGAACACCATCTTCAAGTTTTATCTACAGGCGTGGTTGTTGCTCGCAGTTTCGGCCGGAGCCGCGTTCGTGTGGATCGTGCAGGAACTTTATCAATGGAAATCAGCATGGCGAAACTTTTTCCAAATTGGAACGTCTGTGTTCTTGGCTGGTGCGTTCGCATTCACGCTGACTGCGACGTTCGATAAAGTTTCCGACCGTATGGCAGGCGGCGTACCGCTTACGCTTGATAGCATCACGTATATGCAATACGCGCAATACGCCGACTTTAATGTGACGATGGATTTGTCGCAAGATTACAAAGCCATACGCTGGATGCAGGATAACGTTCAAGGCTCGCCGGTGATCGTTGAAGCCAACTGCACGGAATATCATTGGTGCACGCGCTTTACGATTTATACGGGTCTGCCCGGCGTGCTTGGATGGAACTGGCATCAACGCCAGCAGCGCACGAACATGACGCAGGTGGTCGAGAGCCGCGTGACGGAGATCGACTCGTTCTATACCACAACGGATGTGCAGGCGGCGCTGGCTTTCCTGAAAAAATATAATGTTAAATATATTATCGTCGGGCAGTTGGAGCGCGCTGAATATCCCGGTTTGGGACTGGATAAATTCGAATCGAATAACGGCAAACTTTGGAATTCGGTCTATCGCGATGGTAATACCGTGATCTATCAGGTTAATCCGTGAGCGAGAAAATTTATCACATTGCGTCTCGTGAGGCATGGAACGCCGCGCAAGAGCAAGGTCAATATTCTGCGCCGAGTTTGACAAGCGAAGGATTTATTCATTGTTCAACGCGCACACAAGTTTTGTCAGTCGCCGAAAAATTTTATAAGGGACAAACCGGACTCGTGATCCTCGTGATTGACTCTGCGCGTCTATCCTC
>JBAUMB010000090.1:0-10681 GCA_049578465.1 Anaerolineales bacterium
ATTGATACTCGATCAATCCGCCGCGGCCGTAAGACAATTCCCAATTCGGAATATAGTCCAGCAAAAAGTGAAAGGCGGCATGTGATTGTCTGAAAATATGGCGCGGCAAACTGGAAATATATTTTCCGGTGTTCACACCCCACGTTCCTAAATTATTCACGAATGGACTCATAAAATAATGCAAGATGGATTTTGGAAAAATCCCAAAAATGCGCGGCGGCAAAACTTGATTCTTCAATTGCATTGTCTTCTGCGGATTTGGATCTTCGCCTTCGTTCAAATAACGCGCGGCGTGAATCTGTCCGCGGCCCAGCCCGCGGCCTCCGGCAGTCGCATCTAGCCAGCCAACGATATAATCGTAATTGGGCGCGTCAGCGAGCATGTCGGTCAAATGTTCGTGGAGATGATGCGACGGTCGCGCCGAGACTTCCAAAAGTCCAGAATAGATTCGCTTCATTTGCAATGTAATAGCAGTAAAGATTCCCAGCATCCCAAGCCCGCTAATCATTGCATAAAATAAATCAGAGTTGTTTTGCGGCGAACAAATAATCTCAGAACCATTCGGTAAAATCGCGGTGAACTCAATCACATGCTCGCCGATCGGTCCAACCTTAAAATTATTTTTGCCGTGAATGTTCGCACCGAGACAACCGCCCAGCGTTGTATACATGGTGCCGGAGACAACCGGCGGCCACCAACCATCTGGTTCGACGCGCTGCCAAAGTTGTTCAATCGTGGCACCCGGCTCGGCGGTCACACTCCCTGCTTGCGGATCCCATTTAATGATGTGATTCATCGCCGACATATCCAGCACGATGCCGCCGCCATTGAGCGACGCATCGTTGTAACTTCGTCCCGCGCCGCGCGCGGTGACGGTGAGTCCAGTTTTTTTAGCAAGTTCGAATGCTTGAACGATCTCTTCGGCACGCGTTGGCTTGAACACATAAGCCGGTGCCTGCAAAGAGTGCCCAAAATTTTCGAGGGTGGTAAAAGATTTATCGAGTGTAACCATTTTAGAAACTCATTCTCCGGAACAAGATGGACGGAATATTGCGGATGATGAACATGATCCAGCGCCAGAACCACGGTGTGTAAATTTCCTGTTGATGGGTGCGTATGACATTCCAAATATCATCCGCGGCTTTCTCAGCTGTAATTGGAAACATCACTTTTTGCGCGGCTTTCAGCATATCAGTTTGGACAAAGCCCGCTTTGACGGTCAGCACGTTCACGCCGTGACGCGTGAGGCGGTTACGCAATGATTCGAGATAACTCGTCAGCCCCGCCTTCGAAGCATTATAACCCGGGTTGCCGACTCGTCCGCGCTCGCCCGCCACGGAAGAGATGCCAACGATTTGTCCCGCCTTTGCCGATTGAAACATTGAGGCAATTGGATTCAGCCAAGCAAATGCTCCGATCAAATTAATTTCGAGCATCTGACGGTCGTGCTCCGTGTTATACTCGTTTAATTGAGGCGCAAAGTTAACGCCGGCTGCATAAATCACAAGATCCAAACCACCCAGATCCGAGATGATGCGGCGAAGAAGGTCAGGCACAATTGAATAATCGCTTACGTTATGAACATAGTATTGGGCGCGCACTTTGTCATTTTGATTTATTTCATCGCACAACGCAGACAACAATTCTTCCCGCCGCGCAACCAAAGCCAAATCATAACCCTCGCGAGCTAGTTTCTTTGCCAACGCCGCGCCCATCCCGCTCGATGCGCCGATAATCAGCGCGCGTGCGCGTGGTTTAAGAGGCGTGGCATAAGGAAAATTCGGTTGTTTTACAGGCACATGCCCTCCAATTTTGCAAAGTATAAATCTATTTTGGGCGATTTAATTTTATAATCATCGATCAATACGAGCCAAACGATATTGTACTCTGGATAAACTAAAAAAGAACGATTGTTTTGAAGATGCCTAAAACAGATACCCGCCTGGAAGTTTTGAAAGAGGCGCAGAGGTCGCTGACCGAAGCGAATGATTTGACTCCGGAGGAGCGTGACAATCTTTTAAAACTATTGCGCCTTTTGATGGAGGCGGCTGAAAAATATTACGGTGCAGATAGCCCTTTTCGAAAACTTGCCGGGGATTTAATCAGCAATCATGCATTGCTGATGATGCTTCAACAACACTCGGATGAATTAGACACGCTCAAGAAGCTCAGTCTCAGCTTGACTGCCAGCCTTAATCTGCCCACCGTTTTGGATGCGGTGGTGACCGAGGCGATGCGTCTTGTAGAAAACGCGCGGGATGCTCATATCTTCCTTTATAATGCGGAAGGAAATTTAGAATTCGGCGCGGCGCTCAATTATGACGGAATTCGGAATCAACCGCTCGCCCTACCGCGTAAAGAAGGGCTGACGCATACTGTTGCCCGAAGCGGCGAACAAATTGTAATCGGAGATATGAGAAATCATCCGTTATATAAAGACTCGCCTCAGGAGTGGGTCGGATCCATCATCGGTATCCCGCTCAAGTTTAGCGACAACGTAGTCGGCGTGATGAATTTATCCAAGTCCGTCATCGGCGGATTCACGCCCTCCGAATTAAGATTATTGGGGCTGCTTGCGGATCAAGCGGCAGTCGCCATCTCGAATGCCAGCCTGCATCAGATGGTGAGCACGCAAGCCTACACGGATACTGTGACCGCGCTTCCGAATCGGCGTGCGCTGGATGATCATCTTGAACAGGAAGTTTACAACGCCCGGCGCAACGGCTATACCTTCGCCGTCGTGATGATGGACCTGGATGGATTCAAGGAAGTCAATGATAATTACGGCCACGCGATCGGGGATCAAGTTTTACGAGTGATTTCCAATTATCTGTCTACGGTTCTGCGCTCAACCGATTTTCTCGTCCGCTATGGAGGCGATGAGTTCACTTTGATCTTGAGCAAAACCGATCCACCAGCCGCGCGTTTGGTCATGGAAAAAGTCTTGGAAAAAGTTAAGAGCTTTTCATTTGAAGCGCCGAATGGAAATAAAATCACACTCGGAATTTCAGCGGGGATCGCTTTCTATCCGATTCACGCTCAGACGCCATCCAACCTGCTTCACGCTTCGGACGATGCGTTATATCAAGCAAAGAAATATAACCGCGGTTCTTATACGCTCGCTCGCGGTTTTACAGGCGAATTACCGCCAGAATCATTATAAGGAGGCTGACGCCTCCTTATTCTTTTGGAGGGGTTATAATTTTTGAATCCAATCCGGAGGAGAATCAATTAATGAGCCGCAAAGTCAAAATTATTTTAAATCCTATGGCCGACATGGGCAATGCTTGGAAAGTTGCGAATGATTTGCGTCCCATCATCAACGAATATGGCAATGCCGATTGGAGCGGAACGGTGTATCCCACCCACGCAACGGAGCTTGCCAGGCAAGCCGGGGAACAAGGCTATGACATGATCATCGCGATGGGCGGCGATGGCACAGTTCATGAAGTCGTCAATGGCATCATGCAATTGCCGGAAGACAAGCGTCCCATTCTCGGAGTTGTGCCGGTCGGCTCCGGCAATGACTTTGCGCACGCGATTGGCATCCCGATGGAATCGGATCATGCTCTGGATCACGCGCTGAAGGGTCAGGCATCCGCTATTGATCTGGTTCTAATGACCGACGAACATGGGCGTAAAGAATATTTCGACAATACGCTGGGCATCGGCTTCGACACGGTCGTGACCATCCGCGCCCATAAACTTCCCATCGTGCGCGGCTTTCTGATGTATCTCACAGCCGTCATCCAAACGATCCTGCTCAATCATAATCCGGCCCGCGTCCAATTCGAAACCGATCAGGAAAAATGGGAGGATCAGGTTTTGATGACCACGCTTTGCAATGGCGGACGCGAAGGCGGCGGCTTCATGCTTTCCCCGGATTCGAAAATGAACGATGGAATCATGGAATATGTCATGGTGCGAAAAGTATCGCGCCCCATGATGTTTCGTCTGGTCCCAGAATTTATGAGCGGCACGCATCGCCGCTTTACAAAACAAATCCGCATGGGTGCCTGCAAAAAACTTAGCATGACTTCTGACCGCCCGCTTTACATCCATGCCGATGGCGAAATTTATACAAGCTTTGGAAGCAATCTTCGCCAAGTGAGTTTTGAAATTTTGCCGAGCGCGCTGAAAGTGGTACGCGGGTAAAATAAAAGGCGAGCGTTGCTCGCCTTTTTCTTATGCCTGATATTTATCATTCGCTTCTGGGTCATGATCTTGGACATCTGCGCATTATCGCGGAGTTATGGAATATTGAACTTGAATCGAATGAATTGGATTCCGCGGCAAAAGAACTCGCCGCATCTCTGCTCGACCCTGAACGGATCGCCGAATTAATAGAATCGCTTCCACCTCAAGCGCGTGAGGCGTTAAACGCACTGACTAAATCGAATGGCAGAATCCCATTTGCAAACTTCGTCCGCCAATTCGGCGACATCCGTGAAATGGGCGCGGGCAAACGTGACCGTGAACATCCGCATTTCAAACCCTCTTCAACATCGGAAGTTTTGTTTTATCGCGGATTGATCGCGCGTGCCTTTTTCGACACCGATCAAGGTCCGCTGGAATTTACTTACATCCCCGAGGATTTATTTTCATTATTACAGGTAGGGGCACGACATGTCGCGCCCCTACAGATAACCGAACCTTTGGGTCGCGGAGCGACACCGGTCGAAAAAACTTATCTCATTCCTTCAACAGATCTCGTTCTCGATGATGCAACAACTTTATTAGCCGCGTTTCGTCTTGGATTGGAAACTTCATCCGATCCAAAATTATTATTGCTTCTGAATATTGCCGGATTGTTAAAGAAAAATATTCCACAAACCGAAGCCGTGCGAAAATTTCTGGAAGCCTCGCGCGACGAAGCATTGAAAGTTCTCATCGAAGCATGGCAAGAATCTGAAACATTCAACGAATTGCGGCTCATGCCCGGTATCATTTGCGAAGGCGAATGGAAAAATCAGCCGCTTGTCACGCGCGAGTTTTTGCTAAATTTGCTCGAAGCGATTCCCGATAACAAATGGTGGAACATCAATGCATTCATCGGCGACATCAAAAAGAAATATCCGGATTTCCAACGTCCCGCCGGAGATTATGATTCTTGGTTCATTAAACGCGCATCAGACGAACAATATCTGCGCGGATTTGAATCATGGGACGAAGTGGACGGCGCGTTGATTCGATTCTTCATCACGGATATTCTTCATTGGCTGGGAATGGTTGAGTTAGCAAGTCCGGAAGAAGGAAAAGTAATTACTGCATTCCGAATCAGAACTCCTGATTCTCGAATAACTAACATCGAAAATGGCAAACTAAAAATAACATCGAATGGAAAAATTAGCGCGCCACGATTGACTCCTCGTTCAGTGCGTTATCAAGTGGCAAGGTTCTGTGAATGGGATGAAGAAAAACCAGATGAATATCGTTATCACATCACGCCGCATTCATTGACCAAAGCCAAAGAACAAGGATTGAAAGTTGAACAGCTATTGACATTGCTTGCAAAACATTCCGATGCCGGAATTCCGCCTGTCCTAGTCAAAGCTCTCAAACGCTGGGAAGTTAACGGAACCGAAGCGCGGGCTGAGACTCAGATCGTTTTAAAGGTCAGCCGACCGGAAGTCTTGGAAGAGTTGCGTAAATCGAAAGCGGCAAGATTTTTGGGTGAGCCGCTCGGTCCAACAACGGTAACCGTCAAAGGCGGAGCCATCCAAAAAGTGATGGATGTGATGACTGAACTCGGTTTGCTGGCGGAAGATAATACGAATATGTCATTGCGAGTGGAGCGAAGCAATCTCCAACACGATGAGGGGATTGTTTCGTCGCCGCAAAGCGGCTCCTCGCAACGACATGCAAAAAGTTAAGGCGATTGTCACGGGCAAGTTGTGACAGTCGCTTTTTATATTCTCGCTATAATAAATTATTCCGTGTCATTGCGAGTCTTCGAGAAGCAATCTCATATTGGATCATAATTGGAGATTGCCACGTTCCCATCGGTCGCTCGCAATGACAACATAATATGGAGAAACCATGACCACAAAACTCGATTGGCTCACGCAAGAGATTGATAGTTTGAAAGATCAAGGCTTGTATAACCGCATCCGCACGATTGGCTCGGCGCAAGGTGCGCGCCTGATCGTGGACGGCAAAGATGTTTTGAATTTTTGCTCGAACAATTATCTCGGATTGGCAAACCATCCGAAGCTGGTGGAAGCCGCCAAGAACGCCATGAAAAAATACGGCGTGGGTCCGGCCGCGGTGCGGACGATTGCTGGCACAACCGATCTGCATGTTGAACTCGAAAAGCGTCTCGCAAAATTCAAAGGCGCGGAAGATGTCATCACGTTTCAATCCGGCTTCACCGCCAATCTCGGAACGATCTCCGCGCTCGTTGCAAAAGAAGATGTGATATTTTCGGATCGACTCAATCACGCTTCGATCATTGACGGAAGCCGACTCTCCGGCGCAAAGATTATTCCGTATGATCATAACGATCCGACCGCGCTCGAAGCGGTCATCAAGGAAAATGCCGGGACTTATCGCCGCGCGCTGATCGTCACGGACGGCGTCTTCAGCATGGACGGCGACATCGCGCCACTGCCCGCTTTATATGAAGTTGCAAAGAAATATGACATTATGTTCATGGTGGATGATGCGCACGGTGAAGGCGTGCTCGGCAAAGGCGGACGCGGCATCGTGGATCATTTCAATCTGCATGGCAAAGTGGATATTGAAGTCGGCACGATGTCGAAAGCGTTCGGTGTTGTGGGCGGACTCGTGGCTGGCAATAAAGTCATCATCGAATGGCTGCGTCAGCGCGGACGACCATTCCTGTTCTCTTCTGCGGTCACCGCACCCGATGCAGCGGCATGTTTGGCGGCAGTGGATTTGTTGGAAGAGTCGACTGCATTGGTGGATAAACTTTGGGACAACGCCAAATATTTCAAAGCCGAGATGAAGAAACTTGGCTTCGATACCGGCGTCAGTGAGACACCCATCACGCCGATCATGCTCGGCGAGGCAACACTTGCACAACAGTTCAGCCGCGAACTATTTGAGAATGGCGTGTTTGCCATGTCCATCGGATTCCCAACGGTGGCAAAAGGCAAAGCGCGCATTCGTGTGATGATCTCGGCTTCGCATGACCGCGATGACTTGGGTCAGGGCTTGGAAGCATTTGCCAAAGTTGGAAAGAAGGTGGGAGTGATAAAGTAATCGGTGTATAGTAGGCGGCAGGAGTTCCGGTTCCCACATTCTTCTTCACCCCCTCTCCACACTCAATTCACAAGCCAATCTTATACTTCCGTTTATAATTTACAAGTAATAACATTCATGAAGGAGAGAAAATGAACGGAAAAATTATTATCGGTACCTCACCAAAGGTTCAGCTTCGAAAGCTCTTATGGGTCAGTCCACTCACAGTTCTGGCATCCATCATCGGCGTTTTGATCGTGCGTGTCGTCGCCGTGGCGATATTACAGCCTGACCCGACTCCGCTAAGTCTGGGTTGGATAATACCAATCATTTCTACTTTCGTGTTTGTCACTGGAGCGGTGCTGGTATTCGCATTGGTGTCCCGCTTCGCAGCTAACCCGATCCGCACCTATCAAATCATTGCATTGGTCGTGCTTTTACTCACTTTTGTGCCAGATATTGTCTTTGTACTGGTGCACTTTCTGAACTCTACATGGCCAATAACGATTGCATTGATGGTAATGCATGTGGTTGTCTGGGGAATATGCGTGGTAATGTTATCGAAATTGAGTCTTGAGACCAAATAAAAGAGGGAAGGGCAGTTTTTGGATTTCCCGAATCAAACAGTCAGGCGGGCGCTTTGCGCCTGCCTTTTTTCACCTCTTGTCAAGAATAACTAAACACTGTATATTAATAACTATACAGTGTTTAGTTACAAGGAGTGACGATGGTCAGACCCACGCTAAAGAAACAAATCCCCAATCTCCAGCAAGCCATCAAAGATGCCGCCTGGAAGCACATTGCAAAGGAAGGTGCACCGGCGCTATCTCTGCGGGCGATTGCGCGCGATCTCAAGATCACTGCACCCGCCATTTACAATTATTTCCCGGATCGGGATGCGTTGGTAACCGCGCTGATCATTGACGCCTACACTTCCTTTGGCGATTCACAACTTGCGGCGCGCGATGAAGTCCCACCGGATGATCTGATTGAGCGAATGAATGCGATTGGTCTGGCGTATCGCACTTGGGCGCATAAATATCCGCAACGCTATCAGTTGATTTTCGGAACGCCCATCCCGGGCTATGAAACGCCGATTATGGAAGTCATGCCATCTGCGGCGCGTTCACTGAGCGTGCTCGTCAGCGTTGTCGAGCAATTGCGAGTCGCGGGAAAACTAAAAGTCAAATCCTTCCCCAAGGTCAAAGCAGAATTCAAAGTGGGTTTCGAGATGTGGAAGAAATATGGCGGCGAAGTTGATGTTCTTTCGCTTTCAGTCGCGATGGTCATCTGGGCGCGCGTACACGGCATCGTGTCTCTCGAAATCGCGGGCAACCTGCCGCCCTTCGGCGCAAGCGGCGATGGCTTGTACCTATATGAAATGAATTCCATCACACAACAATTCATCGAGGAGTAAAACATGAAAGCAGTCATTCTAGATGGTTCCAACAAAAACGATTTAACCGGTCAGCATGTTTCGAATGCGTTGACCGCCGAACTCGAGTCGCGCGGCTGGGAAATCGAACACGTTCAATTATGTGAGTCGAAGATCGGCAACTGCGCCGGCGATTTCTTTTGCTGGATTCGCAATCCCGGTTTGTGCAACGTGAAGGATGACAACCGCATCATCGCCGCCTCGATAGCGAAGTCCCAGCTGATGGTTTATCTCACGCCGATCACGTTTGGCGGTTATTCGTCCAACCTTAAGAAAATGGTGGATCATCAAATTCAAAATGTCCTACCGTTCTTTCAACAGATCAATGGCGAGACTCATCATCAAAAGCGCTATCCTGACTATCCAGATTTTTTGGCAATCGGTTGGATGGATCAACCCGATGCTCAAAGCGAATCGATTTTCCGCCATCTGACGTATCGCAACGCGCTAAATTTTTATGCAAAGAAATTTGTAACTGGCGTGGTTTTAGCGAATCAGAATGAAAGCGAGATTCAATCATTAATGCAGAATTGGTTGGATGAACTAAAAGCTGAAAAAAACATTCAGCCGGTGAAGCTGCCTGAAAATCATAATAAAAACTTGGAACCAACGTCAATACGACGCGCGCTTTTGCTTGTCGGAAGTCCGCGCACGCGCAAGAGCACATCCAATTCACTTGGCGTTTATCTGTTTGAACAATTGAGCAAACATAATATTCAAACCGAAACTATTTTCATTCACACTACAACCCACTCAGCAGAAAGAATCAAAGTTATGTTGGATGCCGTCGACGCAGCGGATTTAATTCTGCTGGCTTTCCCGCTTTATGTCGATTCACTGCCTGCGCCCGTGATGAATGCACTGGAAATTATCGCCGCACATCGCGCATCACAAAGTGAACATCGTCAATTATTCGCCGCGATATCAAATTGCGGATTCCCCGAACCGGATCATGCGTCAACCGCGTTAGCAATCTGCGAAAATTTTGCGCGATTGAATCATTTCGAATGGGCAGATTCGTTGGCATTGGGTGCGGGCGAAGGAATGGTGCATGGCACGCCGTTGAGCGAATTGGATGGACGCGTCATTCCATTAAAGAAAGCACTCGACCTCGCCGCAGAATCACTTGCACAAGGCATTGCGATTCCATCAGAAGCACAAGCGTTGATTGCAAAACCATTTATCCCAGCATGGATATATCGCGCGATAGGAGTTTATGGCTGGCGCCAACAAGCCAAACCATTCAGCGCAGATAAATTATTGAAGCGACAACCTTATTTGGTAAAGTAGGAAAACAACATGGCAAAAATATTTAATGGCCGTTACACAGCAAAAACAAAAGAACCTTTCGTTGTATTTCTTATTGGGATGCGAATCAATCAATGGTGGCGATTCGACAAGTGGATTCCGGTCGCGTCTGCGATGACGCCGATGTTGACCACGCTCTTCACTCATCCAGAAAAAGGATTTTTGCATGCCGAATTTTTCTGGAACTTGAACGGACCCGTGTTGATCCAATACTGGCGATCCTTCGAGGACTTGGAACATTTCGCGCGGCATCCATCCGAACCGCATCTTGAACCGTGGAAGAAATTTAATCAAGCGGTCGGTTCAAACGGCATCGTCGGCATTTGGCATGAGACATACATGGTTAACCCGAATCAATTTGAATGCGTCTATGGCAACATGCCGTTATTCGGACTCGGCGCGGCGATGGAACACGCGGAAGCAACCGGAGCGCGCGAAACCGCGAGATTGCGTTTGAGCGCAAACAAGACAGCATAAAGATAATAGAGTTGAATCATTACATGATGATTCAACTCTATTATTTAATCAGTGACATTCAACCCTTCTCATTCAAATCCAAATTGAGTATGATTTTAATCTCGGCGCCAGAATTTCAAAGTCGTATTCCCCCGAAGTGACCAAATTGACTTTACGACAGGCGGCCTCATTCAAAACTTGAGGACATCATGTCGCATACGAATGCTCAACAAGAAAAACGTTCTGCCGCGTTAAGTTCGGTTCTCTTCGCCATCGCGC
>JBAUMB010000091.1:0-2912 GCA_049578465.1 Anaerolineales bacterium
AATTCCTCTCGGCTATTATACGCCGAGAGGAATAAGGATTGATTCATCAATCTACTTATGCAGGTTGCATCATCAAGTCCGCAAAGTTTGTCGCTTTCAAACGGGTTACCAACTCATCCTGCGCCTCACACCAGACGGAGCGGAGCGGGCATTCACCATCAAATGAGCAAGTAGCTTCGCTGCCAACGCATTCATTTAATTGAATCGGTCCATCAATTGCTTCCACCACCTCGAGCAAGGTAATCTCTTTTGGGGCACGAGCCAGCGTTACACCGCCGCGCGCACCGCGCGAGGTATGAAGCAATCCGGCAATGGATAATTGCGAAATGATCTTTGCCAGAAATGACGGCGGGATGTGTTGTTCGTGTGCGATGGTGCTGGTGGCGGCGCGTTCCGAGTCATCTAAGCGGGTAAGATAAAGCACTGCGCGTACAGCATAATCGGCTTGACGGGTAATTTGCATAGAGTCCTTCTTTCACAAAAACAGATAATACTTATCTAGTATTGAAATTCTATTTTGTTTGGGGAGACACAGCAAGTGATAGAGGTCATTGCTAAATTATGACCTTTTACTCCGATTTAAACGGAATCTTTTGGGAGTTGTCGTTTCAATAAGTTATTTTGTAGAAGGTGGATGCAATACGCCTTACAAAAATTATGAAACTTTGTGACCCTTCGCTGATTCTCTTTGATTGGCAAATGCCGCGTCCAGTGCCTGTGATAAAGAACGCGCTTCGATGATTTCAATTCCTGTAGGCCAGCCTTCACCTTTGTGAATCGCTTTTGGAACGATTGCACATTTGAATCCAAGCTTCGCCGCTTCACGCAGACGCGTTTGCATTTGGCCCGGCATACGCAATTCGCCGGCCAAACCAATTTCACCGATCAACACCGCATCAGCGCGGATGGAAACATCTTTCCACGATGAAGCAATCGCCGCGGCGACAGCCAAATCCGCGGCAGGTTCGTCAATTTGAATCCCACCGACAACATTAACGAATACATCCTGTTCGGCGAGTTTAAGTCCAACGCGTCGGGTAAGGACTGCCGCGATGAGCAGAAGCCGATTGAAGTCCACGCCGTTGGGTGTGCGACGCGCATTGCCGAATTGAGTCGGGGAAGTCAATCCTTGAATCTCAACCAGAATCGGACGCGTGCCTTCCATCGTCACTGCGATGGCTGAACCCGGCGCGTTGACCATCCGCTCTTCGAGAAAAGCCTCGGATGGATTGGTCACTTCGATCAGGCCGCGCTCGCGCATTTCGAACACGCCAACTTCGGCGGTCGCGCCGAATCGATTCTTCACAGAGCGCAATAGACGATAGGCTTGGAAGCGGTCGCCTTCGAGATATAAAACTGTATCCACGATGTGTTCCAACACGCGTGGACCGGCGATGGCGCCTTCCTTGGTGACATGACCGATGAGAAAAATGGAAATGCCGCTGGACTTGGCGAGTTCGCGCAACTGCGAAGCGCACTCGCGCACTTGCGAAACGGAACCCGCTGATGAATCGAGTTCGGAAAGATAAACGGTTTGAATCGAATCGACGATCAATAGATCGGGTTTGATTTCGTTGACATGATTGAGGATGACTTCGAGATTCGTTTCGGTGACCAATAATAAATTTGCGGGGAAATCTTTTTTATTGTCCCCGAGACGCGTAGCGCGCATCTTGATCTGCCGCTCGGACTCTTCGCCGGAGACATACAGCACGCGCTTCTTGTCTGCCATGCCCAGTGCCATCTGCAGCATCAGCGTGGACTTGCCGATGCCGGGGTCGCCGCCGACCAGCACAATCGAACCGGGCACAATGCCGCCGCCCAGCACGCGCGCAAATTCTTCAATGGGCAAGTGGATGCGATCTTCCGAATCGCCGCCGACTTCGCCGATCGGTTGCGGTTGCGAGCGTCCCGTCAAGCCGCGCACATTGGACGTCGCGCCTTTGCTGACCGGTTCATCATGGACGATTTCTTCGACCATGCTGTTGAACGATCCGCATTGCGGACATTTGCCCATATACGAAGCGGAGACACGTCCGCATTGCTGACAGACGAAGCGAGTATGAGTTTTTGGCATAGGTTAATTATAATGCGTAGAATATAAACCGCGCTTATGAGAGGGGAGACAACCTTCGATAAATTCTTAAATTGCTTTGACGAGTATAGGAGGATCGGTAAACATTAACAAGAAGTATACTAAGGTAGATTGTGCTGACTGTGTACACCATGCTTGAGATATAAAATGATTGGGCGAACCTGCTTTTAGTAACTGTGGCTGATATCGCAATATGGTAGCAAGAATGAACGAAATTAAGTAATCGGACAAAATTGGGTGCCAGAAAATATCTGATCCTACCAAGTTTATCTTGGGCACGAAAAGCCAAGCCGGATTTGTGGCATCTATATCTATCGGCGCAACTGCATAATCTTCTAAACAATTTTTTGCATTCGTTAGAAGTGATGAGGCAACTTCTATTTTATTGGTATCATCAAATTGCTTTTTAGCAGTTTGCAAGATATTTAAATTGATCAGTAATTGACTTGTTTTATGGAAAGCGCTAAGCCAATCTTGTTTATCAACAGGCGTCAACGCTTCATATTCAAGTGTATTGAATCCTGAAGCCATTGCAAGTGGTTTTACTAAATCAATATCATCCTTTGGCACAGCCATTTCAAACCACATTTCGTTTTGAACTTCTCTGTACAGTGACTGTATCAAAGTCATTCTGCGATCTATATTAAACAAGACCTTTGTTTCATGTGAAATTTGATTGCAATATCCGATGAAGTCTCGAGGTTTTAAAGTGATTGCTGTTTGATAAGGCCAATTAGTACCCGTGACTATTTCATAAAAATTTGAAAACACATTCTTAGTCTTACGCCCACCTTTTTTGGAGCTGGGAGGATATATC
>JBAUMB010000092.1:0-15332 GCA_049578465.1 Anaerolineales bacterium
ATGAGATCAAGCCGAATTTTTTGCAATGTCCAAAATGTTCCAGTTGGGTTTGCAAAAAGAATTGTTGGAATCAACAACGCGGTCTTTGTAAAAATTGCGCGCCCGATTTGGCGGTTGAAATTTCGGCGCAACAATCGGCGCAAGCTCTTAATAAAATACAACAGGATATTGGTGTTGATGCGGAAGATGCAAAAATGATCGGTGGTGTGGGCAATGCCACAGTTCAAGCATCCTGCCCGAACTGTCATGCGCCGCTTGCATCGAACGCCAAGTTCTGCCCATCGTGCGGATACAAACTTGCCGATACAAAATTCTGTTCAAACTGCGGTGCGAAACTTGCGCCCGGCGCGAAGTTCTGCGCGGAATGTGGAACCAAACAAGAATAGTGTGCTAACCCAAACATCGTTGATTCTGATTTGTGTTTTGCCTACGCCGCGCGATCTGGAGATTGCGCGGCTTTTGGGATGGTATCGCATCCCGCTTCGCAGCGCGCCGAAAGTGGTCGCGGTGGACTATCTGGCTTTTTATCAGCCTTTGAGCTTCGGTGACTCTGGCGGACGGATTGATTTTGTTGCATCGGTGCGCGGCCACGAATTGACGACGCGCCGTGAATTGTTAAAAGATGAATCGAATCATCCGCGCGCCAACGAAGAATATTTTAAAATCCAGATCGGCGGCTTGGAAAAATTATCCAACCCCATCCTTGCCGATAAATGGAAGCGTCTGACGTTTTTATATTCAACGGGCGAATATCTTTTGAAAGCCAAAACGTTAAACGATCTGGTGGTGAATGATGATGAGCGCGCAGTGTTGTGGCGCTCTCTGCGTGAGCGCGCCGAGAATGAACAACTTTATAAAACTGATTTGCCCGATGCCGATATTCCGCCGGAAGTATTGATCGCTTTATTGGGTATCAAAGAAGAAACTGCTGTATATAATTTGGATGATTTGGATTGAACCATGACTTTAGAAATGTGGCTGGTCATTGCCGTAATTGTTTTTCCGTCGACGCTGGTACCGTTTAACCGCTGGCGGATCGATGTTGCGCCATTATTTATGATCGTCGCTTTGCGGCTGGCTCAGTTTTTCGGTTTGGGAATTTTGAGCGATAAGAATTCGCCGGGACAAACTTTGCTGGCCATCTCCGGTTTTGGCCAGCCGGTGGTTGTGACATTGATTGGGCTTTTTATTCTTACTCAAACCTTAACGAATAACGGCGTGATGCTTTGGCTGAGTCAGCGGCTGATGGCGATAGGCGCGAGCTCGACGAATCGCCTAATTTTTTTATTCTCGTTTTCATCCGCCGCTTTATCGTTGTTGATGAACAATGTTGCGGTGGGAGCTTTGCTTTTGCCAAGCGTCATGCAAGTGGCTCGCAAACCCAGATTGCGGCCTAGCAAATTTCTGATCCCGATGGCGCATCCGGTCAATTTGGTTGTTATGGGTCCTGGCAATTACCGCTTCGGAGATTTTTTCCGCGTGGGCTGGGGATTGGCGACCGTTGTCTTTTTGACTCTACTAGCTGGTATGATTCTGTTTTGGCATCTGTAGGAGACTTATGAAAACTCTTATCAAGAATGGAACGCTCATCACCGCATCCGAAACGTATCAAGCGGATATTTTGATCGATGACGAAAAAATTTCACGCATCGGAATCGGACTGGAAGCGGATTCCGCGCAAGTGGTGGACGCCAGCGGAAAGTTGATCCTGCCCGGCGGCGTGGACCCGCACACGCATTTTGATCTGCCGATGTTCGATACGGTTTCCTCCGACGATCATTACACCGGTCACAAAGCCGCGGCTTTTGGCGGGACAACCACCGCGCTAGATTTTGTTTCGTTCGATTTTGATACATTTGAAGAATCAGTCGCGGCGTGGCGAAAGAAAGCCGAGAAGGCTGCGATTGATTATTCCTTTCACATGAACCTGACCAAGTTCAATGACAAGATCGCAAAAGAGATTCCATCTTTGCGCGATATGGGGATTACTACGCTCAAAGTTTTCACAGCATACAATGGACGGCTGCGTCTCGATGATGGCAGTATCTTCAAGGCATTACAGATCACAAAAGATAACGGCATGTTGGTGATGGTTCATTGCGAGAACGGCGATGTCATTGATACGCTCATTCCGCAAGCATTGGCTGCGGGACACAAAAGCCCTGAATGGCACGCGTTAACGAGACCCGCTTGGGGTGCAGTCGAAGCCACATTGCGAATGGCCGCTATGTCGTCGCAGGCAGATGCGCCGGTGTATATCGTCCACATGAATGTTGGCGGCGAAGTAGATATGCTTCGTTATGCGCGCGAGCGCGGCGTCAAAGTAATGGGCGAGACGTGTCCGCAATATTTATTTTTTACGATTGATGATTTGCGCCGCCCTGATGGCGCCAAATGGATTTGCTCGCCGCCGATGCGTACGGAAAAAGATAATGCGCGCATTTGGGAAGGCTTACATGAAGGCACGCTCCAAACCATTGGCACGGATCATTGTCCGTTCTTCTTCGATGGCACAAAGCCGATTATCTATGAGGGTAAGGAAGTGAAGATTCCCGGCAAGGAATTAGGAAAAGATGATTTCACTAAAATCCCCAACGGTTTGCCTGCGGTGGGTGATCGTTTGCCAATTTTGTGGAGCTATGGCGTGCGCACCGGAAAGATCTCAGCCAATCAATTTGTGGAATACATGAGCACGAATCCCGCGAAGATCATGGGTTTGTATCCGCGAAAGGGAGCGTTGTTACCCGGCTCCGATGCCGATATCGTGATTTGGGATCCGGAGAAGCGCGTGAAATATGGCGTGGCATATTCGCATCATCGCACCGATTATAATTTGTTCGAAGGCTGGGATGTGATTGGGATGCCGGAAAAAGTTTTTCTGCGAGGCAAGTTGATTGTGGATGGCGATGAATGGAAAGGCAAAACTGGTCAAGGTCAGTTCTTGAAGCGGCATGAAGGACAGATTATATGATGTCGAAAAGTTCCAAGCCGCTGATTCATTGCGACGCGCTGGTTGTCCATTGCATGGATTATCGTTTGCAAAAATTTCTCCAGCCGTGGATCACGGTTCGCTTTGGCTATGATAATTTCGATATCATTTCACTGGCGGGCGGCGTGCATGATTACGAAATGGTGTTGAAGTATGTTCAACTCGCTGTACAGATTCATACCATCAAAACCGTCTGTCTGATTAACCATGAAGATTGTCGCGCTTATGGCCGCGATGGAACCTATCAGCGCCATAAACACGATTTGATGGACGCGCGGCAAAAAATCGAAGCATTATTTACTGAACTCGCTGTTGAAACTTTCTATCTGCATTTGGATGGGAAGTTCGAAACCATTAATTAGACCAAACTATTGGATAGCAACTCTTTGAGTCGCGGATGTTCTGCGTAAACGCCGCGATATTTTTCCGGTAACTCCGCGGCAATGTGACACATGATCTCGTCTGTGAATTGCTTCAGCGCCGCGTCCCGATCTTTCATCGGCAAGGGCGGGAGCGAGAAAAGTTTCCCTACCTTTACTACAATGGGTGAGCGTCGAAAATGTTTCAGGTTATTGCCAACTGCTTTATCCTCCGTGCCTGCAATTCCAGCGGGCATGATCGGGCGATTTAATTTTGCGGCGAGATAACCCGCGCCGAGTTTGCCCTCCGCCATTTGGGCGTTGAGCGAACGCGTCCCTTCGGGGGCAATGACCAGAATCTTATCTTGTTCCATTAATTTAATAATTTTGCGGAGTGCTTTCAGGTCCGGGTTGTAGCGGTCGATGAAAATCCAGTTAGCATATTTCGCAAGCCAGCGGAACAGCGCGTTCTTTTCCCATTTTTCTGCAACCGGGATGAATACATCTGTGCGATCAAGGAAGTAATACAACATCGCGGCATCCAACAGACCGAGATGATTGGTTACGATGACGAAAGCACCCGTTTCCGGGATATTTTCGAGACCTGTGATTTTTACATCCGCGATCAGATTGACAAATCTGCGCAGGATCCAACGGAGAAGGTTTAACATGCAATCAATTTTACACGAAAAATAAAAAGGTCTCGCAGATTGGCGAGACCTTAGTTTATATTTTCTGGATTATTTCCAAAGGTAATCCATATTATTCTTTTGGTTGTTCTTCGAACCATATTTCTCGAACATGCGCGAAAAGATTTCAATATTCGCCGGAGTCATATCCAGGATTTGAAAACCAACATTGAAAGTGCTTTGATCGATGTGATCGCGTTGGCACCACTTGCTGCGCGCGCCGAATACCATATACGGCACGTTGGCAACTTCGCTGGTCAGTTCGATGCGAAATTTGAAATCCACATTCGACGGTATGGGTTTCAGCGATTCCATTTTGAAGCCGCCCGTGCTAATGTCGGCTAGGTGACCGATGAGCTCGCCAGTGTTTTCATTCATCAGGCGCATATAATAAGAAAAAGTCCGCCTGTCTATTTTTCTTCGTTCTGGCATAACAGCATCCTTTCTGTAAAGTTACCTCAAGTATAAGATAAGAATTGAAAAGAATCAACAGCCTTTTGAGACTGAAACGATATTTCAATCAACTTTCAAAATGTGTGTGACCACGGTCGCACCGGAGCCGCCGATGTTTTGCGCCATGCCGATCTTGGCTCCATCTACTTGAGTTTGAGCGCATTCGCCGCGCAGTTGTTGAGCGACCTCAACAATTTGATACATTCCCGTCGCGCCGACGGGATGTCCGCGCGCTTTCAAGCCGCCGCGCGTACAGATCGGTATCCGACCTTTCGGGCCGATCTCGTTTTCGAGTCCGAGTTGAACGCCTTTGCCGCGTTCGGCAAACCCGCAGGCTTCGAGCGAAAGTGCGGCCATAATCGTAAATGCATCATGCACTTCAAAAACATCCAAGTCCTTGATGTCAACTTGAGCCATTTCATAACATCGTTTTGCGGATGCATACGCTGCGCTCAGAAACAAAGGATCCTTTCTCGAATGGACCGCAATCGTGTCTGTGTTCGAGGCGGAGGCGGCGATTATAATGCGCGGCCTGGTTTTTAACGATGCGACTTTGTGCGCGGGCACGATCACCACGGCGGCGGCACCATCGCCGGTGGGGGAGGCGTCGAGCAAATTGATCGGTGTAGCTACCATGGATGATTTTTCAAATTTCTCGGCCGTGATTTTTTCATGCAATCGGGCAAATGGATTGTGCATGGCATTAGCATGAGCATTGATCGAGAAGGGCGCGAAGTCGACATGCTTCCAACCGAACTCATGCAAATATCTTTGCATCACCAGCGCATTCAATCCAACAAAGGACACGCCTTGTTCCACTTCATAATCTGCATCGGCGGCGGTGGCTAGAGCGGCGGTCACATCGTGGCTGGTTTTGTCGCTCATCTTTTCGATTCCGACCACGAGCGCTGATTCGATTTCCCCGGCCGCCACCGACATCAGCGCCGCGCGAAACGCCGCCGCACCCGAACCGCAAGCGGCTTCCACTTTGACAGCTTCCTGATGCCACAAGCCGATCCAATCTGCCAGAAACGTTCCCAATTGATTCTGTGCATTGATCAGTGGCGAAAGCATGTTGCCGACGTAAAGCGCGTCGACTTTTTCCACGCCCGCGTCTTGCAGCGCGGCAAATGCAGCCTCTCCGGCGATCTCGCGCAAAGATTTGTCCCATTGTTCGCCGATAGGCGTTTGTCCAATTCCGAGAATAGCTACTTTTTGCATACGATAATTTTACCAATGTTATCTATCAACAACTATCCAATTATTTCTGAGTTGGATCCTTCATAACAAACCATAACGCGGCGGTCATTAGCACTCCGCAAACCGCAGAGATGATAAACGTTGCGCCGAAACTTGCTGCATCCGCTAGCCAGCCGCCGAGAACCGGAGCAAGGATGGTGACCGGCGCGCACAAGGTATTCGATAAGCCGATATAGAGCGGTCGTTCCTCTTCGTTCTTTGCAAAGCTGACGCTCAATGCGTTTGGAACAGTCCAGATCGCAACGGTGGCGATCGCTTCCAGAATGAAAATCGCATAGAACCAATTCGCAGAAGTTGCGCGCCACGCCAGTAACGCGCTCAACGCTGCACCCAGCGCGCCGAGACTCATCATCCCGCGATGACTCCAGCGGTCGCCCCAGCGGCCCATTAACGGACTTAATACCACTTGACCGATCAAGAGAATGGCAACCATAAACCCGGCCGCCGCATCGCTCATGCCAAATTGCCGCACGGCATAGATCACATAAAATGCGAATCCCATTGCGGCAAATTGACTCAGCATTCGTATGCCGACAAAGATTTGGAAATTCGTATCGCGTTTCAAAATCTCCAGTGATTTATTGATGTACGCGTGGGCATGATCGCTTTGGTGAGGTGAGCTATCTTGTTCGCGCGTGGTGGAAACAAAAATGTATGACACGCCCATGAATACAAACGTCAATGCAAAACAAAGACTATAGTTGTATGGTGCCGCCAACTTTTCCAAGATTAGGCCTGCGATAATTGCGGAGATTCCAGCCATCCCGTTATATGCAGCGGATTGCGTTCCGAAGAAGGTCCCGTGTAATTCCTTCGGCATCACTTTGGTAACCATGTTCATCCACGGATTTGCGGCAAACCCTGAGCCCAAGCCTTGCCAGATCAACATGAGAAACGTCATGATCAGCGCAGTTCGTTTTGACGTAAACGGCACACACAGCGCGACGACGGCAAGTCCAAGATAAGGCACGCGCTCGTGGATCGTCATCCATAACATCAGCGGTTTATAACGCTTCGCGCGCGAGATCCAATCGGCGGTCAGCAATTGAGGCAATTGCCAGCCGACGTTGTGGATCGCTGGAACCAATCCGATCAGCAACGCGGAATAAGTGAGATGACTAACGAAGAGGGGGAAGATCTCGGCGAAAGAAGCGAAACCGGCTCCGAATCCGAAGAAGCCGCCGTCGAACATGCCGATGATGAAATTGAATCGCAAATGTTTTTGGACGTATTCTTCGATGGCGGTCATATTAGGAATTTTATCACTTGACAATATATTGTTTTCGCGTTTAGAATAAAAACGAACGTTCGTTCATTTTTATGGATCACCAAATTGTATTAACTAAGAAAGCGCGCGCCCAGCAATCTATCGAACAAGCCGCCTATGAATTATTCATGGAGCATGGATTCAACGCGACTTCAATGCGACAGATTGCGGAGCGGGCCGGCTTGGCGCTGGGCGGAATCTATAATCATTATGGAAGCAAAGAACAAATCTTCCGCGCTATCATTCTTAAAAGGCATCCATATAAACAAATCCTTCCGCTGGTGGTCAATGCCAAAGGCAAAACGCCGGAAGAGTTCTTTCGAAATGCGGCACGCGCCTCGCTGGATGAATTGGGACAACGCCCCGACTTTCTAAAGCTCATGTTCATCGAAGTGGTGGAATTCAACGGGAAGCATATTTCCGCAATCATGCGCGAGATTCTTCCAGAGGTTCTGCCTGTCTTTGAAAAACTTGCCGCGCGCCGCAAGTCACTGCGACAGATCGGGCCCGTGCTCCTGATTCGCTCATTTATTGCAATGTTGTTTTCCTATTCCCTGACCGAGATGTTCATTCAGGGAAGCGCTCTGGCTAAATTGATGCCCAAAAATAGCTTTGATACTTTTGTGGATATTTACCTGCATGGTATTTTGAAGGAGACCAGATGATTTTGCGTCTTGGCTCGATCATTCGCAAAGAGTTTATTCAAATTCTGCGCGACCCGCGTACACTAATTATGACGTTGATCATGCCGATCATGCAATTGTTCCTGCTGGGATACGCGGCGACGACAGACATCAAGAATATTCCGATGGCAGTCTGGGATCAGAGTCGTTCACCGCAATCGCGCGAAATGCTGGATGCTTTCCGTTCCGCTAATTATTTTACGATCGCATATGATGTGGGATCGCAGCAGCAAATCCAAACATTGATTGAAGACGGAAAGGTTCAAGCCGCGCTAATCATTCCTCCAGATTATTCGCTAAAATTGAGCGAAGGCGATGCGCAAGTGGCGGTGATCCTCGATGGCTCGGATGCGACCAGCGGTTCGACCGCGCTGTCGGCTTCCCAGTTGATCGGACAGGCTTATGCAACGAAGATCATGATCGAAAACGCGTCTCAACTTGGACTTAGTTCGGCTGCTACGCCCCCGGTGGATTTTCGGACGCAGGTTTGGTACAACCCTGACCTCATCAGCGCTGATTTCACGATCCCCGGCGTCATCGGCTTGATCCTTTATGTGATCACTACCATGTTGACCGCTTCGACTATTGTCCGCGAACGCGAACGTGGCACGATCGAGCAGTTGATCGTCACGCCCATCCGTTCGTGGGAACTTGTAGTTGGCAAGATCACGCCATATGTCGTGCTTGGATTTTTCGATACATTCGAGGTTTTGATTATTGGACATTTGTGGTTTGGCGTGCCGGTGCGCGGTAGTATCGCCCTCATTTTGATATCGTCAGGACTGTTATTGCTCTCCAGCCTCGGGATCGGACTCTTTGCTTCGACCATTGCCAATACACAACAGGAAGCTATGATTGCAGTTTGGATGACCATCTTGCCGTCCATTTTTCTTTCGGGCTTTTTCTATCCATTAGAAGCGATGCCGCCGTTCCTGCAAGTTGTTTCCTATGTCATCCCTCTCCGTTATTATCTGATCATTACGCGTTCGCTCTTGATCAAAGGAGTGGGTCTAGCCGCCTTACATAATGATTTCATTGCCCTTGCGGTCTTTGGAGTGATCATCATGGGATTCGCGGCGATGCGCTTCCGCAAGCGGCTTGATTAATGGATTTGAAGTGATGCCCGATAAAAATTTCTTCATTGATGCAACGAATCTAATCCGCTACTTCGGCGGGACACACGCCGTGGACGGCGTTTCGATTCATATTAAAGCAGGTGAGATTTATGGACTCGTCGGCTCGGACGGCGCGGGCAAGACTACGACGATGCGTTTGTTATGCGGAGCGCTTAAACCAGATTCAGGCGACGCAGCTATTTGTGGTTTCGATGTTGAAAAGCAAACGGAAGATGCTCGTTCTCAACTTGGTTATCTTTCGCAGAGATTTTCTTTGTACGAAGATTTGACCGTGCTGGAGAACATCCGCTTCTTTGCAGAAGTGCGCGGCATGAAACCTAATGAATGGCTGCCGCGTTGTATGGAAATTCTTGAATTTGTAGGACTTGCCAATTTCAAAGCTCGCCGCGCAGGACAACTCTCCGGTGGCATGAAGCAAAAGCTTGGATTAGCCTCAGCGCTGGTGACTCGTCCACGCGTGTTGTTGCTGGATGAACCAACCACCGGCGTTGATCCCGTGACGCGTCAGGATTTTTGGCAATTGCTAATCAAACTGGTATCAAACAATGAGAATGGGGTAGCTGTTTTGATCTCCACACCCTATATGGATGAAGCCGCGCGTTGTCATCGCGTGGGTTTTATGCGTCATGGAAAAATTATCGCCGAGGGGACGCCGTCCGAATTGCGCGCAATGTTAAAGGATCGCATCCTTGAATTGAGAGGAGAACCGATCAAACTGCTTCGTCAGATCGCGCAAAAAGATAAAGATGTGGAAGATGTGCGCGCCTTCGGCGACCGACTGCATTTACGCGTCAGAGAAGATAAAGCTCAAGTTGTGATTGACCGCTTGCCGTCCGAGATACGAGGCGAAGGCGGAGAGCTAAATAAATTACGAAGCATTCCAGCGAACCTTGAAGATGTGTTCATTTATTTATCGGAACAGTCTTATGAATGAATCTGTCATCGTTGTTGAAAATCTCACGCGTCGCTTCGGTGAATTCGTTGCAGTGGATCACATCAACTTTGAAATCGAAGCGGGTGAAGTAGTCGGTTATCTAGGTCCGAATGGAAGCGGAAAAACTACAACGATCCGCATGTTGCTTGGATTGTTGAAGCCATCTGATGGCAAGGCAACAGTGCTGGGTTATGATGCATTCAATCAAAGCGAAGAAGTGCGCGCCCGCGCTGGATATATGTCGCAGAAGTTTGCGCTGTATGATGAGCTGACAGTTTGGGAGAATTTGGTTTTTTACGGCGGCGTGTATGGCATCCGCGAAAAGAGCCGCATCAAAGCCACGCTCGAACAGGTCGGCTTGATCGGTCACGATTCTGAACAAGCGCGTTCGCTTTCCGCAGGTTGGCGGCAAAGACTCGCCTTGGCAATCGCGTTGGTGCATCAACCGAAATTATTATTCCTCGATGAACCCACTTCCGGCGTTGACCCGACCGCGCGCCGCGCCTTTTGGGATTTGATCTACACGCTTGCGGAAAGCGGCGTGACGATCATGGTCACCACGCATTATATGGACGAAGCTGAATATTGCGAGCGTGTGGGCATTATGCGCGATGGGAAATTATTGGCGATGGATACGCCGTCCAACTTGAAATCGAAAATAATTTCCGGCGACGTTTGGGAAGTCTTTGCCGAGCCGTTGCAAAATGGACTCGCCGCATTGCATGACGTGAATGGCGTGTTGCGTGTTGGTTTAACTGGCGATCATATTCGCACGATCACTGAACGCGGCATACCAGCCGAGGCGTTGCGTAATGCGCTGGATGCCAAAGGTTTGACCGTACGTGAGATTGTCCTCGGCGAGCTAACGTTGGAAGATGTGTTTTTGTCATTAGCGAGGTAGATAGAATAATCTGCTTGGCATTAAACACTTGAAATGCGTTTGAGTCTTTCATTCTAATTCAAATAAAAAATTATCTTTCAAAGATGCCAAAGACTGCTTATAGTTTTTAGCTTTGTTTATATGCAATGGCTCATTTCTCTCTTCAGCCAGTCTCTCTTCGTGCAATAATCCTGGATATTGATAGAGCAAGTCAATTTTTCCATAGATTATTACTTCGATACCGTCAATATTGATTCCTTTGATTTTTTCTTCTATTTCTTCGACATGTTCTAAGCAGGAAAAGATAACTTTAGAAGATTTAATTTCTTTAGCGAAATCTATATTTTCTTGCAAAATCTTCTCGGTAAACTCTCGGCCCGATACCTTACATTCGCCTATTACAAGCTGGCCATCTATGATAAATATAATGTCCAACTCCTTCGTTTGTTTACCATGTATGAAATTGACGCCATAATATATGCCATAAACGGATTTTTTTTCATAAATTGAGTTTGCTTTATCAATAATTTGGAATGCAGTAAGCAAATGAACGAGGAGCCCCTGATCTATTTGGGCAGAGACAAGGGTGTTCACCTCATATTCCCAATCAATTTTGTCAATTCCAAATGGTTTCTTTATTTCGTTTCTGCAGCCATCGCAAATAATCGTCGAATCGAATTCATTTGTGGAGACCCAGTTTTCAGTTAAACACGTATTGCATTTTACAGTTTTTCCTTGTCGTAAAAGATCTTTTTCAAGAAGCCATTCAATAATGTAGTTACTGGAGTTGCTATCGAGTTTTTCTCCATCAAACTCCGCCATTAGTTTTGATTTAATAAGAGAATAGGAAATATTATTTTTAGCTAAACTCTTCCTTGGGAGAGAAGTTATGATCTTGTTTTTGACTTCTTCGTTATCTATATTTTCTCTTATTAATTTCCTTATTTCGTTAACTTTGTTAACGTTACTCATTTCAAGCATTAAGTTAATTATAGCTGGATGGGAGATAATCCAAATATTGTTTTGTCCATTAATTAATCGAACTAATTCATTTCCAATTCGTCCTTTATCTGAAAGATCAATGCGATATCCAGCAACATCGGCAAAAGTTAAAATAACTTCCCACGGAGACGGCACAGCCAACTGTATAATTTCGTCTCTATTCCAACGTATCCAATGGGTCAGTCCGGATTTTGTAACCCAGTAGTTGGAGAAAAACAATTTTTCGAATGAGAAGTCTTTAACCCGAGGCAAGGTTATTCCTGGTATTTGTATATCGAGTAAAGCATATTGACGTTGGTTATTGAGCGAGTTTAGAAACTTTAATGCATCCGAAGCTACAAATTTGTATTCTGTCTTGTTATTCACAAAATTGACAGGAATATCCTCAGTATCTCCGATGTAATAATACGAATTGTAGAATTCCTGAAGATCCTCTTTTTGAAAAGACCAATTTTTGACAAACCCTTGCAAATCATTTGCTGAAAGACTTTTGCTTATCACATAAATGTTTCTTCTGTTGGCGAATAATTCATTGAGCAAATTAAATTTAGAGTTAAAAACCTGTTGACTTATCCATATTGGTCCCTTTGAATCGTCCCATGGAAAATAGCGTTGCCCCCGTATAGCCCAATACCAGCAAAAGTCTTCAGTATTCTCTTCTTTTGAGACAACAATAATATTAGCTGTTTCAGATTTTGGTTGGTCACCTAAAGTTATTCTGCTAATATATACTTGTCCTACTCTATCAAGCGTGTAATCGAGAAGGCTTGTATAATCATCATGCTTCTCTTTGTGTCTGTTTTGGTGAAGATATGATAGAACATCTTGCTCGGCTGAGAATGGTGCGCTTTCGATGATCTCATCGGGTGTATTCTTCCTATGTTGGGAATTAATAAATACATGCTGCCATCTAAGCCATTCGTTATTGTCAATTACCCCAAACCTTGCTTTGTAATATAAGTCGAAATTGGCATCTGTTGGAATATAAGATATGCGCGCTTTGTCTTTGCTACTATCGTAAAAATCGTCAAGCAAGAAGAAATTAATTATGGGTTGGCCGAAGAATTCTTGAGTACGTTTTTCGCTATATAGGTGATCAATTTTTATTTCTGTATGTTCCGTTATTTTGTTGAGTGTAAAATGGCTTTTCCATAATCTCTCCTCAACTTTTTGGGGTAATTCGTAGAAAGTCTGTATGGAGTCGGGGTTATATTTTTCGATAACATTGAACCACTCTTCACTAACATCGCCTTCTTCTGTGCAAGGAATTGCGAGAAAGTATCGTCCACCCCAACTAAGGCTTGCAATGCTAATGAACTTCTCAACGTCTTTCAATGTCTTAATTACAAATGCAATTCTTGGTGGGCGGATTATTCTTTTGATATACTTTGGGCCATTTAACTTTTCTTCCATCGTTTTCTTTAACTATATTTTATCATTGGTAAGACAAAGCAGTAACCATCACTTTCAAAGTAACGGTCAATTTCATTATTGTATTTGTTTTGTTGGCGCTTCGGGAATGATCAGCGCCATGATGATGTAGACGATCACGAGTCCGATATGCAGACCGGCGAAGAATCCCAACACGAACAGCACGCGCACGATAGTCGGGTCAATATTGAAATATTCACCCAGTCCGCCGCATAAGCCGGTGAACATACGATGAGTCGTACTGCGAGTTAATTGCTTATAGGATGTGTTCATCGATTGCTCCTTTTGATTACACATCAACATACGCAGTGCAATCGAAGAAGTTGCGACCAGCCCCTCCCCAGCCCTCCCCAAATTCGATGATTTATTTCATCGAATTTGGGGAGGGTGACCGAAGGTCGGGTGGGGCCAGGGAGAGGCTATTTGTATTTTCTTCCTTCAAAGAAATTCAATCCTGCCGCGAACAACAAGAACAAGCCAATGATCAACAACAATAATCCCTGCAAGCCAGTAAAACGCATTGTATAAAATCCATATCCAGCAAATGCCGTGCCGACCAAAAAATAAAAGATCGCATTGCGATTGTAAACCGAGCCGACGCGCTTCGCTTGCAAGATGTTGCGTTCCATGAGTTGATTGATATCTCGAGCTTGTTCTTCGTGTCTGCCTTTGCAAGCCAGCGAATCATCAACGAGCGCGGCGTCTTCCGCACACAGTCCGCGCTGACAATGTTTGCAGACTCCAATTGCGGGACGGTCAGGATGATAATAACAATTCATCATGTTCCTCGAATCTAAATCTTGATGATTTCAATTGATTATTTGATGTATGAATGATATGGGATCAACAACAAGAATCCAACTGCTATAATAATCTCGCCGAGCAAAACCCCCAACGCTTGTATCGGTCCAAAAAACGGAATCAGCGGAGCGGTCTGCGATCCCATTCCGAACACATCCGCCATGCCGGAAAAGACTGCAATCACATATCCGGTCGCGACCATGCGCAAGCCGATGTCGGCGGCGATCGAGCGTTCCATGCCTTTCCATAATCCCCACAGGCTGGTGTATCCGCCGAGACAGATAATCGCCAGTCCGACCAGGAAAACCGAAATCTTAACAAATCCAACCGTGGGACTGCGCTGAAGACCAAACCAAGCCGGTTTGGTTCCGAGGATAAAAACAAACAATCCGAATAAGGTGACGATTAATCCCACGCGCACACGCAGGCGCGACGGCTGTGTGGAACGCGGCGATGTATCAACAGAATTGGCAGCTGATTTTTCTTTCGGCTCGTTCATGACGGGAGATTCTTTTCCAAAAAATTCAACCAGTTGCCGCCGAGAATTTTCGCCGCGTCCGCTTCTGAATAGCCGCGCGCGATCAACAACGGAATCAGCTTTTGCAAATCGGCAACCGTATCGATTTCCGGCGGAACGGACTGCACTCCAAATCCGCCGTCGAAATCAGAGCCGATGCCAACGTGCCGCGCATCGCCCGCCAACTGGCAAACATGATCCATATGCGCGGCGACAACGTCCAAAGGCACTTCTTCGCGCGGACTTCCTTTTGCGTGTGACCAGCCGGACTTTAGAAATGCATTGAATGGCACAATGCCGACGATTCCATCACGTTCGATAACGCCGCGAATCACTCGATCCGATAAATGACGATTGGTTGGAAAATTTGGCAGAAGCGCTAGGCAATTGGCGTGCGTAGCAACGATGGGACCTTCATATAAATCCAATGCTTCGAGAACGGATTGCTCATCCATGTGACTCAGATCAAGCGTGAAATTAAAACTGGTCATGGCTTTGAGCAAACGACGACCATCTTCGGTCAATGGACCGGGCTCACGCGTGCCGCCCGCAGAACGCGTGCCCGCCCACGATAACCCGATCAATCGCAATCCTAACGAATACCATTCTTCCAATTCATCCGTCGAGCGGATGCCGTCTGCACCTTCCATTAACGGAATCAAGCCAACAGGGTGATTCTTTTTTTCAGGAGATTGCCATTCCTCCATGTGAGTGCGTAGCTCTTTTGTGTTGAGGATGAATCGAAAATGATCGGGCTTGGAATCGGTCAATTGATGGTAAAGCTGCAACTGATCCATATAGACCCGATGCGCTTCTTCATAATCCGCATAAATAGCCTTGTCCCAATCTCCGAGCTTACCGCGCGCAGGCGATGCAAACAAAGTGGAGAAGACGATGGCAACGCGGCCGCGTTGATAATCGGACCAACCGA
>JBAUMB010000093.1:0-12465 GCA_049578465.1 Anaerolineales bacterium
GCCATCCGCCTAAATTATCCATGGCTGGTAAATTCACAAATACGTTGCACTGATTTTGTCCCGAATCATTTTGGCTGATATATCCAGGCGGCGTGTTCTGAAAAAGAGAAAACCCACAGGTTGTGTAATTCATTACCGGTTCGGTAGTCCAACCAATCGGGATGGATAAACTGTCAAGATAGCTTGGAACTTGAAGCGGGGATGATGCACCAGAGCTAGTCGCGCTCTGTGTTGTTGACGCCTGCGCGGCGACGACTTGACGCAAAGTCGGTTCGGCCCAAAGTTTGTTTGCGATTTGAAGGCTATCCACATTGAGGGCAAGAGCCAAAATCAAGGCAATGACAAAAGACCATACGCCTGTATATCGCTTATACCAGCCAATCACCCGATCCATTCCATCATTGAACCAACTCTCCATGTTGGTTCGGGCATGTGCCAGCGCTTGATCCGCGCTCATGGTTTGGTCGGTGAGATGCGGGAATAAATGATCTATGATTTTTCCCAATCCCGGATTTTCTTGTTTCATGGCTTGAATGTTCGTGGCCATTTCACTCAATGATAAAGTTCCCGGTGCTGCATCACTGCTATCCTTTCCGGCGTTGAGAAAAATATCCATCATGACGGAGGCGAATTTGCCCGCCGGGATATAGGACGGCCGTCGATACTGTCCCGGGTTTTTGCCGGGCTCGCTGAGAGAAAGAATAAGCGGATGATTGTAAAACTCGTTCACAAGCTGGTCACTGCCCAGCATGTTGCGGATGGCTTTTTCCAGAAATTGTGCCCGCCAGGCAAATGCGCTGCCGATCCACTCCTGGACCTGCATCGCCGCCACGCTCAGCACGAGCCAGACAAATACCATTCCGATCGCGACCTCGAGTATTGCATCCAGATTCATAGCGTCCTCCATGATTTGATTTTGCTAAGTATATAAGAAATTCTCTACAAATACAAGAACTGGAAAGCCGCAAAATAATTCACCATTCAAGGATTATTCATGCCGATAGAAGCGCAGGAATTTCACTCAGCGAGGCTACAACCACATCCGGCTTGACCTTGATGTGGGTTGCCGTTTTGATGGCGCGGCGCGTAATCCAAATGCTTTTCATCCCAATCTGATGTGCGCCTAAAATATCTGTCTCCATTAAATCGCCAACCATCACGGCTTGATTTGGTTTGATTTGAAAATAATCTAACGCGGATCGAAAGATGCTTGGATGCGGTTTGCGTTTTCCCAAAGCCGCGGAAGAGATGATGAATTCAAGATATGGACGAAAGCCGCCTTTATCAATCAGGGTTTGTGTGTTCTCGTCATCTCCGGCGTTGGAAATCAGACCGAGATGAAAGTCGCGGTCTTTTAATGTTTGCAATGTTGGAATGGCATCTTCTTCAATTAGCCAGTTTTCTTGAGTGACCGCATACATAGCGCGCAGAGCACCAACGATGACCTTGTCACGGATATTTTGATTCCCTTGTTCTTCAAGTAACTGCTTGAGCAAAACGGCAGTGGTTTCTTCTTCGATGTCAGCGCCGCGGCGATCATAGTATAGCCTAAGAAGTCCGCGATGGCCGTGGAAAAAGGTGGGTGGTTCAATATGCAATCCGGCTTTATGTAATGCTTCCAGCAAAACTGAATCCGCAAGCTGATAATATGGGGGCCAAGGATCTTTATCGTAGATGAGCGTGCCGCCGAGGTCGAAGAGTACAACGCGAATGGATGAGATCATGAGTCAAGGCGCGAGCGTGTATACAGAAAAATTAATGCCGCGCCCAGCGCGAGGGCGGGAAGAATGATTAGTCCGGCTTCGGGACCGAATGCTCCGCCCGTCCAAACAGCCGGACCGGATACGTTGATGTGAATCAGCGGATAGATGCTCAATCCGCTGACAGGAAATCCGAACACGACACCTTCAAAGAAATTCCAGCCGATGTGCAAACCAATCGAAAGCCAGAGTTGTTTCGTGCGGACATAACCATAAGCGAGAAACAGACCCGCGAAGAAAATTCCCGCCGCGCTGATCCAGGTTGCATTCGGATTGCCGAGGTGCAATCCGCCGAAGATGACCGATGAAATCATGAGCCCCCAAAATAAATCCAAGCCGCTGGTAATCGTTTGAAGATGATAACCGCGAAAAAGGAGTTCTTCGTTGAAGCCGACGAGAATAAATGTAATGAAAAACAATGAAACTTGCGAAACAACCATCGAGGCGGGATCAGTATTCCACGCGAACGATTCGAATTTCAGCCAGCCAAGGGCTTGCATTGCGATGAATATGGAACCCATCATCATTAATGTGATGACGATGCCTGCGAGAATATCTAACGCGGCATGCTGATCAATCTTGAATCCAAGGCTGCTGAACGAACGTTTGTCCAGAAAACGACACGCAAGATAAATCGAGCCGACGAAAGCAAATAACTCTGCCAATTCGCCAATTAGCAAGCCGTAAGAAGAAGATAGAAGGGATGGCGATATGAAATAAAAGACGAGTCCTACTACGGCGCTTAAGAGAATCAGCAAGATAGTTTGAATCAATAATCGCCAGCCGGCGCGCAGACGCGGCTCGGAAGGGGAGATAAAGATTGCGGTGAGGCACGAGCGTTGAGGAGGAGCGATTGGTTCTGTCAAATTAACTTCCTTTGAGATAAATCCCCTTCGGGTCTAATTCGTTACGCAGAATATTTAATTCTTTTTCAGTGACCACCTCGGTTGTTCTTAACTTCGGCGCAACTTTCAATTCCCAGCCTGTATTATCTTTAACTTCTTGCGCGGTTCGGTTTGGATGAAGTGCAGTCAGGATGAGTTCGCCGTTTTCATCCGGCTCCATCATTCCGATATCAGTCACCACTACCAGCATTCCCGCGCCGCGCACGCCGCTGGCTTCACGTTCTTTGCGTCCATTTAAATAACCAGCCGAAGTCATGAAGTCAACTTTTTCAGGGAAGCGTCGCTTTTGATGAGGCGTCATCAAATAACAACGATTCGCCCATGCCGCGATTTCCTGCGATCCGCCTGAACCCGGCAAGCGCGTCTTCGGATGCGAATAATCCTTGCCGATCACGGTGGCATTGATGTTGCCGTATTTATCAATCTGCGCACCGCCCATAAAGCCGACATCCACATTGCCGCGCTGAAGATATAAACTAAAAATATCGTACATGCTGACTACTGACAACGCACCACTAACCAGAGTCGGATCGCCAATGGATAGCGGCAAGCGCGCCGGTTCCGCGCCGATCACACCCGCCTCGTAAATCATGACGAGATTTGGCGCGTGAGTCCGTTTAGCGAGATTGCAGGCAAGGTTAGGTTGTCCCACGCCGACAAAAACCACGTCGCCGTCGCGCAGCAAGCGTGCGGCATTGATGATCATTAATTCAGCGGAAGAATAATTAAGTTCAGTCATAGTACATCCTTCAGGAATGATTCTGTGATCTCGAAGACTTCATTCGGTTTTTCCATAGGTAATAAATGCGTGGATTTTTCCAACGAGACAATCTTAATTTTATGATTCTTTTTCTGAACCATTTGAGCAGTTGATTCCCAAAACGTATCCGTCTCCGCGCCCCGAATGATCAGCGTTGGAATTTCAAGTTGATGAATATTTTGCCATAAATCCCAATCGTGCCAAATGCCGGTGTAATAAATGCGCGCTTCCCATTCGGGACTATAAATCAATTCGAAACTACCGCTTGCTTTCGGCTTAGTCATACCTTGAATTAACGCGCGCAGATTTTCGTCTGAGAAGAAGCGAAAGATATTTCGCTTGCGATAACCGTTGAAAACCGTATCGAGATCATCGAATTCACGTCGGCGTTTGAGCGCGCCCTTGATCAGCGGGTGAGCGCGATCTCCTAAGCCGAAGATGCGTGCTAGATTCCATTCAGCCATGTAGTAACGCGGAAATAAAACTGGATCGAGCAACACCAAGGCACGGAAGCGATTGGGTCCTTTGAGCGCCGCGCGCAATGTAACGATTGCGCCGATGGAATGACCGACGCCAATCACTGAATCCAATTTTCTTTCGTCCAGCAGTTGAATCAAATCTTCGCTGAAAGGTTTCCAATCTTGAATCTCTTCTGGTTTTGAATCTTCCCAAAGCGGTCTCAACAGCATTCCGAAGGTTTGATATTGCGTCGCGAATTTTTCAAGCAATGGCTGATAACAATTCGACGGGTAACCATTGGCATGAAGAAAATGCAATGGCGTTCCATTGCCGCCAAAATCAACAGATGGGATCATAAATCAATATTTCCCGTAATTGATTGGTTCACTATATCTCGGTTTGATTTGCAATCGCTTATGAGTCTCTTCACCAAGTTTTTGCCAATACTCCTTGCGATCCCTCACCCCATAAACCCATTTATCCAAATAATTTTTTACGGCATCGGCCGACTCGCTAATCTTGTCCCATTGCAAATAAAATTCATTGTCGCGGTCATAATATCCCTGCGCGTAGGATGGATGGCAAGAATATGGAACATGGCAAACTGCATCCACAACGATGGATGGAATCAATGTGCGGTTTGGGTCGGAGCGGATCACGGACTCATCCACGATTTCTTCCGCAGTCAGAATGACTTTCCGCGCCGCGAACGCGGCTTCTTTTTGCTCGCCAATGATTCCCCAAAGATGAGCATTACCTTCTTTGTCCGCGCGTTGAACGTGGACGATCGCAACATCGGGATTCAATGCGGGGACAACTATTACATCTTTGCCGCCATATGGATCAGATATTCGCTTGATGTTTGAATTGACTTTTTCAAGATCAACCGCGGCGGTTTGATTCATAGGCAAGAATGGCAAACCCGAAGCGCCGGCTTGCAAGCGCGTGATCATCCCGAAATGAGAATATTCTTCCCATTCTAATTTACCCTGCTCAATCGCGGCGCGGACGATGCGAAGTGATCCGACGCCGGGATTTCCCATATATGAGAAAATAACTTTACGTGCGCATCCCGCCGCGACCATTTGGTCGTAGATCAAATCCGGAGTTGCGCGCGCCAGCACGAGGTCGCGTTTGCGTTGGCGGATGATTTCATGTCCGGCCGCGAACGGAATCAGATGTGTAAATCCGGCCGCATAAACGGTATCGCCATCGGTCACGTATTTTGCGATTGCATCCGAAAGTGAAATGAGCTTGGACATATTATTCTTTTTTCCCTTCCTCTTTGCCTTGCTTTGAGCTGCCGCGCATCTTTCGGAGCGTTGCAAAACGTCCGCTCGGATGCGGCGGGGCTTTACGCCTCCCAAACCATCTGCCGATGAGAATGCTGATGAGACCTAAAAAGAAAAATTTGAAGTCCGGCACGTTGCCAAAATATGTAATCGCAAAGAATAGAATCAAAGCGATGCCAATCAGCGTAAAGAAAGCACCCATGCGAACAAGCAATTCATTGACCATGTTTTTATTCGTTGTAGAAAATGATAAGGAATAAAAACCCCTTCCCCTTAGCGGGGAAGGGGTGAAGAACTTTTATCTGCGGCGTGCCGATTTCTTAGTAGTCGCCTTCTTGACAACTTTCCTAATCGTCTTTTTGGCGGATACTTTTTTGGTCTTTACTTTTCCATTGGCATGTTTGATCAGTGTTCGGATTTGTTCATGCATATAAAGTTGAACGTAATACAAGCCGCCGCCGTTCTTGCCGCTTGCGCCGGAACCTTTCCAGCCGCCAAAAGGTTGGAAGCCGGGCCACGCGCCGGTCGTGGCGCCTTGCGGACGATTTACATACGTCACGCCCGCTTCGATCTTGTCGAAGAACCAATCCGCTTCTTTCTCCGATCCGTAGAAGCCGGCGGTCAAACCATAGTTGACATTATTCGCAATCTTCATAGCTTGATCGAGATCGCTGACTTTGCCGATGGTTGTGATCGGCAGGAACATTTCATATTGCCACAGACGATGTTCAAATGGCAGATCGGTAACAAGAGTCGGCTCGCAGAAATAACCCTTGTCGAACATGCCGCCGGTCTTGACGTGTCCACCGGTTAGGAATTTGCCGCCGCCTTGGCTGAGCTCTTCGGTGAAATTCTTGAAGTCATTGTATGAGCTTTGATTGATGACGGGACCAAGATACGTCGCGCGTTCCGTCGGATCTCCGATGACAAGGTTATTTGTCATGTCTTTTATCATTGAAACAAATTCGTTGTAAACCGGTTCTTCAACGATCACGCGTGAAGCCGCAGAACATTTTTGTCCTTGCAGACCAAATGCAGAGCGCATAATGCCGGTGGCTGCATCTTCCAGATTCGCATGACGCGAAACGATAGCCGGATTCTTTCCGCCCAATTCCAAGATCACCGGGCGGACATAGTTGCGTTGAGCAAAATCGCGGAAGAGTTTCATGCCGACATCGAATGAGCCGGTGAAGGTTGCACCATCAACTTCGTGGCTATCAACTAAGGCCTGTCCGAGCGTGGAGCCGGGACCGGTTACGAAGTTGACCACACCATCTGGGAAACCGGCATCGCGGAAACATTCCGCATACAAGCGAACGATCCATGCCGTATCGGTGGCGGGTTTGATCACAACCGTATTGCCTGAAACCAAAGCTGCGCCGGTTGGGGCACCGGTCAATGCAAAGGGAAAGTTGAACGGGCTGATAACGAGCCAGACACCGTAAGGTCGAAGCATGGAAACGTTTGTGGCATCATAGCCTGTGAGCGGATCCTTGCCCATCAACTTAATGAAGCCTTTATTCTCCTCCATTAACTTCGCGGCATAATACATGTGGTCGGCAGTTTCCTGCACATCGCCGAGACTCTCCATACGATTCTTTCCAACTTCGAGCGCCATCGCCGCACCCAAGTTGTAGAGTCGTTTTTCGAGCAGCGCCGCGGCTTTGCGGACGAGTTTGACGCGTTCCTGCCACGGAGTGCGACTCCATTTGGGGAAAGCGCGCCGTGCTGCCTCAATGGCTTGATGAGCATGTTGAGCGTTGCCTTTTTGCATTTTGGCTAACACCCAATCGGTGTTGACCGGCGAGCGGTCATCCCATTTTTCATCGGCATACACATCTTTGTTGTCGATGATCATGCTCCATTCTTTGCCGAGATTCTGCTTGAGGGTTGCGACTGCTTTATCGAAGCCCTGATGCAATTCCTCGGGCGGATTGAACATCGTTGCATACGTAAGTTTGAAAGCCATATCAAAGCCTCCTATAGAAGTCTAATGGACGAACAAGTCTAACGAGTCTTACAAGTCCGACTTGTAATGGCTTATCAGACTTTTATAGTATAGCGTAGGAAATCACAATCGTCAAAGTGGGGTGTCTCGTATTTAGCATGACGATATTCCTAACCTTTTGAGCACTACTGCTTTGGCAGGCTTTCTTTCTTCTGCATTTCCAGGAATCTTTCCACTACAACTGGATCAAAGTGGGTACTAGCCAGCGACTGAATATATTCCAACGTCCTTTCTTTCGTCCAGGCTTTACGATATGGACGATCACTGGTCAGCGCGTCCCAAACATCGACGATGGCAAATATGCGCGCCTCGAGCGGAATTTGCTCGCCGCTTAATCCGCGCGGATAACCGGTGCCATCCCATTTTTCATGGTGGCAATAGGGAATATTAAGTGCACGGCTTAGATATTGAATCGGAGCAAGCATTTCAAACGCAAAGGTGGGATGTCTTTTCATGATGACCCATTCTTCATCGGTCAGTTTGCCCGGCTTGAGCAGGATGTTATCTGGAACACCCAGCTTGCCGATATCGTGCAGTAAGGCTCCGCGCCGAATGTGCATTAACATTTCGCCGGAGAAATCGAAATCAACAGCAAGTTTCATTGCTTTTTCCACCACACGTTGAGTGTGACCTTCGGTCTCTTCATCGCGCAGATCCATAGCGCGCGACCAGCCCTCGATGGTGGCATCATAAGCAATCGCCAATTCCATATTGCTTTTCTGCAATCGTTCGAATAGTTGGATATTTTCAATGGCGATCGCGGCTTGATCGGCCAGCGTTTCGAGAAAACTGATCCGGTCGGCTTCAATTGCCTTATTTCCCGAGCGGGAAAAAACTTCTATCGCGCCTTTTGCCTCACCTTTTGTTACCAGCGGCACGACATGAATGGAACGGAATCCTTCTACTGCCCAAAGCTCAACTAAATCGCCTTTTGATCCTTGCGGCGCTTCTGATTCAACGGAACGGTGCTCCAGGATCGCGCGTCCGGCATGGCTTTCATTCATCGAGAAACCCTGGCCAGAGTTCTCGAGGAGGCTGGTGTGGAAACCTCTGCTCATTACATATTTTAATCTGTTGACATCGGGTTGCAGGAGGAAGATGGCGGCGGCGTCCACGCTTAACTGTTCGATGATGTGGTCGAGCAGAAGGTTGAGCGTAACATTTAAGTCGAGGCTGTTGGTGATTGCAAGGTCAATGGCGTGCAGGGCTTGCAGTTGTTTCAATTGCTGCGCTGTTTCCTTGTTGAGCCGACTGTTTTCAAGCGCGATCGCGGCTTGATTCGCCAGTGTGTTAATCAGCTTTTCATCCGATTCGCTGAAAGCATCCGATGATTCGTTTTCGACAGTGATCACACCCAGGGTGCGGCTATCTGTTTTTATCGGAACGTACAGACCTGAGTTCAGGCCGGGGAAAGTTTCTACGTAGCGGGGATCAAGTTTCAAGTCGCCGATGCGAAGTGTTTGGTCATGTTGAAATGCCCAACCGGCTAAGCCGTCGCCAGGTTTTTGTATCACACTGTTGAAATGCGCCTCAAGTCCTTGCCGTTCTTCTTGATCCATTAATCCTTGCAGGGTAAAACCAAGGATTTTCAACGTTTGAGATTTTTCATCATACAAGCGTATGGCGCTGTGATGCCAGTCCAAATGCTTGTCCATTTGATTCATGATTCTTTTGGCGATCTGCTCCGGCTCAAGCCCTTGAGTGAGTTCCAAGCCGCTTTGGTGGACCAGCTCTAATTCCGCCAATCGCAGGCGGTTGTTTTCTTCATCTATTTTGCGTTGAGTAATATCGCGCACCAGTAAGGAGAGAGTTTTATTTGGGGCACCTGTAGAAAAGATCGGACTGATCCGCGCCAGAAACCAATGTTGCCCGCTCGGCAAATTAAGCGGATAATCAACTTCTTCCACTTTTCCACTGTCTAACACTCGACTGATGGATTCATCGATGCGCTGAACGATTTTTTTTGGCAAAAGGTCTTGGATACGTCGTCCAAGCATTTCGGCTTTGGGCCGCGCCAGTAGGCTTTCATTTGCCGTCCAAACATTGAGATAAGTTCCGTGCTCGTCTATTTCGAAGACGATGTCATCCAGCGAAGTCACCAATGCTCTCAACTGGCGTTCATCTTCGCGCGATTTGTTTTCTGCTTTTCGTTGCTCGGTCACATCGCGGACGATGGATCCCATCCGATATCCATTCGCAGTTTTAATTGGGAATGAAGCCTGAGTGAGTATTTTGCGTTCGCCGGTCATGCTTTGAATTTCGATCTGAACGACTTTTCCGAATTGGGGCGATTCTCCGATGCGAAATACATCTTGCATGAGGTTCTTAAAGTACTCGGGGTTTCTTCCTGACCGATGTTCCGGCACTAATAATTTGAACTGGATTTCCCAAAAGGGCGTTCCAATCGCACGAGTGCGCGGGATGCCTGTGATTTCGGCTTCCGCCAGATTCCATTCTGCGACCAGACCCTGTTCGTCAACCAAGACGACGCCATCAGAGGATTGCTCGACGAAAGTGCGGAATCTTTCTTCGCTCTGCCGCAAGCTTTCATTGATTTGTTTGCGTTCGGTGATATCGTAGCCAATCCCTACCAATCCTACAATCTGACCGCTATCATCGCGCAATGGTATCTTGGTAGTCAAGGTCCAGATGGGATTGCTTTGCCAATCAAGGCTGGGTTCTTCGCGATTAATAATCGGCTTGCCTGAATCCAAGACCATCCGATCATCAGCCCAAAATTGGGTCGCTAATTCAGCCGGATAAATTTCGAAGTCGGTCTTCCCGATCACATCTTCCATTCTTTTTCCACCCGATACCTTCCAATCGGCAGCGTTGGAAACGATCTTACGACCCTGAATATCCTTGAAGTAGATTCGGTCAGGCAAATTATCTATCAAGGTTATAAGGAGATTACGTTCTTTCGCTACCGCTTCCTCCGCCTGCTTGCGTTCGGTGATATCTTCAACGATGATCTGGATCTGTTCGACATTCCCCTTCACACCGTATATGGGCGTGAGCCATACTAATATATCAATGGCTTTATCCCATTTGTTGATGTAGTGAAATTCACCCTGAATGGGTTGTGCAGTATCTATCACTCTTTGGAAATAAGCTGAAATGCCTGCTTCAATCCAAGGCTGGAAGCTCAAAATATTAATATTCTCAGTTGCTTCTGCTGTGAACGATCTAAGGATGACTAAGCCGGCCGAGTTAAGATTGATGATTTGACCCTTTGTATCCGCGGGAAGAATGCCGACGGGCGCATTATCGAATAGCAGGCGATATTTCTTTTCGTTCTGGCGCAATAGTTCTTCCGCCTGTTTCCGTTCGGTGATATCTTCGACGCTGCCTTCGTAATACAAAACTTGGCCGTCCGGGCCTCGAATGACTTTGGCGCTTTCGCGCACAAAGATCGCCGTTCCATCATTTTTCTTCCAGCTTGATTCCAAGCCGCGTACTTGGCCATCCCGCTCGATTTGGATTTGGAACTCACTGCGTTCATAACCGGGCTCATAACCTTCCTGTTCGAGATCGCGCTGTGCCAGTTCTTCAAAGGATGAATATCCGAGCATTTGGAAGAGCGCCGGGTTGGCCAGTAAAATTTTCCCGTCCGGTGTGGTGCGATAGAGTCCGAGCGTGGAGTTCTCGTATAAAGTGCGGAAGCGTTTCTCGCTTTCCTGTAATTTTTCTTCGATTTGTTTGCGTTCAGTGATATCCTGCCAGATTCCTTGAGTTTGCATTTGCGAATCGGATGGCGTGGATAACACCTGGCCTTCATCATGGACCCAAATGGTGCGGCCATCCTTTGTGATTATGCGATATTCACTCGCATATTTCCGTGTAGTGTTGAGGGCTTTTTCGTTTGCTTCCACTGCACGCTGGCGATCTTCGGGATGCAGGCTTTTGACCCACAAATCATCATCGGCAAGCCATTCATCTTGGGAATATCCGGTGAACTTTTCGATTTGCGGACTGATATAGGTAGACTTATCATAGATTACGAAAGGAATTTGTTCGACCAGAGAGCGATACTTAAATTCTGCATTCGCCAAAGTCTGCTCGGCTTGTTTGCGCTCGGTGACATCTATCGTAAAGCCTTCGTAATAAAGGATTTGTCCTGCATTATCTTTTACAGCGCGCGCGGTCGTTGAAGTCCAAATCCAGCTTCCGTCTTTGCGGCGTTCTTCGTTGACGAATTCTTTAATAATTCCCTGTTCGTTGATTGTCTCTTGATATTCCTTCCGCCTGGTTGGTTCTTTATATACCTGACTGCCAATATCGCTGATGCTGGCAAGCATTTCTTCTGGAGAATCATAGCCGAAGATGGATGCCAATTCCGGATTAACCGTCAGGAGCCGGCCATCCGGCGTCGAATGATAAATGCCAACGCTGGCATTATCGAAGATATGCTTATAATTTTTCTCGGCGGTTTGAATTTCTTCGTTATCTTTTTGTATGCGGGAATTGTTGCGATGAATCAGCCAATAGAGGACCAACCCGGTCACTAGCACATAGAACCAACCCTTGTATGTGCTGAGTGTCGTCAGCGTAGATTCATTATTTGCTATGGCCGCGGCGATTCGGTCGGAGAAGAAAATCCAAAGCCCGCCGATAAGCAGATAGATGACCGCGATCTGAAAAGCATTTCGATCAAGCCTGACTGCCTTCGGTCTTGTCTTTATTTGCGGATTCATTTTCACTCCATGGTTTATTTCTAAGAAACAAAAAAATTTATTAAAATGAAAACCGGATTCTATTAAATACCCTCTCATTAAGTATATACCGATTTTATGAGTAAATATGAAGAATAATTATAGCAAGCGTTCTGCAAGGCAATTGTAAGTAAAGGAAGCGAACTCGATTTTATAGCTTTTGAGGATGATTGACTTTATACAAAAAACGGCGGGCTGGTGAGAATGTAATTTTCGAATTTCCCAAACGACGAATCAGCCATAAAGAACTCGAAGAACGATTCCATTTTACAGCCGCGGCTGAGCAGATGATCTACTGCGGTGTGATTAATCATCGGCACTTCAACGCTGAATTCTGATCCCTTAAGCGCGGCTTCCGTCTCGGCATGAGCAAGAATCGCCGGAAAATCATTCGCATCGAGCGCGGCAAACGGGCCGTTATGCTCTCCAACATAGCCATAACCGACGAACTCTTTATTGCGCTTATAAAAATATCCTTGGCGAGATTCGATCAACCACGCATGTTCCGCTTCGCGATGAAAGCCGATGATGGCATTATCGATTCGAATCAATTCTCCCATCGCTTGAGC
>JBAUMB010000094.1:0-29700 GCA_049578465.1 Anaerolineales bacterium
CCTCCATGGTCGGACAGATTGACGCGATCCTGCAAACGCATCTCGTCAATTCACCCTTGGCAAGCCGCGCCATTCGATTAGCAGAATCACCTGATGGCGGCGTGATTGTTTGGGATGGCGTGAAAAAATATAGCGGCGTGAGCGATGTGACCGATCCGCAAGTGCAAGCCATGATCCGCGCCGCGATTGCCGAATGGGAAAAGAAATATACGCCGGGCGTGTGAAAGCCGCTTTGATTTAATATGAAAAAATGTCCCTATTGCGCCGAGATGATTCAAGATGAGGCAATTGTCTGCCGATATTGTGGCCGTGATATCGCTTCCAGTATCGCCCCAGCGCCAGCTCCCGAACCAACAACAAACACAAAATCTGAACTGCACCTATCACTTGCAACAATCAGTGAGCTGTCAACTGCCTGGTCAACAAGCTACAAAACAGCTGAATACTTCGGGCAGGTTGCCAATATTTGTAACGAGATGACTAAAGATTTTGGAAACAGCATCCTTGTCAAATTCGTAACCCACAATCTAATCAATCTCGATGCTCTAAAATCGGAAACTGAGCTACTGTATAGCAGAAACGCCCAGTGGGGCCTCGTGATTTTTGGCATGGGTATCGAAAGTAGTCGCGGAAATCTACAAATTGAGACGGTGATGACTTTGCGCCTTGTTCCAATCTCCGAGCCATTACTTAACTACATTCTTGGCTACCTGCCACCACTTGTCGAACACAAAGCTCTCAAACCAAAAGATGCGGTTAAGTTATCAGGAGAGATTACTAAAAAAGTCATGCAAAGGGCAATTCAAATAGAAAGATTCGGCAGAGAGGTCAGTTCATCTTGCGAACGCACAAACTCTCGCTTCCTCGATGAGATCAATAAAATTCTGCCAATATAAAAAGTTTTAGACCATAATCAAACATCATTGAAAGGAGATGTATATGATTATTTGGGGCTCGCGTGGTCGAGAGAAGGTAATTTCTTCCGGCCAGTTCTACTGTCCAAAGTGCAATACCATGAGACCGTACAAACTAAAAAGTGTTGGTAAGTATTTCACGCTTTACTTTATCCCACTATTTCAAACAAAGAAAGTGGGAGAATATGTTGAATGTCAATTTTGTCATCAGACATTCAAATCCGAAATTCTTAATTACAACCTTTCAGTAAAAGCCGCACCTGCTGTAACAAAAAATATTCCCGCACAAGCCAAACCTGCAGAAACAATGGAAACTCCTGATGACGAAGAAAACAAATGTCCATATTGTGCGGAAATAATAAAACCAGAAGCAATAGTTTGCAGGTATTGTGGTAAGGATATTTCCAATGTGTTACCGAGGTATATTGAATGCCCTCAATGCGGAACCCCGTTGATACTTGATGGGCGGGAGAGAATTGAACAGAAGTTTACTTGTTCTGAATGTGGCAAATTGGTTGATATGAACCAATGACAACTTGTCCTTAGTTGTGGAAAGCATCATGGACCGGAATCAAAAAAGGAGATGGATGATGCTAACAATTCCTGAGCAACGGCTCTTCAATCAACAGATTAGCAAACAGATATTTCAAAAACCAAGCCAAGTTATACGATGGCTGGGCGCAGTCCAAGCCCAAGATTATGCAGCGGCAAAATGGGCAGTCGCTCAACGCACAAAAGGTGTCAGCGACTCGACGGTCGATCGGGCTTTCGACAAAGGAGAATTTCTCCGCACGCATGTGATGCGGCCCACCTGGCATTTCGTCGCGCCTGAGGATATTCGCTGGTTGCTTGCGTTGACCGCGCCGCGCGTCCGTGCCGCAAATGCATATCAATACCGCAGGCTTGAACTCGATAAGACTATTTTCAAAAAGAGTAACGCGGCGTTGACAAAAGCCTTGCGAGACGGCAAACATTTGACGCGCGCTGAACTCGCGTCCGCGCTTCAGCAGGCAGGCATTGACGCCAGCGATTTGCTGCGTCTGACTTATCTCATCCTTAGCGCCGAATTAGATGGAGTTATCTGCAGTGGTGCACGGCGCGGAAAACACTTCACTTACGCCCTGCTGGATGAACGCGTGCCCGCTGCGAAAACTTTAGTGCGCGATGAAGCCTTGGCTGAACTTACGCTGCGATACTTCACCAGTCACGGACCGGCGACCGAGAAGGATTTTATGTGGTGGTCAGGCTTGATTAGAGTCGATGTTCGAAGCGGAATCGAAATGGCCAAGCAACACCTTGAACATGATGCAATGAACGGTCAAACCTACTGGTTCGCCGATTCCATGACAACTGCAGAAGCGAATCGTCGTGCCATCTACTTATTGCCAAATTTTGATGAATATATCGTCGGCTATACTGATCGCAGCGCGATCTTTGACTCATCGCATGTTAATAAGTTAGATGCGCGCAGCAATCCGCTCTTTCAACACACCATTGTAATCAACGGTCAAGTCGCAGGGACATGGAAGCGGACTCTCAAAAAGGATGCGGTTATTATCGAATTAAATTCCTTCGTTCCATTCACAAAATCCGAAAAGCAAATTGTCGCCGCCGCGGCCGAGAAATATGGCAGGTTTCTTGAAATGCCAGTAGCGTTGTCAAAGTTAGATGCACTTGAGACTTATTGAGCCACGGTTCGTTCGCGGTTTCGGGATCGCCTTCGCACATGTACATCGTCACCACCACGCGCAAATAATAATATGCGGAGATCAGCGAAGTCAACATGCCAATTACGCATGGTTGTACAATCAGTGAAACCTGTTTGAGATTCCAACCCTATCTATAAAGACATTGTTGCCTTATATATCAAGGCGGAGATAACTATGGTGGCCGGGATGGTCAGCGCCCAAGCGGCGGCCATTTCAGTGGCGACATGCCACCGGACTTTATTGATGCGTTCCGCCGCGCCTGCGCCCATCAATGCTGTGCTAATCAGATGAGGCGTGCTGACCGGCATTCCAAAAATAGAAGCGGCTACTATCAAGATAGACGAAGCGGCCTGTGAGGCCAGTGCGTTCAATGGTCGAATGCGATAGATATTTCCGCCAAGGTTCCGAATTTGCCGCCAGTCACCAAATGATGATCCCAAGGCTAGAGTTGCCGCGCACATCACTAAGACCCAGCTTGGTATAGCGAATGAAGATAGATTACCAGTCAGCACCAAACCCAAAGCAATAATACCCATTGACTTATACGAGTCATTCGAGCTATTTGACATTGCGAGCACCAGCATCGTGATGATCTGAAGGCGCCGGAATAACTTATTGACCTTGGGGGTAGCACCACTAAAGGCGGATAGAAGAAGAGACATGACTACGAACCCCAAAATTAATCCAATCATTGGGCCGATCACCAGCGGCACGAGAACGAAAAGCAAACCATTGATCAAAATCGCATGCGGGCCGGTCGTAATTAATATCGCGCCCAGCAATCCACCGACTAAAGCATGCGTGGAAGAAGATGGAATTCCGCGCCACCATGCAAATAAATTCCATCCGAGTGCCGCGACCATCGCGACAACAATTGTGCGAAGCGAAATGGCCGATATATTCACAAAGCCAGTCGCAATGGAACGCGCAACGGCCGAACCAAATAGGAAAGGAGCGATGAAATCTGCTATTGCTACCAAATACAAAGCCAGGCGCGGCCGAATAGCTCGTGATGCAACTACTCCCGCAAGAACGCTGGATGTATCACGATAACCATTCAAAAATGCGTAAATTAAAGCAAGCACAATAAGAAGCAACAACATTGGATATTCTTTTCAACTCTAATTTTCTTCTGCCAACAATTATCATTGGAAAAGGCGCATTTTACCACATACGTCCGAATCGCCACTCAGACAAACAAAGTTAAAACATTTAGAAGAAAAGCAGGACGGCAGAGTTATCTGCCGTCCTAACTATTTTCTATTCTCTGTTCCGTATCTTTAAAATAACTTCAACACTGCCGCGCTTGCCCATGCAAATAAAAACTGCGGCACGAGGCTAATGACAACCGTTGCAATCGCAGAGACAGCCCACGTGATATTGAGCCACGGCTCATTCGCGGTTTCAGGATCGCCTTCGCGCATGTACATCGTCACCACCACGCGCAAATAATAATATGCGGAGATGAGCGAGGTCAGCACGCCGATCACTGCCAGCAAATAATATTGTCCGGCAATGGCGGCACTGAACAGATAAAACTTTCCGACGAATCCCAGCGTCGGCGGAATGCCGGTCAACGAAAACATGAAGACGGTCATCGCTGCGGCGAGGGCTGGATACTTGCGTCCCAAGCCTCCGTAATCGCTGATCTCCAATCCCTTTCCCTCTGATTTTTCCAAAGCAATTACAACCGCCCACGCGCCAAAGTTGGTCAGCATATACGAGACGAGATAAAAGAGTCCCGCCGCAACGGAAGTGGCTACCACCTTCGATTGTCCATAAGGTACGAAAGCCATCAGGATATAACCGGCATGAGCAATGGATGAATACGCCAGCAAGCGCTTGATATTTGTCTGCGCGATAGCAATAACATTACCCACGATCATTGTCAACGCCGAGAGCACCGCGAGGATCGGAGTCAGATTAGATGACAGCGATGGGAATGCCAATGCGAACACGCGCAGTAATGCGGCGAAGCCCGCGATCTTGGCTCCCGCCGCCATGAACGCGGTCACTGAGGAAGGTGCACCCTGATACACATCGGGTGTCCACATGTGGAACGGAACCGCCGCGACTTTGAAGCTGAGTCCGACCAGAATGAGGGCAGAGCCAATCGTCAACAACAAAACATTTGCAGTCCCGGAAGATGCGGCGGTTATGATTCCACTCAATGAAGTTGTAGCCGTCGCGCCGAAGACTAAAGCAATCCCGTAGACCACAAATCCCGTTGAGAACGCGCCTAGCAAAAAATACTTCATGCCGGCTTCTTCGGAGTCCGTGTTCGGACGCGCGAACGCCGCCAGCACATAAAGCGGAATCGAAAGCATTTCGAGCGCCAGGAAAACGATGATGAGGTCGGCAGCTTGCGCCATAAGCATCATGCCTGCGACGCTAAACAGCAGGAGCGTGTAATACTCGCCGCGCTCGATGCCCACGCGTTTGATGTAACCATGAGCCACTGCAACCCCAAACAAACCGGTGACGAGCAGTAATGCGTCCACAAAGATGGAAAAGCCATCCAGCACGACCATGTTATTGAAGGCGGTCCCCGAAGAACCGATCTGCAATATTGTCCAGCCAAGCGAATTAGCCAGACCGATGGCGGCGAGCAACGCTATGATCCATTTAGGCTTGACAAAAAGATCGACCAACAAAAGCACGCACGCCCAAATGGTCAGCGTGAGAAGCGGAAGGATAAGAGAAAAATTCAAAGGAGGCATAGGCATTCTTAGTGATTAGCCATTAGCTAATAGTCACTTCATCTCATTGCCGTCGCAGCGGTCTGTAATCCAGCGACGAGTTTATCTACAGCAGGAGCCATAAGATGAAAGAACGGCGCAGGATAAAGACCGATCCAAAAGATGAAAATCAGCAATGGGACAACGGTAATGATTTCGCGCGCATTCAAATCACGCAAAGCGTGTCCATGTTTTTTGACTTCTTCCACAATCGAACCTTCGGGACCGAGGAACATTTTTTGGAACATATATAGGATATACACCGCGGCCATGATCACACCCAAAGCAGAGATACCCGCAAACCACGGATTGCCAATGGCTTTCGAACCGAACGCGCCGAGCAAGATCGTGAACTCACCGACGAAACCGTTCAAGCCGGGCAAGCCCATCGAAGAAAGCGACACGATAAGGAAGATCGCGCCAAAGATTGGCACGACCTTCCATAACCCACCATAAACTTTGAGCTCGCGCGTATGAGTCTGTTCGTAGATCATTCCGACCAGCAAGAACAACGCGCCCGTGCTGAGTCCGTGATTGATCATCTGCAGGATGGCGCCAGAAATACCAATCGGATTCAAGGCAAACAATCCGAGCATGACGAAACCGAGATGGCTGACCGATGAATACGCAACCAATTTCTTGACGTCGGCTTGCGCGTACGAAACCGCCGCGCCATAAATAATACCGATGGTCGCAAAGAGCGCGATCCACGGCGCGGCTTTGAGGGAGGCTTCTGGGAAAAGCGCAATGTTAAAGCGCAGAAAACCGTAGGTTCCCATCTTCAGCAAAACGCCTGCAAGAATAATAGAACCCGCAGTGGGCGCTTCGACGTGTGCATCGGGCAACCACGAATGTAAAGGCCACATTGGGACTTTGATGGCAAACGCGGCGGCGAACGCAATGAACAGCCATACCTGTGTGTGCGGATCAATGCCGCCTTTGGCAATTAAATCGGGAACAGAGAATGTGCCTTGATAAATTCCAAGCCACAAAATGGCAAGCAACATTAAGATCGAGCCGGCCATGGTGTACAAAAAGAATTTGATGGCGGCATAAATGCGGCGAGGTCCGCCCCAGATGCCAATCAGGAAATACATCGGGACGAGCGTGAATTCCCAGAAGATATAAAACAGGAATAAATCCTGTGCGAGGAAGACACCGATCATGCCGACTTCCAATAACAGGAAGAACAGCATAAAATCCTTGACGCGTTCCTCGACCGCGGTCCATGTTGAAAGAACGGAGATCGGCGTGAGGAAAGTTGTCAGCAAAACGAGAAGGATACTTAAGCCGTCAATGCCGAGATGATATTGGATACTCCATCCAGCAACGTTGATCCAATTATATTGGGCTTCAAGATGAAGTGTTCCAGCTCTACCCGCCTCTGCAATATTGAACAAGCTCAATACCCAAAGCGAGATAACAAAGGTGATCAGCGTGGTGACCAGCGCCGTCCAGCGCAAAATATTTTTCTTGTCGCTTGGAATGAACAACAAGACAAGCACGCCCACGAGCGGGAAGAAGGTCAGGAGCGTGAGGGGTTGGAGAATAAATTCCATGTATACCTCGCCTTACAAATTATTTGAAAAGCAAATAACCTAAAATTGCAACAACACCGATGAGCACGAAGAGCGCATAACTTCGCACGAAACCATTTTGAAAACGGCGCAAGCCTGAGGCGGTTTCCTTCGTCCATTCGCCGATGCCGTTGAAAAAGGCGTCAATGCCGAGTTGATCCGTATAACGGTTGAGCGCGATACGGCTAAGCCAGTTGTATGTGCCCGCGATAACTTTATCGTGGAACCAGTCGTGCCAGAAGTTCCAATCAATCACATCTGCGAGAAAATAGGAAACATCCACATAACGATCAAGGAATACAGCCCAATAAAGTTCATCCACAAACCACTTGCGTTCCATGCCAGTGAAAATGGGGCCGAGCATTTTCTTAAGCGGATCGATCTCGCCAACCTTGAGCGGCTTGCGGCCATAAAGGAACCAAGAGAGCAAGATGGCAAGCAAAGCCAAACCTGTTGAGATCAACGCGACGTTCATTTGGAACTCGATGGGCTTTATGAACTGAACGGTAGTATGAAGCCAATTACTCAACGTATCCAGGCCGGGATAATTCAACGCACCACCGAGGACCGATAAAGCGGCCAGCACCATCAACGGCACGGTGATCACCTTCGGGCTTTCTTCCGCATGAGCGGCGGCTTCATATCGCGGCTCGCCGAAGAACACCATCCAAATCTGACGTCCCATATAGAATGCCGTAAAGAACGCGGCAATCGCCAGCAACCAATACACAGCGGTGAATCCGTTCTGCTGAGCATATGCCAGAATCTCATCCTTCGACCAGAAACCCGCAAACGGAACGATGCCTGAGAGCGCCAACGCGCCGGTCAAATAGACCCAGAACGTGACCGGCATAGTCTTACGAAGTCCGCCCATGTTGCGCATGTCGCCGGGATCAAATACTTCTTCAGAATGTTTTTCTTTATGACCCTTCTCCTTATGTTCACCCGCCCCCGTACTCTGAGGGTCGTGATGAGCAAGATGATGATGTCCGCGCTCCATGCCGAGAATGACAGAACCCGCCGAAAGGAATAACAGAGCCTTGAAGAACGCATGCGTGACGAGATGAAACATTCCCGCCGCGAACGCGCCCATGCCAACGCCTGCCACCATAAATCCCAATTGGCTGATGGTGGAATATGCCAAAACTTTTTTGATATCGTATTGACCAACCGCAATGGTCGCAGCAAAGAGCGCAGTCACGGCGCCGACCAATGCAACGATATATTGCGCGGCGGGAACAGTTACGTACAACGCGGCAGAGCGTGTAATGAGATAAACACCAGCGGTTACCATCGTCGCGGCATGGATTAATGCAGAAACTGGAGTTGGACCTGCCATCGCATCGGGCAGCCACACGAAGAGCGGAATCTGCGCCGATTTACCGGTCACGCCGATGAGTAGGAAAAGCGTGATGGCTGTGATCAAACCCGGATTGCTTGCGGCAATCGCGGAGGATTGCTGAAAGACTTGATCAAATTGCAGGCTGTGGAATCCCCAGAACATCAAGAATGCCGCGATCAAGAATCCGAAATCACCGATGCGGTTGGCGATCATGGCTTTCTTGGCCGCGTCTGAATTGGCCCAAGATGGACGACCAAGCGTGTCCATCTCATACCAAAAACCGATCAACAGGAATGAGCAAAGTCCAACGCCTTCCCAACCGACGAACAGCATTAGATACGAGTCGCCACTGACGAGGATCATCATCATGGCGATGAACAGGTTGAGATAAACAAAGAAAAGTCGGAACCGTTTGAGGTCCGATTTGAAGCGCACATCCTCGTGCATGTATCCGATGGCATAAATATGAATCAGCGTGCCAACACCGGAGACAACCAGCATCATCGTAGTTGAAAGTGTATCGACGCGGAAGATCCAATCGAGTTGCAGAGTCCCGACATGAATCCATTCACCGATCATCCAGCGAACAGCATCAGGATGCTGTGTCAATGAATACGCCAGCAAAACGGAGACAACGAACGCAAGCCCGGAAGCAAGGCTGGCAACTGTGCCGATTACTTTTTCGCTGAAACGATCACCAAAGATAATGTTGATCAGCAAACCGATGACCGGAAAAAAGACGATCCAGGGAGCGAGATAAAAAAACGTCATGAGTTATCCCTTGAGACTATTCATCTCGTCAATGTTGATACTATGCTTGGTGCGGAAGATAGCCACGATCAAAGCCAGCCCCACCGCGACTTCCGCGGCCGCGACGGTCATCACAAAAAAGACAAAGATCTGACCAGCGAGGATGTTATACACTCGTGTAAATGCTACAAAAACCAGATTAGCTGCGTTCAGCATCAGTTCAATAGACATGAAGATAACCAGCGGATTGCGGCGAATGAGCACGCCCAGCGCGCCGATGGTAAATAGAATGGCAGAGAGTGCAACATAATCAGTGACTGGAACCATCTGCTATTTTCCCTTCTCCCTAATGGTCAACACAATCGCGCCCACCATGGCAATCAACAATAACACGGAAGTAATTTCAAACGGAAGCAGGTAAGAATTGAACAATGCGTTCCCCACGTCCTGCGGACTACCAAAAGTTACAACCGGTTGAGGAACATCACCTGTGGCGACTTTGCGAATGAAGAGCAAATAAATTGATTCAGCAAAAAGAATCGCCGCAAGGAATATCGCAAGCGGTCTCTGCCACGGCAATGCATTTGTGGGCGGAAGCAATTCGGTCCCCAGCAACATGATGACGAACAGGAACAACACCATGATGGCACCCGCATACACACTGACCTGTGCTATCGCGATGAACGGCGCGTTCAAAAGAATATAAAAGACCGCCACCGTTCCAAGATTCAGGACGAGGAACAACGCCGAATAGATTGCACTGCGGCTTAACAACATTCCCAATGCTGCGGCCATCGCAATAATCGCAAGAATAAAAAATGTGATCAATTGAGTATTCATGATCAATCCTGCGGGTCCTTCATTTGAGGCACTGACCGGTTGAATTCGCCTGCGGTGGTCTTCTGCGGCGTAAGCTGGTCGGCATTCGGGGCGGATTCCAACAGCATATTCTTATCATAAATGGCATCGCGGCGATCCGTAAAGGTCAACTCATAATTATCGCCGAGGACAATCGCTTCGGTCGGGCAGGCATCTTCGCAAAAGCCGCAATAGATGCAACGCAACATATTGATCTCATATGTAGACGCATAGCGATCGCCGGGCGAGAAGCGTTTCTCGTCTGTATTCTCCGATGCTTCCACGAAGATCGCGTCGGCGGGACAGGCCGCCGCACACAATGAACAGCCGATACATTTTTCGAGCCCGTTATCGTAGCGCTTTAGAACGTGACGTCCGCGAAAGCGCGGGCGGACGGGCCGCTTCTCTTCCGGATATTGAACAGTCACCGGCCGCTCAAACATGGATTTGAGCGTGGTGGCAAGACCACGCGTTAATTCTCTAAGCACGAGCCACCTTCCTTCTCAACGAACTGTTCACGAGTAATACCGTGATCAAACCAGCGATGATAGAGGATATTGGAATAAACCAAAGATATGCCGCACCAAATTGTTGTGTCAACACAACCCCGATTGCGGTAAGAAACACAGTCACAAGCGAGAGCGGCAATAAAACTTTCCAGCCAAAAGCCATCAGCCGATCATAACGGATGCGAGGCCAGGTCGCGCGGATCCAAATCATAAAGAACAAAAGCACGATCACCTTCAACAAAAGATAAATGGGACCCAGCCACCAGAAATGATCCACGCTCAAGATCGTTCCCTGCAAAAACCAGAACTCGCGAAAGCCGCCGAAGTATAACGTCGCCGCGATCATGCTGATGACGATCATCTTGGAATACTCAGCCATAAAAAACAATGCGAATTTCATCCCAGAATATTCGCTGTGATAACCGGCTGCCAACTCCTGTTCCGCTTCGGGCATATCGAACGGCGCGCGATTCACTTCAGCCAGCGTGGTGATCATGAAGATCAGCGCGCCGACCGGCTGAATGACCGCGAACCACATATCCTTCTGGGCATTGACAATATCGAGCAGACTCATCGAATTGCCGAGCATAATCGCAATGACAAAACAAAGTCCGAGCGAGAGTTCATACGAGATCATTTGCGCCGATGACCGCATGCCGCCCAGCATCGCATATTTATTATTTGATGACCAGCCTGCCAGCACAATTCCATAAACTGCGATGGAAGCAATCGCTGATAGATACAACACGCCAACATTGATATCCGCAACATAAAGCGTAATGGGATGGTCAATAAATGGGAGCGTGAATTGCGTTCCAAACGGAATGACGGCCGCGATGATTAACGCGGGCACAACCGTCATAATAGGTGCAATCACGAACAGCACTTTATCGGCACGGGCCGGAGTGAACTCTTCCTTAAAGATCAGCTTCACTGCGTCAGCCAGCGGTTGAAATATGCCTTGAGGTCCGGCGCGGTTTGGCCCGATGCGAACTTGAATGCGAGCCAGCGCGCGGCGTTCATACAAAGTTAAGTAGGCAAAGCCCGTTAGAATCGCAAATGCTAAAACGAAGCCTTTAATGATCCATTCGATCCATAACTCCATCGCTACCTCCCTGTTGCCTTCTTAATGGATTTGACACTTGCCTTAGTCGGCTGATAGATTGGCAATCCCATCGAGCGCGGCACTAACACCACGCCCGCCGAAATCGTATCGTCAATCCGCACCGACACTTCTTCGCTCACGCCATCCAGACTGAACTTAACGAGCTCGCCCGCTTTCACTTTGAATAGTTCCGCCGCAGATGGATGCAACGCAATAAAAGTTTCGCCGATTCGTTGATCCAACAATTCCGCAGTGGATACTGTTATGCCGCGATCATATAGCTTGGTAATCGGCACGGCCAGCAGTTTCTTTTCCTTTGGACGAAGCGCCGCAACTTTCGGGACCCGAGGCAGGCTAAATTTTTCTGCCCGTTGCGCGGCATTTGACAACTGCACGCCTAAGCCTTGCTTATTTTCATAAGTTGTGCCGCCATAATATAAATCACCGCGTCCAACAATCGGCCATTGAGAATTGACTTCCGCTAATTTGGTATAATCCAAACCTGCGAACGAAGGTTGATCTTCAACCATGATCTCAAACACGACGGATGCGGATGTGCCTTCGAGGATCACGCCCATTTGCTTTGCCACTTGTGACGTGATCGCAAAGTCGGGTTTTGTTCCATCGAGTGCGGGAACAGCCGGATAGAATCGCTGTATACGCCGTTCGCCAGATGTGAACGTGCCATCGCGTTCGGTGTAGGCTTGCGCGGGTAAAACCACATCTGCGATCCTTGCGGTTTCAGTTTCAAATAAATCCTGCACAACAATGAATGGTTTTTGTTTCGCGTTTTTGATCTTTAACATTCCATCGCCGAACGGATCCGCGCCCGAAATATAGATTGCATCCGCTTTATCGAAGATGGCTTGAAGATTTTCCTCGGGACGGAATCCAACTTCCCACGCACCCTGATCGTTCGCTCTCGGCCACACACCGATCAAACCATTGTTTGGCTTGCCAACATGTCCAGTGTCATTCAAAGCGCGGGCGCAAGCAGTAGCGAGTGCAGTCGAACCTTCTAAACCAAGGCCTTCGCTTCCAAATAAAATAATGGCATTCTCGGCTTTGACAAAGGCATCGCCGATCTTGCCTTTCTTCGTCAAATCTTGAACGGTCTTGGCTTCATCGCCATAAGCATAACGAATAACAAATGAAGCAAAGCGATCAAGCTTTGTTTCGCGCGGGTTGGCAACGATCAAAGTTGCGCCGCGCTCCGTTGCTTGCTTGACGCGCAAATACCAAATGGGTGCTTCTTCATATAAATCAGAAGCGACGACTACAATAGTTGAACCAGTGCCCATTTCGCCGATGTTGGTATCTTGACCGACACCGACCAAAGAAGTCAGATCGCCGCCGCCCATATTGGAATATAAAACAGCTTGCCCGTCGACTTGATCCGCTAGCGCTTTCAAGTTGAATAAATCTTCGTTGGATAAACGACCCGAAGCCAACACGACCAGATTCTTTTTCGCCTTCGCAAACGATTCACCGGCGGCTTTGGTCGCGGCATCCCATGAAGCACGCGTCAGCTTGCCATCTTGGCGGATAAGCGGTTTCTTCAAACGGTCTTTGCTCTCTGTATAATGAAAAGCAAAGCGGCCTTTATCGCAAATCCAAGTTTCGTTGACCTGTTCATTTTGTCGCGGCATAACGCGCTTGATCACAACCTTGCCATCTGCTTTCGCTTCACGCCGTGTATTGAATGTGATGTTGCATCCGACGGGGCACTGCGAACAGATGGAGGCGGACGCGTTCAATTCCCACGGGCGCGCGCCGAATCGAAAATCAGCAGTGGTCAACGCGCCGACCGGACAGATGTCGGTGGTGTTGCCCGAGAAAACAGAATCAAATCCCGGGTCCGATAAAGAGACGATTCTTGTCGAACGAGCGCGGTCATCGAAGCCAAGCACCGAGTCGCCTGCAACTTCATCCTGAAAACGAATGCAACGCGCACATTGAATACATCGTTCCTGATCGAGATAGATCAATTCGCCCAGCGGAACATTTTTGGCGAGGTGCATTTTCTCATCATATAAGAAGCGGCTCTTGCCCGGACCGTGAGCCATCGTCAGATTCTGGAGCGGACACTCGCCGCCTTTATCGCAGATCGGGCAATCGAGCGGATGCGATGTCAACAAAAATTCGACGATGCTCTTTTGTCCCGCTTTGGCTTTTTCAGATTGCGTCAGAACCACCATGCCATCCGAAACAGGATTGGTGCAAGAGGTTTCGAGCTTGGGACCAAATTGAATCTTTGGTTGGCCGTTTTCATCGAGCACCGGTTTGCCCGTGTTGCGATCCACCATCGGACGGCCGATCTCGACGAGGCACATGCGGCACATGCCGACCGGTTCCATCTTAGGATGATAGCAAAAGACCGGTACATCAATGCCCGCCGACTTGGCGGCATCCACTACCAACATGCCTTCGGCAACTGTCACTTGTTTTCCATCAATCGTAAGCGCGACTTGTTTTGTCATGAGTCTCCGATAAAACCGATATTCAATCGAATATCGAATTACGCCTTTCTAAAATCTTGTGGAAATCTTTCGATGCCGGTCACTACTGCCATCGTGGAAAAATCTCCAAGCGGGCATAAGCATTTGTTTTGGATTTGCTTGGCAACGTTAAGCAATAAGCTCGCATCGGTTTGTTTGCCCTCGCGGAAATCTTCGATCAAATGCATCATCCAATACGTGCCTTCGCGGCAGGGCGTGCATTTGCCGCACGATTCATGTTTGAAGAAATGAATGGTTTTATTAATGATCCAATCAATGGAGACGGTATCATCGATCACGATGACGGAAGCCGATCCGAGGTCCGCACCGAGCGTTCGGACAGTAGCATAATCCATTTGCGTATCGAGAACTTTATCATTGGCAACGATAAATGAAGAAGATGCACCCGCGGGCATGATCGCCTTGACAGGTCTGCCATCTTGAACGCCGCCGCCATGTTCGTAGATCAATTGGCGGAACGTTGTGCCAAACGGCAGTTCATAATTCCCGGGCTTGCGAACGCGTCCTGAAAGTGAAAAGATTTTTACGCCTGCGCTATCCGCAGTGCCCATGGATTTATACCAATCCGCGCCGTTGGCAAGGATCATTGGAAGATTTGTTAAGGTTTCAACATTATTGATCACCGTCGGCTTGTTATATAAACCTTTCACAGCCGGGAACGGCGGACGAATGCGCGGCTGTCCGCGTTTGCCTTCGATGGATTCAAGCATCGCTGATTCCTCGCCGCAGATATATGCGCCCGCGCCGAGGTGAGTGTAGATGTGAAGCGAATAATCGGTGCCAAAAAGTTTTTCGCCGAGATAACCGGCAGCTTCCATCTCCGCGATTTTTTCATCCAGAGATTTTGCGATCTGCCAAAACTCGCCGCGCAGATAAACATACGCAGCCTTCGCACCGACCGCGTACGAAGCAATCGCCACGCCTACCAAGAACTGAAACGGATTGCCTTCCATGATCTCGCGGTCTTTGAAAGTACCGGGCTCAGACTCATCCGCGTTGGCAACAACATAATGCGGCCAAATTTTGTTGTCAATGAACGACCACTTCATGCCGGTGGGGAAACCCGCCCCGCCGCGTCCACGCAAACCGGAAGCTTTAACCAAATCAGTCACTTCGTTCGGCTTCATTTTCGTTACGGCTTTTTTAAACGCCTCAAAGCCACCGTTCTTTTTGTAAACATTGAAGTTGCTGATATCTGGAATTTCGCGATGACGAAGGAGGATGTGAGACATTACTTGACCTCCTTGCCAACTTCTTTGATGGCCGCGATGAGTTCCATCGTTTTATCAACCGTCATGTCTTCGTAATATTGCAAACCATCTCCGCTTTGGATTTGGAACATCGGCGCTCGATCGCAGGCGGCGAGGCAGGTTACCGCTTCGAGTGTGATCAAGCCATCTGCCGTCGTCTCACCGACTTTGATTCCAAGATTAACGCATAATGATTCCATAAATTGATCGGCGCCGCGCAACGCGCAAGGCAAGTCAGTGCAAACCTGCATCCGATATTTGCCTTCTTTTTTATCGTGATACAACGTATAGAAACCAATGATCGCGCCGACATCGGTCAGACTAATTTCAAGTGTGTCCGCAATATCTTGCATCGCATCTTTGGTGATGTAACCTTCTTCGCGTTGCGCTAGATATAGCAATGGCATCACGGCTGAACGCTTATATTCAGGCGGATATTTTGCCAGGATTTGTTTGACTTCTTTTGGATATTTATTCGCAAGACTCATCGGTCTATATCTCCGAGGACGATGTCGGTCGAGGCTAGAATGGCGATCAAATCCGCCACCAAATGTCCCTTCACGATTTTAGAAATCACGGAAAGATTATCAAAAGAAGGTGTGCGCCAATGAATACGATAAGGCTTTGGGCCGCCATCGCCTTCGAGATAAACTCCGAGTTCGCCGCGCGGACTCTCAACGGCGCTATAAATGGAAGCCTTCGGCGCAGGGAAACCTTCCGTCCACAACTTGAAGTGGTGGATCAAAGCCTCCATGCTCGTGCCGATCTCCGAACGCGGCGGCGGGACAAATTTTCGGTTGTCGCTGCGAACGGGACCCATCGGCAATTTATTCAATGCTTGTTCCACGATCTTCAATGATTCGCGCAACTCCTGCACACGCACGATATAACGCGCATATGTATCGCCTTTGGTTTCGACCGGCACATTGAAATCATATTGTTCGTATCCCGCATACGGACGGACTTTTCTCAAATCCCAGTTCACACCGGAAGCGCGCAACATCGGGCCGGTCACGCCATGCTGAAGCGCGGTGGCCGCGTCGAGTTTGCCGATGCCCACCATCCGATCCAGCCAGAGCGGATTCTTCGTCAATAAAGCTTCATACTCATCGATACGTTTCGGAAAAATCTTGATGAAGTTCCGCACCGCGGCTTCGAATTCTACCGGCACATCGCGCCAGACACCGCCGGGACGGAAATAGGTCACCATCATGCGCTGGCCCGCGACCATCTCGAAGATATCGAGGATGATCTCGCGTTCGCGGAAACAATATAGGAAGACAGACATCGCCGCGAGGTCAAGCCCGGAAGTGCCGAGCCAAACCAAATGAGAAGCGATGCGTTGTAATTCAGTCAAGATCACGCGCAAAGCCTGAGCGCGCGGCGGCACATCCAGATCAACCAGTTTCTCAACCGCCATCACATAAGCCAGATTATTGCCCATGTTGTTCATATAATCCAAGCGGTCGGACATGACCTCGGCTTTGAGATACGTCTTGGCTTCCATGTTCTTCTCGATGCCTGTGTGAAGGTAGCCAATATCGGGAATGCAATTGATAACGACCTCGCCATCCAACTCAAGCAAGAGTCGCAATACGCCATGCGTGGATGGATGTTGCGGACCCATGTTAAGCAACATAGTCTCGCCTGAGATAGCGCGTTCTGAAACTAAATGTTTATATGGGCCGACCGGAATCTCTTGTAACTGATATTCACTCATAACTATTCCTTGGCATACGGCTTGCGAACGTCAATCTCTTCAAAGTTGAATGTGAATTGCGGCTCTTCATAACCCAGCGGATAATCTTTGCGAAGCGGATGTCCTTCCCAATCTTCCGGCATCAAGATACGACGCGGATCGGGATGACCTTCAAACTCGATACCGAACATATCGAGGAGTTCGCGCTCACGCCAGTTCGCGACTTCAAACACACGCGTCGCAGTCGGGACTTTGAGTTGGTTTCCGTTTACCGGAACTCTCAACTGAATGGATAAATTCTGCGTCAACGATGTGAGCTGATAAATGACATGAAAGCGCGGGCTTTCTTCGGGCCAATAATCCACCGCGGTCATTGCCGAGAGCAAAGAGAATTGATGCTCATCGCGCAGGAAAGTCAATGCGTCGACGATTTGTTTCGCATCGATAAAAACATGCACCTCGCCGCGAAATTCTTCGTACGTCGCTCCAGCTTTCTCTTGCAATACCTTGACGATCTTTTCGAGTCTAGTATCCATAAATCTTCCTAAAGTAGTAGCGACCTAAGTCGCTACTACTTTCATTGATTTGTTATGCTTTTGCCAAATCTGCGAACTTTTCGCCTTTGACTTTTTCAAACAAGGTGACTACGCCGTGGATCAACGCTTCCGGGCGCGGCGGACATCCGGCTACGTAAACATCAACCGGCACAACCTCATCTACGCCTTGAACAATGGCATAATTATTGAACACGCCGCCGCATGAAGCGCAATCGCCCATCGAGATCACCCATTTGGGTTCCGGCATCTGATCATATAAACGGCGCAAAACTGGCGCCATCTTGCGTGAGACTCGTCCGGCGACAATCATCAGGTCCGATTGACGCGGGCTCGGCCGCATCAATTCCATCCCAAATCGGCTCATATCATAATTCGCAGCCTGCGCCGACATCATCTCGATTGCGCAACATGCCAATCCGAACAACATCGGCCACATGGCATTGGTGCGCGCCCAATTCACAGCCGTCTCGAGCGTAGTGGTCACCACGCCCATATTACCAAGCTTTTGCTCTACTCCCATTCCAATGCTCCTTTTTTCCACGCGTAAATATAACCAATTAATAAGATAACGATAAACACGGCCATCTCGGCCAACCCAAACAATCCGAGCTGACGAAAGACAACCGCCCACGGCAGGAAAAAGATCACTTCGATATCAAACAAAATGAATAGCACCGCGATTAAATAAAAGCGGACCGGCATCCGTCTCGTCCCTGGACCGATGGGTGCAATACCGGATTCATACGGCTCTTCCTTAACTTCTGTTTTTTTCTTCGGCCCGAACAATTCCCCCAGGCCAATCGCGGCTAAAGCAATAAAGGTAGCCACTGCAATCAATACAGCAATTGCAATATATGGAAGCAACATAGACACCTCGAAGTGATCCTCATTACATGCGCGCGGTTGTGAGAACCGGCACACTGGCGATGAAGTATATCATAAGTGTTTTTTGGAGGCTAGACAATGTGTCGCATTTCACAAAAAACTTCTTCTGTGAAGCCTACCCTAAATAATCTTCCAATGGCTTACTATGTGAGGGATGCCGCAGCTTGCGCAAAGCCTTGGCTTCAATCTGGCGGATGCGCTCACGCGTGAGATCGAAATAATGGCTGACTTCTTCCAGTGTATGATCTTCGCCATCGGTTAAACCAAAGCGCAACTCAAGCACCTCCCGCTCTCGATCAGGAAGGCCATCCAACGCATGTTGAATTTGCGCTCGCAACATTTCCCTCGCCACAGAATCTATCGGCGATAGGGCATCTTCGTCTACAATAAAATCGCCGAGCTGACTTGAATCTTCACCTCCCACCGGGTCTTCTAATGATGCCGGTTCTTCGGCAGAATGCAGCACGCGATCAACTTTGCGCGTGGCATAATCCAATCGACGTTGAAGAGCAGGTTCAAGCGGCTTCTCCTCGGCATGTGCGCGCATAACAGCCTGCACATCTGCCGCCGACAAATATCCAATTTCAAGCGCCATCTCTTCTTTGGTTGGTTCATGACCCAACTCTTGAGTCAAGCCGCGTTGGGCGCGCATAATTCGGGAAATGGATTCAAACAAATGCACCGGGATGCGGATCGTACGTGCTTGTTCAGCAATCGAACGATTGATGGCTTGACGAATCCACCAGGTGGCATACGTGCTGAATTTGTAGCCGCGCCGCGGATCGAATTTTCCGACTGCGCGCATTAAACCAATATTGCCTTCTTGAATTAAATCGAGCAATGAGATGCCGCGCCCAAGATACTTCTTCGCGACGCTGACCACCAATCGCAGGTTGGCGCTGATGAGCATATGATTCGCATCCAAAGCGCGGGCTTGAGCGGAATCAATTTCTCGGACTAGAATCGCCTCTTGAGGGAGATTCCGATACAGGGTCCGCAAGACCGGCAGTTTATTACAATTCTCTATGTGACGAACCAGCCAGTTTGCGTAATCCGCAGGCAAAAGATAAAGGCATAAAAAAACGCTGTAGGATTTTCGAACCATCGTTGCCCAAACCGGATCTTTTCTCCAATGATCATTAGCAAGGAAGGAACGAATATAGGAGGGACCATCCGCTTCCGCTCCGCGCCGAAGCGCTTGAGCTTCGCCAATCATTAAACAAAGATCAGGCGATTCGATTTTATAGCGTTTGGCATCTTGTCTAAATCGTTTCCATGATGTAAGCAATTCAGTCAGCAGGCTGTGATAAATTCCCATCGCTGGCAAAACGCCTTTGCGTACGGGATGGCGTCGGAACGTCCCGACAAGGCGCATGGCTTCAATAGTGGTTGCGATTCGGAATTCATCATCGGGATTGAGCAGCTTGATCTGGCCGATCTCGCGTAAATAAAGCCGCACCGGATCTTGGGATAATTCGGCAATCATCTCCGGCCGCTTTTCGCTAAGAACTTCTTCCAGCAAATCCGTGTCTGGTTGAGGGATATCCAGTTCAGCTTCAATCGGAATATTTTCATCCAGCTCCGGTTCATCCTCCGAATTAGACTCGGCCAGCGGTTCATCTATAACAAAATTCTTTTTGCGCGATTCCTTAATTGGCGATTTCCCTCCAGCGAACAAACGCGGATGCGACTTACTTCTCTTACTGGCTTTCTTTTTCGCGATCATGTCAGCCTCTTTTCCCTCACGAAGGCGTTTCTAGTTTTACTCCAACCGTTTCAACGACATCTTATGATAAGCCTGATCCAAATCTCGCAATAAACGCGTATGCTTTAAAACCAAATCCTGATAAGAAGCCGCGCGCAAATCGCCGATCTGCTGGGCGTCCTCCTGCAAAAAACGTAATTGATTCAGATTTTCGCCAGCCATCACGCGACGCAATTTGATGGCGCCGCGCAATATTTCTTCTACAATTTTTTCGTCCACGGGATCAAGTTTTTCGGTTTGAGACAGCAGTTCATGCGAAAGCCCGCGCAATGATTCAGGCAAAGACTCGATCACGAAATCGCGATGCTCCGTCTGATCCTGTTCCACCGCGTCGTGGATCAATCCAAACAATAATTGATAATCAGTATACTCGAAATCCTCCGCCGATAAACGCATCAAACCATATTGCTGAAGAAGCCGATCCAAACGATAAAGCAGTTCAGGCTTGCGAAGCAAAACCGCGATGATATATTCTTCGACTTTTTGGCTCGAAGAGATCGTCACCGAAACATTCGACGAATCCGGAATATTTTTCTGCTTGACGATTCTAGGCCGCTTCACGCGCGGACCTGGAGCCTGTGCGCCGGTCAACGCGCGCTCATCCACCTTCAACATGCGCGCCAACTGCTGACGATACGTATCGCGTTCCGGCGCGTTGGGCAAGTCTTCGATCAATGGCAGGATTTGTGATGCAATTTGATTCTTTACTTTGGGGTCTTTTAGATCGCGCCCTACAGCCAAAGTTTCCATAACATGCGTCACAATCGGCTTGGCATTTTCGATGAGAGTTTTCCATTCTTCGCGATTACGCGCCACAATTTCATCCGGATCCAAACCATCGGGCATCGAAGCGACGCGCAAATCGGCTTGCAGGCGCGCTTCATTGCGAAGCAGTCCGCGCGCATCGAATCCGAATTCGCCTTCGCGATCCATCGCCGAACGCGCCGCATCGAGTCCGTGCAAAACAGCTTTTTGTCCAGCGGTATCCGGATCGAGCGCGAGGACAATACGCCGCGTGAATTTTTTTAACAAGCGCAATTGTTCTTCGGTCAATGCTGTGCCCATCGGCGAGACGACGTTTTCATATCCGGCCTGATGCAACGCAATGACATCGAGATAACCTTCGACGATCACGGCTTGATCGGCAGTGCGGATCGCTTTGCGGGCGCGATCCATTCCATAAAGCAAATGGCCTTTGGTGAAGATCGGCGTTTCGGGCGAATTCAAAAACTTGGGAATATCGTTTGGGTCAACAATGCGCGCACCGAAACCAGCCATTTTTCCATTCTCATCGCGAATCGGAATCATAATGCGATGACGGAAACGGTCAAAGCGTTTGCCGTTTTCATTTTCAGAAAGCAAACCCACGTCGAGCAGATCTTGTTCCGAATAGCCGCGTTGCGTGAGATATTTCAAAGCGTTGTCAAAACCTGAAGGCGCGTACCCCAGCCCAAAGGTCTCGATGGTTGCGTCGGTCAATCCGCGTTTCTCATGCAAATACGTCAAAACATCTTTGTGATTGAGTAAATGATTCCGATAAAAAATAATTGCATCTTCCAGCAAAGCGCGAAGGTGCTGATACGCCTCTTTTTGAATCGGTGTTTCGCGTTGAAGCGATTCAATTTTCACGCCCGCGCGGTCGGCGAGTTTTTGAAGCGCTTCTTTGAAATCAATCCCGTCTTTCTTCATCACGAATTTAAAAATGTCGCCGCCCTCATTGCATTCGCCGAAACAACGCCAAGTCCCCGTCTCGGGCCAGACGACAAAAGCCGGCGTATGTTTGTTGGTGTGGAACGGACAAAATCCGGTGTAATTCCTGCCGGTCTTGCGCAGTTTGACGCCTGCTTCGGAAACGAGGTCAACAAGATCAATGCGCGCTTTGATTTCGTCGGTGGTTGACATATCTTATGGAATTATACTGCTCATTGATGAGACCGCTTTCCGTACTCAACGATTCGGAAAATGAGGAGGCGGCCGAAAGGGCGCAGGAATCAACACATCTGATACCCTTTGATTTTGAAGTAGAAATCTAGCAATAAAAACGCCCTTCAAGAGGGCGCTTTTTGCTCTAAGAATGTTAGGCAATCAACTGCCGCTGGGACACTTAGCTCACAGGTTCTTTAGGAATCTCAAATAGAAGGCTAGAAACACCAAAACAATGCCGATATTCGCTATCAGCCGTTCCCAGAATAGATTCCTAAAGAACAGTAAATCTACGCTAACGACAACGGCTATCAATACCAAAATATAAAGCATCACGTAGATATTCCTTGGCATTTCAATCACTCTTTCAAATAGGCCGGCAGTCACCTTTCGATGTTATACAGTGCTGCGGTAGATTAGGACGATAAAATTATAGCACGATCGAATATAGCGCCATCGAAAGGTCTCTTCTCGTTTTAGAAACCTTCTAATTTACTAAGATCGGCAATGCCAATGGACAATGCCGCAATCCTTTGCAATAATCCAAGGCGATTTTCTTTCAAGGCTTTATCCTCTGCCATGACCAAGACTTTATCGAAGAATTCATTGACAGACGGAATCATCGGAACGAAGGAATTGAGAAAATCATCCACGCTGCCTGCTTGACCTGAAGCGGACTCGGCTTTCTCCAAAGCTTTGAATAACGCCTCTTCCGCTTTCTCAGCAAAGTTCTTTGGATTGACTTTGAATACTTGCTTTTGATCTCTGGTAATTCTCACGCAACGCGCAAAGGCATCCAGAATTGTTGACCAATTTTCACGTTCGACCCAGGCTTGCAATTGTTTAACCGCGCTCGCCGAATCTGAGGGATTCGCGCTTTGTTCAGCAAGCACCGCATCCACAACATCATATTTAAAACCCGCGTCTTTCAAGACAACACTCAAACGACCGGCAATAAATTCCAACACTTGATTCTGTACTTCATTGCTCACAGCAATCGGCTGTAACTTTGCGGCTTTGCTAATCGCTTCGCGCAGATCAAACGAAATGCTATGTTCAATCAACGGCTGGACGACACCAATCGCAGCGCGGCGCAAACCAAATGGATCTTTGGCACCTGTGGGTATCAATCCCGCCGCAAACAGACCGACCAATGAATCGATTCGATCTGCCAGCGCAATCGCAACACCAATCTTCGATTGTGGCACAGGCTGATATTGTTCACCGATGGCATCTGCCACTTCCTGTTTTTCACCGGAACGCAATGCATACTCGCGTCCGATGATGCCTTGAAGCGAGGTCATCTCGGTGACCATTTGCGTTACTAAATCTGCTTTGGCTAAATATGTTGCACGTTCCAACTGAGATACTTCAATTTCGTTTAGCGCAAGCATTGAAGCAATTTCTTTAGATAACTTAAGCATTCGCTCGGACTTATCCAGCATCGAGCCGAGTTTGGTTTGGAAGATCAAGCCGGAAAGTTTGGGACGAAAATCTTCCAGCTTATGTTTCAAATCTTCGCGGACGAAGAAGTTCGCATCGGCAAAGCGCGCGCCGAGCACATGTTCATTTCCCTGCCGGACAAGATCAATGCCAATATCGTCACCATTGCGAATCGCAACAAAGTGATTTAATAACTTGCCATCTTTCTCAACGGGGAAATATCGCTGATGCTTTTTCATCACTGAGATTAAAACTTCACGAGGCAATTGCAAAAACTCAGAATTGAATTCACCCACCACCGCCGTCGGCATTTCGACGAGATTCGCAACTTCGTTCAGCAAATCGTCATCAATGATGGCTTCCCCACTGACCAAGGCCGCGACTTGTTCCACGATGGAGGCTTTGCGTTCTTCTTTTTCGAGAAGGATGCCAGCTTCACGAATCATATCAAAATATTTATCAGCAGAAGGGATTTTGATTTCGGGCGAATCGTATGGACGCAGTCCGCGCGTGATATTGCTCGATGTCACGCCAGCATATTCAAAAGGAATTACGGTCTCGCCGAGCAAAGCCACAAACCAGCGAATCGGACGAGAGAACGCAACACCGCTGTCATTCCATTTCATGGATTTTTCAAACTTGATGCTCTCAACGAGTTTGGGCAATGCTTCGGATAAAACTTCCGGCGTCCCGCGTCCTTTCTGTTTAACAACGGCAAATACATACTTGCCACCGTTCTCTTCTTTGACTTGCAAATCTTTTGTATCCACGCCATTCTTCTTGGCAAAGCCCAGCGCAGCTGGTGATGCAATTCCATTTTTATCAAAGGCTTTATCGGCAGGCGGACCTTTGACGAGGTCTTCGCGGTCGGGTTGCTTGGGGCTGAGATTCGCTACTAACGCAACAAGCCGACGCGGCGTCGAGAAGATGCGAACGTCGCCGTGCTCCAAATGAAGTTCATCGAGCAAAGCAGGAACGCGGGTTGTCAGATATGCATGAGCCGTGTCAACATCATTTGCAGGAAGTTCTTCGACGCCGATTTCAAGTAGGAAAGGTAATGGTGAATGGGAAATAGGTAATTCATGCACAGACGTTTTCGTATTCACTATTCCCTTTTGTGCCATTCCCTTTTCGCGAAGTAACGGATATTCCAATTGCTTGCGTTGATCAAGATAGGCTTCAGCGACGCGGCGCGCAAGATCGCGCATCCGTCGAAAGAAAGCCTGACGTTCGGTGACGCCGACCGCGCCGCGCGTGTCGAGCGTGTTGAAGATGTGCGAGCATTTGAGAACGTAATCGTGCGCGGGGACGACCAGTCCTTGCGCGAGACAGGCCTCGGCTTCGCGTTCGAAGCGTTCGAAGACTTCGCGCATGGCTTGTACATCGGCGACTTCAAAATAATATTTGCTGTGCTCGCGCTCTTCCTCTTTGCGGACTTCGCCATAGGTAATGGTGTTATTCCACGGCAAATCCCACGCGGCTTTGACGTTATGCAAGCCGATCAAGATGCGTTCGAGTCCATACGTGATCTCGACCGCCACCGGATCGAGCGTCACGCCGCCCACCTGCTGGAAATACGTGAACTGCGTGATCTCCTGCCCGTCGAGCCAGACCTCCCAACCGAGTCCCCAAGCCGAGATGGCGGGCTGTTCCCAGTTATCTTCCACAAAGCGGATATCGTGTTGGCGCGGGTCAATGCCGATGGCTTTGAGCGAGTCGAGATAGATTTCCTGCGGATAACCGGGATCGGGTTTGAGGATGACCTGAAACTGATAATGCTGTTGGAAGCGATTCGGATTCTCGCCGTAGCGTCCATCGTCGGGACGAATGGACGGCTCGACGTATGCCACGTTCCACGGCTCGGGACCGAGCACGCGCAAAAAGGTGGCGGGGTTCATCGTCCCTGCGCCGACCTGAGTGTAATAGGGTTGCCAGAGCACACAGCCGCGCTCCGCCCAAAATTGTTGTAATTTGAGAATGACTTGTTGGAAGTTGAGAGGCATGTTCGATTTATGATTTCTAATTTTAGATTGTTGAGAAGATTATACCTGATGGAGAATAGAAAATAGATAATGGGATTGAATGTGTGCCGTCAACCATTATCCATCTTTTTTACGCTTCACACGACAGGGAGGTTGGTTCCTGTTTAGATGACCGTTTATCCGCATTTGGTCTGAGTACCATAGAGGAAAGATTGCAATGTTTTAATGTGCAATTGGTGGATCTCAAATTAAATAATTTTCGCTTTCACAGCAAGGTAAGCCAAAAAAAGAAACACAGAAAATATAATAATTGCAGCAGCATAATAGGGCCACACCATTACGGCTATAATTGTAAATGCAAAGTAAAGTATTCCAAAAACTGTCTGCAGTAAGTATTTCGGCGTATAAATTGAATTGGATATGGGCGCAAACGACGCTCGGAAATTTTGTCGAAGATCTTGTATGTTTAAATCATCCTGTTCTTTCTCATGAGCCGCTTTTTCCGAGGCTTCGCGCTCTTGCCTCTCTTGTTCTTTATGAGCACGTTCTTCCTCTTCAATCCTCAATTTCTGCTCATAACGCAATTTCAGAGATTTTAGCAAAGCATCATAGGTTTCGTTTTTCTTTTCCCCAAAATAATCACCCCATTGATAAAAACGCAAGCCTCTTGGAACGCTGCAATCGTCCAATCGAAGCGGAACCAAGAAAATTGTCTCTTCTGGTTTTTCAAATGCAATTTCCCTGGCATATCGCAACTCTTTCTGTACAAATCCTTCTTTAGTCACAGAATTAGTTGAGAGACAAATAATCACAATATCCGACGTTTCAACTGCCTCTTCAATCTCAGTTCGCCAATCTTGTCCCGGCAAAAGTTTCTTCTCATCAACCCATGTATCTATCCAGCCTTCACCAACAAGGCGCCGCGAAAGCTCCCTCACAACAGGCTTATCCTGTGAGGCATGGCAGAGAAAAACTTTGAGAGGGCGTTTGGATTCGGGCATGGGTTTCCCACCGAAATGGATAATGAGATTATACAACCAAACGCCTCAGCGTCCATTCTATGGTAAATTATCGCCATGCAAAAAGATATTTTGATTCTCGGCGGCGGACCTTCGGGACTTTCCACGGCTCTGCATCTCGTTCAGATCGCTCCGCATCTTACTGACCGAATCCTGATTCTCGAAAAGGCGCACTATCCACGTCTCAAGCTTTGCGCGGGCGGCTTGACCGCCGACGCCGAAATCATTCTTCAACGCCTCGGACTCGATGTGAGCGAAATTCCGCACGTAGACGCGTCCGCCGCGCATTTGGATTTCGCTGGCAAAGGTCTGACGATTTCACTGACGAATACACATACTCTGCGAATCATCCGCCGTAATGAATTCGACGCTTGGCTCGTTCAAAAGGCAAAGGACAAGGAAATTGAGATTAGAGAAGGTGTGACCGTAAAAAATGTTCAGGCAAATGATGACTGCGTCATTGTTGAATCAGATGCTGGAACATTCACTGCGCAAATCGTAGTCGGTGCGGATGGCTCGAACGGAATCACGCGGCGATGTATTCTTCCGAACGAATCCATTCACACCGCGCGCGTGCTGGAAGTGATAACTCCCGAAGAGAATGTCATTGCGAGCGAAGCGAAGCAATCTCTAATTAAGCAGGAGATTATCACGCATGGCAATGACATACATGAATCGGACGTTGCTTACTTTGATTTCTTTGCCGTTCCATTTGGTATCGCAGGTTACACATGGGATTTCCCGACACAGATCAATGGTGAGCCGATGCGCTGTTGGGGAATCTACGATACGAATGTTTTATCTTATAAAGAGCGACCTGCGCTTAAAGATCCATTAGCAGAAGAGATGTCGCGTCACGGCTTCGACTTGAGTCAATGCGAACTCAAAGGTCATCCCATTCGATGGTTCAGTCCGTTCAACCAATTTGCTGTGCAGCGCATCATCCTTGTCGGTGATGCTGCCGGCGCAGATGGAATCTTCGGTGAGGGCATCAGCATTGCATTGGGATATGGCATAGTCGCGTCGAAAGCAATTCGGGATGCGATTGATAAAAACGATTTCTCATTCCGCGATTACCGCAGACGAATCTTATTAAGCCCGCTCGGACAAGCATTGACCATCCGTACCGGCATCACGCATATTCTTTATCATTTGCATTGGGCCTGGTTCCAGAAATTTTTCTGGCGCGTCTTCAAGCCGGTAGTTGCTGCCATCTCATTCCTATTTGTATTGAATTGGGCAAGACGAATGAAATGATTGCGTTTTACGTTTTGATTCTTCTCAAGAATCCCGGTGTGTTCAATTCGCGTTCAAGCAGATAAGTGAAATAACCTTGCATCAGAGTCTCCGCTTCTTTCTGGACCTCGAGGCTGGGACGCGCACGTGAGGCTTCGCCATAACTCGAACGTTGGAAGTGGCGCAGATACTTGAGCGTGTCCACCGATATGCTTGTGAGATTTGGCAAACCTCTTCCGCAAGTCGGGCAAATGACTCCGCCCGCGCTGAATGAGAAGAATTGATCTTCAGCTTGAATCTCGCGTCCACAGTTGGCGCACTCGAAGAGCCGCGGACGGAATCCAAGCTCATCGAGCAGGCGCATCTCATAAAAACGGATCACCAGCCATGGGTCAGATTTAGAGGCGAGGCGCGATAGTGTTTCGGTCAACAAACGGAATAGAGTTGGCTTCTCAAGATTATCATCATAAGTAAAACGATCCAGCAATTCCATCACATAAGAGGCATGACCGGTTAATAATAAATCTTCGCGCAGAGGCAGATAGGCATCCACCGTATCGGCCTGCGAGATGATGAATAAATCGCGGCCCGTTGCAAGTTGAAGTTTGACGTGAGTGAACGGTTCGAGATGTCCCGCTTTGCGTGAGGTAAATTTGCGCGCGCCTTTGACAATGGCGCGCGTTTTTCCAAGTTGACGCGTATAAAGAGTCAAGATGCGATCCGCCTCGCCATAATCAGAATGGCGAAGCACTACGGCTTCGACGCGCAGAGAATGATATGTATCGCGCATTACAAAGTTCGAATATAGAAATGAATCAAGAGCAGGCTAAGGATAAGCGGAATAACAAACGCGCCAAGATGCACGAACCAAATAATCAAGCCAATATTAGTAACAGTGGTTGCGTTTGGAAGAGTCCAAGCTATGGCAAAATAAATGCAACTGGAAACCAAAAGGACTACGCCAGCGAACCGGTTCGCTGGATACCAAATGTCATCGCCGGAAAGTGTCTTCGATGTACGCGCGCCATAGAATGATTGGCGAGGAATCCAACCAAAGATCAATGGAAGCGAAAAAAGAGCAATCAATGCAGACGGAATAATGAATGGCTGACTAAACATTTCTTTGTTCGCTTCTAAACTTTTCGCGAAAGACTTGCGGGAGTAAATGCTTCAGGTAGTAATTCTTTGACCGTTGTTTGTTTGACCAGCTTGCCTTGACCATCCGCAATCAATACAATCGTATCCAATCCAAATTCAGCCAACACCTGACGACATGATCCGCATGGCGAACCACCGTTATCCGTCACGACCGCGATGACTTCAAATTCGCGCTCGCCTTCTGAAACCGCTTTGAAGACTGCCACCCGTTCCGCACAAATCGTGGTAGGATACGCGGCGTTCTCCACGTTGACTCCAGTAAATAAACGACCAGTCTTCGTTCGCAGCGCCGCACCAACCGGATAACTGGAATAAGGCACATACGCGCGTCGACGCGCTTCATTCGCAAGGTCAATCAGAGATTGTTTTTCTTCTTTGGTTAGTGTATTCATATCTTTGTATTTTAATTTTTATCTTTTGAGCTTTGCGTTTTTCTTTCTAGCTTCTTAATCGCCCGCGCTGGCATGCCGACTGCAAGCATATCAGCAGGAACATCTTTCGTGACAATTGCGCCGGCTCCGGTCTTGGCGCGATCGCCGATCTTAATCGGTGCGATAAGCATTGTATCCGAACCGATGAAAACATCTTCGCCAATCTCGGTTGGATTTTTATTCACGCCATCGAAGTTGCATGTGATCGTGCCCGCGCCGATATTTGTATTCGTGCCGATGGTGGCATTGCCGATATAAGAGAAATGTCCCATCTTGACACCTTCGCCGAGGTACGAATCTTTGACCTCGCCAAAGTTGCCCATATGGACAT
>JBAUMB010000095.1:0-2253 GCA_049578465.1 Anaerolineales bacterium
GAATTGATCCAAGCCGACGCGGTCTTCACCGATAAACCCGACGTCACGTTATACATGCGCTTTGCGGATTGCGTTCCGATTCTGTTTTATGATTCAAAGCAAGGCATTGTTGGACTGGCTCATGCCGGTTGGCTGGGAACGGTGCGCGGCATGACGAGCGCGGCGGTGACGAAGATGCGTGAGCATTACGGCTCGAAACCCGAAAATATTTACGCGGCGATTGGTCCTTCGATTGGCGTGGATCATTATGAAGTTGGCGCGGACGTGATTGCAAAGGTTCAGGAATCGTTTAATTCTGATTCCGAGCGTTTGATTGAATCTCGTAACGGCAAAACGTATCTTGACTTATGGTCTGCGAATTTTATGCAATTGCAAAAATCTGGCGTGGAAAAGATCGAAGTGGCTGGGTTGTGCACCGCTTGTCATCTCGACGATTGGTTTTCGCACCGCGCCGAGAAAGGCAAGACGGGACGTTTTGGCGCGTTGATTGGATTAAAATGAGAAGTAAATAAATCAAGCGAGGTCTCAATGGAAATAAGGGAACTTCAGTCGTGGGATGATTTTGATGGTGTAATTGACGAAATTGTTCAATTTCGAGAGAACCATAAGCAGACAATTTCAGGTATACCTTTATCTCAATCCAGCTTTCTCTTTAGAGGGCAAGCTAATGGTGAATGGCCGTTAGAGACTACATTGGAACGAATAATGGGGCCTAATTATAAGCTACTTGATTATTATAGATTGATATCAAGAGTTAAAAGTAGAATTGAAACTTTTACTGATCGAACTTGGGAAATAAAAGAAATAAAGGATTTTGATGATTGGTTGACAAAAAATGATTTTATGGATCTAAGTAGTATTCCAGCCTATGAATATATGGTTTATCTCAGACATCATGGATTTCCTTCACCATTGCTGGATTGGACAACATCTCCTTATGTAGCAGCTTATTTTGCTTTTCGAGAAATTTTGAGTAAAGCAGAGGCTGTTGCGATTTTTGTTTATTTGCAAGACTTTGGAACTCGAGGAGGAGTTTCAAATCAGCCGTATATTAATCCAATGAGATCAAACGTTCGTTCAGATCAAAGGCATTTTCTTCAGCAAAGTAATTATACGATTTGTACTAAGGGAGCAGAAAAAGACACTTGCTATTGTAGTCACGAAGAAGCATTTTCAAATAAAACTGTAGGAGTTCATGAAGCAGGGCAAGATATGTTGTGGAAAATTAAAATTCCATCAAGCGAGAGACGAAAAGCGATTAAAGAGTTGGAACTGTATAATGTTAATGCCTATTCACTTTTTCCTTCGGAAGAAAGTCTTATGGAAACTGTTTTTATGCGAGAGTTCTTCAAAGCATTTGGAATTTGAAACAATCTATTTCCTAATAATCAAATAAACTTTATGCCTGATCTAACATCTTCTATTCGCGAACGTTATCAGAAAACACTTGATACTATTGCTGCCTCCGCGCGCAAAGCCGGGCGCGATCCTGAATCCGTTCGGCTAGTGGTAGTGACCAAACTTCAACCGATCGAAGTCCTCCAAGCCGCCATTGAAGCCGGAGCCAAAATTTTAGGGGAAAATTACGCCGAAGAAGCCGTCCAAAAAATAACGGAATTGAAATCTCCAAATAGGGTAGAATGGCATATCATTGGTCACGTGCAAAGCCGCAAGGCGCGCCTCGTGGCTGAGCACTTCGCCCTTTTCCAATCGCTCGATAGCCTCAAGCTCGCTGAACGCGTCGATCATTTCGCCGCTGAATTCAATCGAACGCTTCCTGTTTTGTTGGAGTTCAACGTCGGCGGTGAAGAAAGCAAATCCGGCTGGAACGCTTCAGATGAATCGCGTTGGATGAATTTGCTGAACGATGTGAACGCGATTGCATCATTGACGCATTTGCAAGTCCGCGGCTTGATGACGATGCCGCCTCTTTTTACCGACCCGCAAGCGGTGCGTCCATACTTTCAGCGTTTGCGGCGGCTGAGAGATTTTCTCGCCCAGCATGTTCCGCAAATCGAGTGGCGTGAACTCTCAATGGGCACCAGCGCCGACTATTCGATTGCAATTGAAGAGGGCGCAACTTTAGTACGAGTCGGGCAAGCCATTTTAGGTCAGCGGCCCCCACACGGAGATTAAATGGTATTTGTTATATTAGCTCAACTGATTGATTTGCTTGCTCAGTTATTGATCCTGCTCATATTTGTTTCAGTGATCTTATCTTTTTTTATGGCGCCGTATCATCCAGTGCGCCAA
>JBAUMB010000096.1:0-31204 GCA_049578465.1 Anaerolineales bacterium
TGCGCTGGAATGTGCTCTGCGAGTATTTGTATATTGTTTCAACAGCAGGCAACTTCACAAGCAACGGTTCCCAAACTATATCTCTCACGTAATGGATTTCGTTAGCCCACTGTTTTAGACACTCTCTTATTTTCGACATTTACTTCGCGCTCTTGATCATCTGCCGTGCCACTTGCGTCAACTCATGCGCCGAGCGCAATGTCCCTTCGCCCACTTCGCCGAGCATCTGCGAAAGCTCCAACAATTGCGGCTCGCCGCTGAGTCGCTCGACGCGCGTCAACGTGCGATTGCCTTGAATTAATTTCTGCACCTGATAATGTTCATCGCCGAAGACCGCCAACTGCGGCAGATGCGTCACGCAAAAGACTTGATGATTGCGTCCGAGATGCCAGAGTTTGAATCCGACCACCAGACCAACTCGTCCGCCGATGCCTTGATCGATTTCATCGAAGATCAACGATGGGATTTGGTCGACGCTGGCTAAAATATTTTTCAAGGCCAGCATCAAGCGCGAAGTCTCGCCGCCGGATGCGATCTTGACCAATGGCTTGAGTCCCTCGCCGGGATTGGGCGCGACCAAAAATTCGACGCGGTCGAATCCATTTTGATCAAATGCGACGCGCGTTCCGTCCGATAATGGAATCCCATTCGCATCTGGACGCGTTTGGAAATCTACATCGAAGCGCGCCGCCGCCATCTTCAAATCATCAAGCTCGATTTCAATCGCCTTGCCCAATTTCTCCGCCGACGATTTACGCTTCTCTGAAAGTGTCTGCGCTTGCTTCGACAACGTTTGAAGCAATTTATCTTCTTGAGATTCCAATGCCGTGATGCGTTCGCTGGCATTGGAAATATTTTCCAATTGTTTATGCGCTTCCGCACCGCGTACGATCACAGCTTGAATCGAACCACCATATTTGCGCGTGAGATTATGAATCAAATCTAAACGTTCTTCCACTTCATCGAGCCGCTTCGGATTGAATTCGATCTCCTCCAAATAATTTCGCAGACTGCGAACCAAATCCGCCAGCGTATCTTCGAGCGTCGCGGCTTCGTTCGCAAGTTCTTCCTGCGCCTTATCGATCTTCGCCAGTCCTGCTAACGCCCGTGCAGCTTGTCCCACCAAGTCACTTGCCGCCGTAGATTCCTGCGAGCCTTCATCTAGAACTTCCAACGCTTGTTGCGCGTATTGCGCTAGCGACTCGGCGTTCGCTAAACGGTCGCGTTCCTTTTTCAACTCTTCATCTTCGCCATTCTTTAACTTCGCCGATTCAATTTCTTCGGCTTGGAACGTCAGCATTTCGACGCGGCGGTCGGCATCCGCCTGCGCCTGACGAATCTCATTCAGCTCGCGTCGGACGTTTAACAACTTATGATACGTCTGACGATAATCAGTCAACGGCTTGACGATATCCGCGTAACGATCCAACAAACCGAGATGAGCGCGCGGGTCAAGCAACGATAGATGCTCGGATTGTCCGTGAATATCAATCAGCGACGCGCCCAATTCTTTTAACAGCGACACGCTCACGGTCCGGCCATTGACGCGTGCGATGCTTCGTCCTTCGCGCCGCACTTCGCGCGTCATCGTTAAATAATTTGGATCATCCATCAATTCTTCGCGCTTTAAGATTTCATGCACCGCTTCTTTTTCCGGACCCGTGAGATGGAACACGCCCTCGACCATCGCCGCATCTGAATCGGTTCGGATCACGCTCGCATCCGCGCGTCCGCCAACTAACATTTCAACAGCATCTAAAATGATGGATTTGCCTGCGCCGGTTTCGCCAGTCAGGATGATGAGTCCATTTCCGAGTTTGAGATCTAGCTTGTCAATGATGGCGAAGTTTTGGATGTGAAGTTCGGTGAGCATTTATCCCCCGATGCGAATGCCAGAGATTTGCGTGTACGCCGCGGGCACAGCCATGAACAAATAAACGACTTCCCAGATTGCTGGCAGAAGCGCGCCCAAGCCTGCGCCGCGCCCGCCCGATAACAATGATAGCAACATGGGAAGAGCAACTAGCAACAAAGCTGGCACTGCCCCAGCAACCATACCCACTGCCGATGTAGTGAACAGTGCGCGCGATCTTCTATTTTTGATGAAGTGCAAAACAATGTTGCCGATCACCGCGCCCGCGCCCGGTGCGATAAATAAATTTGCAATACCAAAAAAGAATCCGCTTAATATATAAACCAATACGCTGGCGATTCCCGATCCAATTGCGGCGACAAAAAACGCAATGATGTAGTCATACCATTCGGCAGTATCAAATTTCTTCAACTGTTCGCGCACGCAATTTTTACAGCGATAACCGGTGGGAGTCAGCACCGCGTCTTCCGCGCAGATCGGCCTCTCGCAGCGATTACAACGCAAGGTCGTGGGTCGGTTCGGATGAATGTAGCAATAGAGAGTTTCGTCAGTCATTGAATGTTCCTAAATTTGTGGCGTATTCATGTGCGCGTTCAAGTTGCGATAAAAATATCCGGGGTCACCGAAGCGCACGAACTGCGCCGTGTATTCCGCGGCTCTGATATCCACGTGATCATCTTCGGCTAACGGCAGCGGCGCCTGACCATCCACGCTCATGACCGTGTTCTCACTCTTCACCATAATGCTGACCGATGAACCTTCCGAAAGAACCACGGCGCGATCAACCGATAGATGAGGCGCAATCGGCACGAGTAGAATGTTATGCAAGTCGGGCGGCAGAATCGGTCCGCCTGCCGCGAGAGCGTACGCGGTTGAACCCGTTGCGGTGGAAGCGATCAAGCCATCACACACATACGAGGTGAGCAAACGTCCATCCACGCTGGCCGTCAAACGAATCGACTTTACATTCGCTCCGCGGCTGATCGTCGCTTCGTTGAGCGCCTGCCAAGTTCCAAGCGACTCACCGGCACGGATGTGTTGAACATATAACATCATACGATGTTCGATCCAGGCTTCGCCTTTGAACAACCGCTCCAACATCTCGCGCCATTCACCACGTTCGATCTGGATTAAAAAACCAAGCCTCCCAAAATTGATACCTAAAATCGGAACGCCGCACGGCGCACATAAATGTCCGGCGCGCAGCATCGTGCCATCGCCGCCGACTGCGATCAACATATCGAATTCATTATTCTTGACGCGCGTCCGAAGTTCCTCATCGTATAGTGTTCCGCAGGGTGCATCGAAGCCTTTGGCTTTCAGAAACGCCATGATGGCTTCTGCTTCCACGTGTGAATCAGAGATGCGTGGATACGTAACGATCACGGGCTTTTTCGGGACGAATGAGTCAGCCATATGAAATATTATACATTGAGTTGGGGTTAAGCCAAACTTTGGTCGCACACTTTTTTAAACCCGCATCCGCGGCAACGCGCCGCGTCTTCGTGCGACCGCGGGACGCTGGTACGATTTTCATCTCGCCGCATCTCGGCTAACTGATCGAGCAAAGCCGATTCAAGTTGCGGGGTGTAATCCACGGCGAAGTCGCGATTGGAATAATGAATAATGCCATACGGCGGACGTTTGCCATATGTCTTTTCGACGAGCAGACAATATGCCGCCAATTGAAAGATATGTGAATCATACGGCGCATTCGGAACGCGTCCGGTCTTGACCTCGATCGGAATCAGCTTCCCGTTTTGTTCGACTAAATAATCAGGCTTGCCCGTTAAACCAAGTTCATTGCTAAACAGCGGCTTCTCCACTTCACCCCAAGCGCGCGTATCGGTGTAGATCACGCGTCCGCCGGGCAATCCAGCTTCGCGCCGCTGACGAGTCGATTGCCAAAAGAACATAATGGCAACAACAAAAATTACGAGGGCGATATAAAGGATCATATGAATCGCAGAGCCAGATAAATAACGAGCAGAGTCAATGCGATCAGACACAGAATCAGACTCAAAGTCCGGAGCAGACCCGCCGCCAAAACTTTTCGTCCGTGCCGGCGATGAAGTTCCGTGCCGGTTGCCATCTCGGCGCGGTTTTCTGATTCCACTCCTTCTTTGCGATACCACCAAGCGCGGCGGCAATAAAGATACGTTCCAATCTCAGAAGCGCGAAGGACGGGCGGCATAGGCAAAGTATAGCACAAATTTTCTATCGGCGGATTCGGTTGTTTTTATATTTTCATGTTGTCTAAATACCAACTTGATTTTAAAGTGAAACTCTGATAAAATATAGAACATATGTTCTTTTAGTTTTTAGAGGAATAGGAGTTAAAGAATGGCAGACAAACTAATGAACGATATACGAAAAGGCTTGGAGGAAAAGCGCGCCAATATATGTGAAGGATGCAAAATGGACGAAACTGCTTTGGAACTAGAACCGGATGTTCAGCCCCATCTGCATGTGATTGATGAGTCACTTCAAAAACTGGAAGAAGGTACATTAGGTGTTTGTACAGTATGTCATGGAATCGTAGACGACAATCTTTTACAAATGGATTACACCGCCTCTGTTTGCCTTGACCATTACTCGAATCAGGAACGCCGCGAGCTTGAAGATGAACTGGAGCTTTCCCAAGTGATTCAACGCGCATTGTTGCCTCAAGATGTTCCGGATATGGCCGGCTTTGACATTGCAGGTTACAGCCGTCCGGCGCAGATCATCGGCGGCGATTACTTTGACTTTCTGCGATTCAACGATGGCGCACATGGATTCGTGATTGCAGATGTAAGCGGTAAAGGTGTTTCGGCCGGCATCCTGATGACCAGCCTGCAAACTGCTTTCCATACCATCGTGCCTGAAACAGATTCGCCACTCAAAGTGCTGGAGAAGATCAACCGGCTTTATATTCACAACATAAAATTCACCACCTTCGTTACCATCTTCTTTGCCAAAATAGATCCGCGCACGTGCACGTTGATCTATGCCAATGCGGGACATAATCCTGCTTTGCTCTATCATGGTAGGACCAAAAAACATGAATGGCTGAAACGAACAGGGATTGCAATTGGACTGATGGAAGGGTTCGATGTGCGCGCTGAGAGTTTGCAACTTGAAAGCGGAGATATTCTTGTGTTTTATACTGATGGCGTCACAGAAGCTGCGAGTCCTCAGCGGGAACCGTTCGAACGCGACAGATTGACGGGAGTGATCGCACAAAATGAAGCCTTGCCCGCTGACGAGCTGATCCAGAAAATCCTTCAGTCAGTGAATGAATTCGCACAAGGGAATCCGCTTGTAGATGACGCAACCCTAGTTGTCTGCAAAGTTCAATAACACTAATTTCGTCACCGATAAATCGGTTATGTGGAGGATGTATAATCGCCGCATGACCGATTTTCGTTTTTTTCATCCCATTGAAGTTCGTTATGGCGATCTAGATCCGCAGGGACATCTCAACAACGCCAAGTATCTGACTTTCTTCGAGCAAGCGCGCGTTCGCTACATGATCCATCTGAGTCTATTTACTCAAGACCAATCTTTTATGAAGATCGGCGTGATCGTTGCGGATGCGCATATCGCTTTCCTTGCGCCGCTTCACTTTGGCGATGATGTCAAAGTCGGTGTGCGGACATCGAAGCTTGGCAACAAATCCATGACGGTTGAACAAAACATCGTGAACAGCAGCAATGGTCAAGAGATGGCAAAAGGTGAGATCGTCATGGTGACGTTTAATTATCAAAGCAAGAAGACAATTTCCATTCCGGATGAATGGCGCGATAAAATTTCAAGGTTTGAGGGATTATGAAATTCGACGCATCGCTTCCGCCCGTTTCATTGAAAGATGTTCCCGCGATTGCCAAAGCCGCCGAAGAAATCGGCTTCGACGCGCTGTGGACTTCTGAAACTCAACATGATCCATTTCTTCCGTGTGCTTTGATCGCAGAGCACACTCACAATTTAAATTTCGGCACAGCGATCGCAGTCTCATTCGCACGTTCGCCCGCAACGATTGCTTACACCGCTTGGGATTTGGCAGCGCAATCGAATGGACGATTCATTCTCGGACTTGGAACTCAAGTCAAGGCGCACATTGAACGACGCTTTGGAATGCCATGGCCCGAATCCGTGACTGGAAAATTGCGCGAACAAATTCTTGCAATCCGTGCATTATGGGATACATGGCAAAACGGAACAAAGTTAAATTTTCGCGGCGAGTACTACAAGCTGACGTTGATGTCACCGTTTTTTCAACCCCCTCCTTTGTCCTCCCCCATTTTCAAAGAAAATGGGGGAGGGTTGGGTGGGGGTATTCCAATCTTTATTGCTGGTGTGAACACCGGTCTTGCGAAACTCGCAGGTGAATTGTGCGAAGGATTCCATGTGCACCCATTCCACACGCCGCGCTATTTGAAGGAAGTGATGCTGCCAGCGATTGAAGAAGGCGCACAGAAATCAAATCGCAAAAGAAAAGATATGACTGTTTCAGTCACGGCTTTTGTCGCGACAAATTCGGAAGAAGAAAATTTTGCACGCACGCAAATTTCTTTTTACGCATCGACTCCATCTTATCGTTCCGTCATGGACTTTCACGGCTGGGGCGAGACCGCCGAGAAATTATCGGCGCACGCCGCAAGAGGCGAATGGGCTGAGATGCCAATGTTGATCACCGGTGAAATGCTGAATGAGTTTTGTCTCGCCACCACGCCAGAGAAATTGGCTGACGAATTGAAGACGCGTTATGATGGAATCGCAGATCGTTTGACTTTATACACTCCCTTTGTGCCAGGCGAGAGGGACGAGTTTTGGAAAACAATAAACAAGGCGTTCAATATATAAATTCTTGGTGGAGGAACGATGTGGTTATTACCGTACGAAAATTTATTAATTAAGACCAACTTATCACAGGATGCAATCACGCAAAAGCTACAAGACGTTACTGATACATCGGGAAAGATAGTTTGGTTCCCTACTTTTTCCAGAAAGCACAAGCTTTATCGCGGCAAACTAACGAAAGAAGGCTTCAATATTTATCGCTGGATAAACAATCAGGATTCGTTTCTCCCGTTTATAGATGGTAAATTTTTATCTCAAAATATGGGTGGCAAAATAAGGGTTAGAATGCACCTTCATTGGGTCGTAACAATTTTTATGACTCTGTGGCTTGGTTTTTTTGGATTAATTCTAGCAAACGAATTTCTTTATATGCTTACAAATATTATACAATCAGGCAACTTGCCTGCTAATTGGATTGAGGCACTTAGCGGTCCATCCATCTTTTTTCTCTTTGGTTATGGAATGATGATTATCGTGTTCAAGATTGATAGTAAGCGCGAAAAACAATTTATCCAAACAATAACAGAGGCATACGAGATTACAGAATTGGGTATTTTTGAAAAAGATGAATTGCCAATTTAAAGAATATCTTACGGCTAGATTCAAAGGATTCAATAATGAACTTCACTGACTACCAACAAAAAGCAAAAGGCACTGCCAAATATCCTGTCATCGGACACGGCGTCATCTATCCCACGCTGGGACTGACCAATGAAGCGGGCGAAGTGGCCGGCAAGATCAAAAAAGTTTTCCGCGATAAAGATGGAATTATCAGCGATGAGACGCGTGAAGCGCTCAAAGCCGAACTCGGCGACGTGTTGTGGTATCTGTCGCAAGTTGCTACCGAAATGAATTTGTCTTTGGATGAAATCGCCGAACATAACATTGCCAAGTTATTGGATCGTCAAGCGCGCGGAAAAATTCAGGGCGATGGCGATAATCGTTAACCGGAATCCGTTATCGGCGCGCCGAGATGCGTGATCTTTTCTGAATCGAATCACGATTTACAATTCCTAACTCACTTGTGAACTTTCAAACATGTTCATACGCCGTAAGGAATTTCTAATCATTTTCCTACACAGAGTCGGCTTGCTTTTTGGTACAATCATTCTCGATAGTCCTTGTCTGATTGGAGATTTGGAGAATAACTTATGGCTGGCATGGAACGCTTTACCCAGCGCGCACGAAGGGTATTAAGCCTCGCACATCAAGAGGCGGAACGATCACATCAGGAAAATATCGGCACCGAACATCTTCTGCTCGGATTGATCGAAGAAGATGGCGGCGTTGCCGGACGCGTGTTGCGCGAACTTGGATTGGAAGCCGCGCGCGTGCGCGAAATGGTTGGACGAGTTTCAATCGAAGGACACGCGGTCAGCAGCAAGCTCGAGCTGGCGGATGATACGCAGCAAGTCCTCGGATTTGCAGTAGATGAAGCCGCGCATCTCGGTCATCATTACATCGGCACCGAACATATATTGCTTGGTCTCGTGCGCGTCGAAGGACCGGCGATGGAAGTGCTTCGCAGACTCGGCGTAACGGCTGATCAAATCCGCAGGCAGACTCGACGTGTGCTCAATGAAACCGCATCTTCCCCGGCCCCGGCCGGCTCGCCCCAACCCGGACGCGCACCAACTTCCGGACCAAAGACTCCGCTCGTGGATCAACTCGCGGTTGATCTCACCACGATGGCTGAGGAAAAGAAACTTGACCCGGTCATCGGCCGCCAAAAAGAAATCGAGCGCGTGATTCAAATACTTGCGCGCCGCACAAAGAATAATCCTGCACTGATCGGCGAACCCGGCGTTGGCAAGACGGCCATCGTCGAGGGACTCGCCCAGCGCATCGTCGAAGGTGATGTGCCGGCTCCGCTGATGAACAAGCGCGTGCTTCAACTGGATGTCGGTTCGTTGGTGGCGGGTACAATGTATCGCGGTCAATTCGAGGAAAGACTCAAACGCGTCATTGACGAATTAAAACAATCCGGCTCGATATTATTTATTGATGAAGTCCACATGCTGGTCGGTGCGGGAGCCGCAGGTTCCTCCGTTGACGCCGCGAATATTTTGAAGCCGGCCTTATCGCGCGGCGAATTGCAAGTGATCGGCGCGACCACGCTTGATGAATATCGCAAGCACATCGAATCCGATGCTGCGCTCGAACGCCGCTTCCAGCCTGTGCAAGTGGATGAACCCTCTGAAACAGAGACCATTGAAATTCTCAAAGGAGTCCGTTCGGCATACGAAGAGCATCATCATCTCGTGATTTCAGATGAAGCTCTCGAAGCAGCGACGCATCTTTCGTCTCGATACGTGACCGAACGTTTCCTGCCCGATAAAGCCATTGACCTGATTGATGAATCGGCTTCGCGCGTGCGCATGTACAAGAGTCCCGCCGCAAAACACGCCAAGGATTTATTTGGTCAATTAAAAACCGCGCGCCAAAACCGTTCGCTGGCACAAGAGGAAGGCAACGTCGAAGACCTGAAAGAATGGGAGGAGCGCGAAACCGCTTTAGGCGAACAGATCGAAAAATTGCGCTCGGGTTGGGACCGCGCCAATAGTCCCGTTGTGACGGCCGAAGATATTGCGGAAGTCGTTTCGATGTGGACCGGCGTACCGCTGATGCAATTGGCGGAAGCAGAATCTCAACGCCTGCTCAAGATGGAAGATGAACTCAAGAAGTCCATCATCGGTCAGGAAGATGCGATCATTGCCATCAGCCGCGCGGTGCGCCGCGCCCGCGCCGGGTTGAAAGACCCGAAGCGTCCCATCGGCTCGTTTATTTTCCTTGGACCCACCGGCGTCGGTAAAACGGAGCTGACCAAAACATTGGCAAAGTTTATGTTCGGCAGTGAAGATGCCGCGCTGCAACTCGATATGTCCGAGTTCATGGAACGGCACACCGCTTCACGTCTAGTCGGCGCGCCTCCCGGTTATGTCGGCTATGAAGACGCGGGCCAGCTCACCGAAGCCTTGCGCCGCCGTCCTTATTCGATTGTCGTCTTTGATGAAATCGAAAAGGCGCATCCCGAAGTCCACAATATGCTTTTGCAGATCATGGAAGAAGGTCATCTCTCCGATGCCAAGGGCCACAAGGTGGATTTCCGCAACGCGATCATCGTCATGACTTCCAACATCGGCGCGGACATGATCAAGAAAGGCACGGCGCTTGGATTTGCTTTGAAGCGCGATGAAGAGACCGAAGAACGGCAGTCGTACGAAGACATGCGCAAAAAGCTGACCGATTCGTTGAAGAAAGTTTTCCGGCCCGAATTTTTGAATCGGCTCGATAGTGTGATTATCTTCCGCGCGCTGAATAAGATTGATATCGAGAAAATCGTTTCGCTCGAACTTGACAAAGTATCGGAGCGCCTCAAAGAGCATAACCTCACGCTGACGGCGACTCCCGCGGCACTGGCAGCTTTTGCGGACGAAGGCTATGACAATGAGTTCGGTGCGCGTCCATTGCGCCGCGTCATCCAGCAAAGAGTCGAAGATCCGCTCTCCGACAAATTGCTCTCCGGTGAATTCACCGATGGTGATGCCATCCTCGTCGAAGTGAATCCCGATGGAGACATCATTTTGACGCGAGCTGCTGTGCCGGAACCAAGCGTATAAAAAACAAAATCAAAAAGAGCGCAGAAAAAATTCTGCGCTCTTTGCTTTTAAAGAATCTGATTGGCTTGCATTGCTTTGATCACGCGCACAGATATCGGCTGACTGAGTCCCTTGAGTTCAAGCGAACGCGCTTCAAAGCCGCCCTCATCCAAGCGGCCAGATTTCACGCTATCTTCACTGATCAATATCTCACCAGCCGCCGCTTTGGACGACAGCCGCGCACACAAATTCGCCGCACTTCCCAGCACAGCAATTTCGTTGACCCCATCCTTCGAACCAACGGCACCAACATAAGCCATTCCTGTATGAACTCCAACTCCAACGGGAATCCAAGGACCATTTTGATTTTCATGGCCGGTGACTCGCAACAATTCACGCGCCGCATGAATTGCGACTTTGGCATGATCCTTACCTGCAAAGCGCGGTACGAATAATGCAATCACCTGATCGCCCATTAGCCGATTGACCATCGCGTTATGCGCGATCAGCACATTGCTAGTTTCTTTATAGAATTTTTGAATGACATCTTTAAATTCGGAAGCGGTGCTTTTTTCAGCAAGCGGTGTTGAGTCGCGCACATCCGCAAACAACATCGTCAACTCCACCTCTGCGCCGCTTTCTTGTTGACGGGCATACTTTTCGCAATTACTGCAAAGCCGTGAACTAAAACTGGACGGCTTGGAGCCCATGAAACGCAAAAGGTTTCCTCCGATCCCTTGCATGGGGATTCCGCATTCAAAGCAATGCGGACTGCTCGGAATGAATTTGAAGACCCCATTGAAGAAGCGCATACCAAGCGCTATTTCCCTCGGAGGAGAGGTATGCCATTCTCCCGTCAAATACCAATACCAGATATTGTCGAAATCTTTTTTATCCATTGAACGATTCCTTATTCAAGGAACTTCTCTGATCAACAAATCGCAAAACGAAACTATAATGCTTTCTTAATAAAACTTTTTACTCTCAGGTCGTCTTATTCAGTAGATAGGCATATTATACTTATAGAAGGAGAATTCATCATGGATAATAATCTTCAAACTGCAACATTGGCTGGAGGATGCTTCTGGTGTCTCGAAGCAGTTTTCGACGAAGTCAAAGGCGTGCATTCGGTGGAGTCCGGTTACGCCGGAGGAACAAAAGCGAATCCGTCTTATCGTGAAGTCTGCACCGGCACAACGGGCCACGCCGAGGTGACGCAAGTCACGTTCGATCCAAGCATCATCTCGTTTCGCGATGTGCTCAATGTGTTCTTCGCCATCCACGATCCGACCACGCTTAATCGTCAGGGCGCGGATGCGGGCACACAATATCGTTCAGCCATCTTCTATCACAATGATGAACAAAAGAAGGTTGCCGAGGAGACGGTCAAAGAGTTGAACGACCAACACATTTGGGATCAGCCGATCGTGACCGAAGTGACCAAGCTCGACAAATTTTATATGGCAGAAGATTATCATCAAGAATACTTTGCCAAGAATCCATTTCAACCTTATTGCCAAGCAGTGGTCGCGCCGAAGGTGGCAAAGTTCCGCAAACATCATTTGGAGATGCTGAAAAAGCAGACTGCATAATTACAAGAGCGCAGAGACATGTCTCTGCGCTCTTGATTTAATAGCAACTCCATTCGAGATTTACAACCATTCACAAAATCAGTCATAAAGGGTTCTTATACGCTTTCAATGTTGATAAGCCGCATCTAACCAAACTGCAAAGAAAAAACCTTGAAAGAGTTAATAGGGGAGGATAATATCGGACAAGTTTCGTCCGATATTAAACAAATAAAGAAAGGGTTCTTCAAATGAATTTATCTTCTTCAAAATCAACAAAGAGAAAAGGCCTGGGATTAGTTGAGTATGCTCTCATTCTTGTGCTGGTTGCAATTGTTGTGATTGCTGTCTTGATGGCGCTCGGACCTGGGATTGGTTCCATCTTCAGCTCGATCAATAACAGCATGTCCGGCATTGCTGGCGGCGGTGGACAAACACAAACTTGTCCAGCAGGAGATCATTGCGGTAATCCTGGCTGTAGTCTGGTCACCTATTATTTGGATTGTGGACCAATCGCTCATCCCGCTTGCAATAGCGCTGGCGCCCCTATGTGTCAGTAGTGTTTTGTACTTCGCCTTAGAAAAAGATATCCAAGTTTCTTGAGAACTTGGATATCTCATTTATGTCAGGTAAACTCCAAAAAATGCGGCAGGGTATAGCAGGTCGTCTTGATGTATTCATTCATAAGCCTGTGCAATTTACAAACCTCATGTCCTGACCACTCTTGGTATAATCCTGCTCTATGAAATACTACATTTGGACCGAAGGCTGTCAGATGAACGTAGCCGACTCGCAACGCGTCGGCTCGTCGCTGGAGCATCTGGGTTACACCTTTACCAATATTATCGAAGAAGCGGACGTTATTGTTTTGAATACCTGCGTTGTGCGTCAATCCGCGGAAGACAAGGCTATCGGACGCGTGACATCGCTGCGCCCGCTAAAAGAGCAGAATCCGAATCTCGTCATCAACCTGATGGGATGTCTGGTCGGTGTGCGCGGCGCGGAGAAACTGCGCGCCAAACTTCCGTTCGTGGATGTTTTCTCGCCGCCATCCGATCCGGGGCCGCTAGTTTCATTTTTGAGTCAAGGCGAAGTCCAGGCCATTGAATCAGATGAAACCACGCGCCGCTTCGCGCTGATGGATGAAGATTTAATTCTGCCGCAACATGAACGCGGCGAACTCGTCAGCGCGCATGTGCCGATTGTTTACGGTTGTTCACACGCCTGCACCTTTTGCATCATCCCGTTTCGACGCGGCGTCGAGCGCAGTCGTCCCGTTGGCGATATCGTCAGCGAGATTCGTTCGCTCGCATCGCAGGGCATCAAGGAGATCACGCTGCTCGGTCAGATCGTGGATCGTTATGGCAAGGATGTGCCCGACGGTCCGAACCTCGCCGCGCTGCTGCGCGTCGTTCATCAAGTCGAAGGCATCGAACGCATCCGCTTCCTCACTTCGCATCCCAATTATTTCACCGAAGAATTGATGGACGCAGTCGCCGAACTTCCGAAGGTCATGCCGCACATCGAAGTCCCGATTCAAGCCGGTGACGATGAAGTGCTTCTCAACATGAAGCGCGGCTATACACAAAAAGATTATCGCGATCTCGTCGAAATGATTCGCAAAAAGATTCCCGATTGCTCGATTGCGACCGACATCATCGTTGGATTCCCCGGCGAGACGGATGAACAATTTATGGAAACGTACCGCGTCTTAGCGGACCTCAAGCTGGATGTGGCCCATTTGGCGCGATACTCATCCCGCGAAGGGACGGTTGCCACGCGCCGCATGGATGACAATGTTTCGGACGAGGAAAAGATGCGCCGCTTCCGCATGTTGGAAGAGTTGCAGGAAAAAATCGTGGATGAGATCAACAAAAAATATCTCGGTCAAAGGGTGGATGTTTTGTTCGAGGAAAAAGTAAAGAATCGCTGGAAGGGCCGCACGTCGACCAACAAGCTGGTCTTCATCGAATCAGAGGAAGATTTGAAAGGCAGGATCATCCCCGTCACCATCACATGGACGGGACCGTGGTCCATGCAAGCCACTTCGGTTAAGCAACCAAATCTCGTTACAATTTGATTAGCAAGAAACAAAATTTCCCGCCTTCAAGCGGGAAATTTATTGTATGGGCTAAGATACGTTTATATGCCGCTCAAGCTGCTATTGATGGAACTAAAAACTTTTCCTATTGTCGGCCCAAGCACCATCAGAACCGCAATGACCACAATGGAAACCAGAGTGAGAATTAGAGCATATTCAACTAAACCTTGGCCCTTGTCAAAAGATTGAAGCATAATAGAATCTCCTTAAAAAGATAATAGTATCTTAACCGTTTTTAATCTATTTGGGTAGAATTAACGGTTTACTATCGCCTTACAAGAAATTCCTGGTTATGAATTAAAGTTATCATTTGTGTAAGGAAATTCTACTTTTATAAATGACAGATTCTTGCGAGAATATAAAAAGGCAGTCTCACGACTGCCTTTTTATCGAATCTTAGCGAACTAAATTCCTCAACACAGTATGCAATATGCCGCCATTACGATAGTAATTAACTTCTACGTCAGTATTCAACAACGCGGTGGCTTTAAATTCAATCACCATGCCATCCGGTCTCTTCGCGCGCACGGTGACAATGCTCTTCGGCTTCATTTCACCGCTCAAGCCTTCGATATCGTAAAGCTCATCACCTTTCAAGCCGAGCGAGTCAGCGTTCTGTCCATCCATGAACTTCAACGGAAGGATTCCCATGCCGACCAAATTGGAACGATGAATGCGCTCGAACGATTCTGCGATCACCGCGCGGACGCCTTGCAGGAGTGGGCCTTTCGCAGCCCAATCGCGGCTGGAGCCGGTTCCGTATTCCTTGCCTGCAATCACAATCGCAGGCACACCCTCGCTTTGATATTTCATCGCCGCATCGTAGATGGGCATTACATCTCCATTTGGAAAATGTTTTGTCCAATTGCCTTCCTTCGGTGCGACGAGCGAGTTCTTCAGACGGATATTTGCAAACGTACCGCGCGCCATCACGAGGTCATTGCCGCGACGCGCACCGTATTGATTAAAGTCTTTGGGCTGAACATTTCGCTCTTGCAAAAATTTTCCAGCAGGAGAATCCGCGGCGATGTTGCCCGCAGGTGAGATATGATCGGTGGTAATCGAGTCACCAAAAAGTCCAAGCACGCACGCGCCTTTGATGTCATTCACCGATGACGCATCCAGAGTCAGCGATTGGAAATATGGCGGATGATGAATATAGGTCGAAGCCTCGTCCCATTCATAAATGTCGCCGCCGGAAACCTTGATCGCCTTCCACGTATCCGAACCTTCGAACACGCTTGAATAACGATCCTTGAACATGCTCACATCCAAGCTGGAGGCGATGGCAGTTTTGATTTCATCCTGGCTGGGCCACAAATCTTTAAGGTAAACCGGTTGACCTTTTGAATCTATGCCAAGCGGTTCTTTATTGAGATCAATATCCACCGTGCCAGCCAACGCGTATGCTACGACAAGCGGCGGCGACGCAAGAAAGTTTGCTTTAACCAGTGGATGGACGCGTCCTTCAAAATTACGATTGCCTGATAACACCGCCGCCGCAACCAAATCACCGCTGGTCACCGCGCGTGAGACTTCACTGGAAAGCGGTCCGCTATTGCCGATGCAGGTTGTGCATCCATACGCCACAACATTGAATCCAAGTTTGGCAAGTGGCTCAAGCAGATTCGCTTTCTTCAAATAGTCTGTCACCACGCGCGAGCCGGGCGCGAGTGAAGTCTTAACATATGGTTGAACGGTCAAGCCTTTTTCGATGGCTTTCTTTGCGACCAATCCGGCCGCGATCAACACGGATGGATTGGATGTGTTCGTACATGACGTGATGGCAGCAATCACCACCGCGCCATGCTTCATCGTGCGCGAGCCGCCGTTGGCCTGCCCCTGCAAAGCAGGGGTGACGAAAGTTGCTTCCGCGCTTAACGATTCGGGTTTCAATTCGAAGCCGCGCTCTTTGACTGGAGCGGTCAATGCTTTCTCAAAAGTTTCCTTGAGTTCAGACATCGCCACGCGATCTTGCGGACGTTTGGGGCCAGCCAAGGAAGGCACGACCGAGTCGAGATCGAGTTCGAGCGTATCGGTGAATTCAGGATCAGGCGAGGATGAGTCGCGGAATAATCCTTGTACGCGCATGTACGCTTCCGTTCGTTCGATGACTTCATCCGGCCGACCTGTCAGCTTCATATATCTCAATGTTTCAATGTCTACGGGGAAATAGCCCATCGTCGCACCGTATTCAGGAGCCATGTTGCCAATGGTGGCGCGATCCGGTAAAGACATCGAGTCAAGACCCGGACCGAAGAACTCGACGAACTTATCCACCACACCTTTCTTGCGCAACATCTGAGTCACAGTAAGAACAAGGTCAGTGGCGGTTACGCCTTCTCTCAATTTGCCGTGAAGCTTGAAACCAATCACATCCGGCAAGAGCATATCCATCGGCTGACCAAGCATTACCGCTTCCGCTTCGATGCCGCCCACACCCCAACCCAACACGCCGAGACCATTGATCATCGTAGTATGTGAGTCGGTGCCGACAAGCGTATCAGGAAATGCAACGGTTTCGCCGTTCTCCGTTTTGGTCATCACCACATCGGCGAGATATTCAAGATTGACTTGATGCACGATGCCAGTCATCGGCGGCACGACGCGGAAATTACGAAACGCCTTTTGTCCCCATTTCAAAAATTCATATCGTTCGCGGTTGCGTTGAAATTCGACTTCGGTATTTCTTTGAAGTGAATCAACAGTCGCGAAGAAATCAACCTGGATGGAATGATCAATGACGAGATCAACCGGCACCAGTGGATTGATCTTCTTCGGGTCGCCGCCGAGACGGGCAACGGCCGCGCGCATCGCAGCTAAATCCACGACCGCAGGGACTCCGGTAAAATCTTGCATGATGACACGCGCCGGCAAAAATGGAATCCCGGGACGAGCACCTTGCGATTTCCAATTTGCAATATTTTTTACATCTTCTTGTGTGATCTCTTTGTCGTTGCATTGACGGAGCGCGGCTTCCAGCATGATACGGATCGAAAACGGAAGCCGCTTGAGATCCGTGAGATGCGCTTTTTCTAATGCGTCGAGTTGGTAATAAACATATTCTTTTTTTCCCACTTTTAAATTATTACGTGCTTTGAAGAAATCGTTCATGTCAGCTCCTTTGGTATTATCTCGTCACCTCTAAGGTGAACTCGCAACAAACTCGCGAGGTACAAAGGAGCGCCTTTGATACCCTGTGATTATTGTGCGATTTTACTACAATTTCAATTCTTTTTTAAGTTGTTTCACTAATTTATCGCGTTCATCATCGGATAGAAATGCTGCCTGAGCCGCGGCAATAATTCGTTGCTTCAGCGTGACCATCGAAAGGCCGAGTTCTTCGCAAGCCACATGATATTCCTGACTCAGCGTGATGCGCGAGATACTGGGATCGTCGGTGTTGATCGTGACGTTGAGTCCGGCTTTGAGCATCGCCGCTAACGGGTGCGCTTCCAGCGCCGGAATAACGCCAGATTGATAGTTGCTCGTCACGCAGACTTCAAACGCAGTGTTGCGTTCCTTTGCCAATGCAACCACGTTTTGATCTTCGAGCACGCGCACACCGTGACCGATGCGTTCCGCTCCAAGCTCTTCGATGGCTTCTTTAACATTCGCAGCGGGACCCCATTCCCCGGCGTGGATGGTGATACGCAGTCCGGCTTGACGCGCTTCTTTGAACACGCTGTAAAACGGCTCGGACTTAAACTCAGCTTCGTTGCCTGCTAAATCCATCCCGATCAGTCCGCGGTCTTTATGTTCGGCGGCAAGCCACGCGACTTGCTCAGCCAACTCATGGCTTTCGTGCCGGTTCACAGAAGCAATCAGCCGTACTGTTATGCCAAATTCTTTGGCGGCGTCGCGAGCGCTGGTCATGACCCAATCAATCACATCGTGAATCGGAAAACGTTCCGCGCGGCTGAGAGCCACGGGCGTGAAACGCAATTCCATATATTTCACATTATCCTTCGCAGCGTCTTCAATGGCTTCGCGCGTGATGCGATGAATCGCATCCGGCGAACGATAAAACAATCTCAGCGTGTTGAACTTTGACAGGAAAGTCTGGAACGAATATTTTTCTTCTTCCTGCATTTGCACCAGAGTGCTCAAGCGCAAAATATCGGCCGGAATCGTGATCCCGTGCCGACGCGCAATATCGAGCATGGTATCCAAACGCAACGTGCCCTCCAAATGACGGTGTAATTCCACCTTTGGGAGGGCGCGATAATTCTTTAAGATTGCAGTGACTCGTTCAGGCATACTTGTATTATTTCCAAATGTCATTGCGGTGATGTTACTGGATTCGCAACAACATAAACCTATTAGTGCCTCTTTCTTTTCTTCTTATTGCTTTCAACTTGTGCGGCTTGCGCTTCGGCCGGAACCTCCGCTACTTCAGTCGGAGTGATCTCAATGCGCCGCGGCTGATACGAGAACACGCGTCCGATCACAGCCGAGCGCACATCCGCTAGCAATTGCTGGAACAACTCCGAAGCTTTGCCTTTATATTGTACCAGCGGGTCGCGCTGTGCGTAAGCTTCGAGTCCGATTGAAACGCGCAAGGCTTCAACCTTCGTTAAATACTCGACCCACAACTCCGTGATGGCGCCCAACAACAGTTGGCGTTTGACCTCGTTAAGAATGTATGATCCGATGGCTTGGATCAACTGCTCTCGATCAGACTCACTCAAAGCGGATACTTCTTCGCTTTGTCTTTCTTGGCCGAATAGTTTCGCGGCGGGACCAAAGTCTGACAGTTTCGTCGCGTTCTGACCCAGCCGAGCGAATTCACCTTGTCCCCACGCCGTCTGCAAAGCGGACTCTGCTTTTTCAAGATGTTCAAGCACGGCATCGGTCACATCCTCGGCAGTGCGGTTTTCCAACAAAAGCGCGGCGAGATAAATATACGTAAAGCGATTGAAAATCTGTCGAAGCTGGCGATGAGTCTTTTGATCAAAGAGTGTGCGCACGCCCTGAGACAACGATAACAACAAGCGCAGTTTGCCTGAATCATCATCAGCGGATTCGCGCTCGAGAAAAGCATCCAGATCGCGCTGAACTTGCAAAGTCAATTGCTCGTGCTGGCGTTTCATCAGCTCGCGCCCCGCGCTGACGATTTGATTCGCCGCTTCGTCCCAATCAGAAACATCGATCTTTAATCCCAGCGGTTCGTTCAAGCGGCGCTCAATTGCGCCGATCACGCGATTAGCATTGATGCTAATCAAATTGGTTTCGACATAATCTTCCAGCCACTTTTTGAATTCATTGGGATCATCGGTCAGCAAACGGGATTGCTCGCTATTCAATCGCAATTGAAAATGAATCAGGCCGCTTAATTCTTCCGCGGCTTTTTGCGGACGTAGCGGTTCTTCGGACTCGCGCAAAGTCTGGAAGAAAGCATCCACTGAGTCAGAGCGTTCGGCGATTTGATTATCGAGAGTATCTTCTGTATGTTCAATCAACGCTTCGATGGCGCGCAACGTGTGAGACTGTTCGACTTCGATGGAGCGTGAAACAACATCCAGCATCGCCGCGCGAAGATCGTCATATTTATTTAACTCATCGATAATGAGAGACAACCCAAAAGTCGGAACGAGGCGACCTTGTGATTCAAAAGGCGGCTGAACTTGTTCCAACCATGCGATTAATTTCCACGGACCTTCTTCATCGGTCAATCCGAGTTCGACACGCCTCTCGACTTCGGACTGCAACATATCATCGACATCTTCGGTCAAATCTTCTTTTACGAAAACGCGATCGCGTTGAGAATAAATTTGTTCGCGTTGCTGATTGAGCACATCATCGTATTCCAGCAAATGTTTGCGGACATCGAAGTTGGCGCCCTCGACGCGGTGTTGTGAATTTTCGATGATGCCGCTGACCATGCGCGCTTCGAGCGGAAGCGAGTCATCTACTTTGAGTCTCTGCATCAAACCGCTGACTTGATCGCCGCCGAAGAGCCGCATGAGATCATCTTCGAGTGAAAGATAAAAGCGCGATGAACCGGGATCGCCCTGACGCGCGGAACGACCGCGCAGTTGGTTGTCAATGCGGCGCGCTTCATGACGTTCCGAGCCGATCACATGTAAGCCGCCGCGTTGTTTGACGCGTTCCATATCTTCAAAGTATTGAAGAAAATGTTTAACCTCGGCATCATAGAGTCCATATTGCGTCGGATCAACTTTTTGCAAGGCTTGGCGTCGTTCTTCGAGCGGCATATCGAACGGATCTTTATAACCGGCGCGGCGCAAAACCCGATTGACCGCCGAGATAATTTCTTCCGCAAGGTCACCGCCAAGTTTGATATCGACACCGCGGCCGGCCATGTTCGTAGCGATCGTCACCGCGCCGAACGCGCCCGCGCCTGCGATGATTTGTGATTCTTCCGTGTGCCGGCGCGCATTCAAAACTTGATGCGGCACGCCCGCTTGCAAGATGGATTTCAAACGATCCATTGACTCTTCTGATAAATTCAAAATCTCAAGGAGCGTTGAAAGATTCAATGGATCATCCAGGCTGATGTTGGTCATGCCAAACGACGAACCAAATTTTCGCAACGCGTCGGGTGTGATCTTTTCCAGTGATTCGTTGAACGGCTGAAGTTCAGGAATGAGCCGTCCATCTTCTTCGCGATCGCCCGATTTTATGAAGCCCTGACGAACCAATAAAATCTGCATCAAGCGCCGCACAGGCTCGGCTTTGAGTCGATTCGATAAACGGTCAGATGATTCAACGGACGTTGTGCCGACCAGCATCGGCCGTCCCAAGGCGTGATAGCGAACGATCTCGGCAATGATGGAACGCAGCTTCGATTCGATGGTTCGATAGATCACATCAGGAAAATCTTTGCGGCGATAATAAACCGGCTCTTGGCCATCATCTTTCCGCGCAAAGAATGAATACTGATAATTCTCTTCATCCTTGGCTTTGACCTCAACCAGCGCGCCGTCTCCAAATGCTTGATATTCCAAATTGGTGGGAATCGGCATGACTTCCAATTTATAAATCTTGCTGAACTCTTCTGATTCAGTTAACGCGGTACCGGTCATGCCGGCCAACTTTTTATACATGCGAAAATAATTTTGCAACGTGATGGTTGCGTACGTTACGTTCTCCGGCTCGACGCGCACGTTCTCTTTCGCCTCCACCGCTTGATGCAAACCGTCCGACCATCTTCGTCCGGGCATGAGACGTCCGGTGAATTCATCCACGATCACAACTTTGCCGCCTTGCACAAGATAATCTTTATTGCGATGAAACAGATATTGCGCGCGCATGGCTTGTTCAAGGAAACCGGTGAGATGCGCTTGTTCGGGCGTGACGTCTTCGGGTCGGTCCGGATCCATCAGCGGCTGACCGATTAATTGTTCAGCATGTGCCACGCCGACTTCCGTCAAATTGACGGCGCGGTCTTTTTCATTGACTTCGTAATCTTCGGGCTTTAACTGTTTGACGACTTGCGCCATCTTGCCGTACCACTCGAGGTCGCCCTGTGCAGGACCGGAGATAATGAGCGGCGTGCGCGCTTCATCGATCAAGACGTTGTCTACTTCGTCCACGATGGCATAATAATGTCCGCGTTGGACGCGATCATTCAAGCTCATTGTCATGTTGTCGCGCAAATAATCAAAACCAAATTCGGAATTTGTGCCATACGTAATGTCCGCCGCGTAGGCTTCGACGCGATCCACAAGCCGCAAATGCTGCTGATCTTCGTGCGGAGATTCTTTTTCAAAATCAACCAGGAAGGCTTTCTTTCCGTTTTCAGTAGCTGCCGCCATTTGCAACACGCCGACCGATAATCCAAGCATGTCGAAGATGGGAGCCATCCAGCGCGCGTCGCGCCGCGCCAAATAATCGTTGACAGTGACAAGATGTGTGCCGCGTCCCGTCAACGCGTTGAGATAAAGTGGAAGCGTGGCAACCAGCGTCTTGCCTTCGCCGGTTTTCATCTCGGCGATCTGGCCGCGATGCAAAACGATTCCGCCCAACATTTGAACATCGTAATGGCGCAATCCGATCGTGCGCTTGGATGCCTCGCGCACTGCCGCAAAAGCTTCGGGCAGAATCTCTTCGAGCAGGTTCTGCTCAGCTTCATGCTGTTCTTGTTCTGCTTCGATAGTATCGATTGTAGATTTTATTTTGGACTTGAAATCTTCCGTCTTGGCGCGCAAAGCATCATCGCTGAGCTGTTCGAACTCCGACTCAAGCGAATTGATCTCGTCAACAAATCCAGCTAATTTTTCAACGGTACGTTTATTGGGGTCGCCCCCGAAGACACTGACAAATTTCTGAAGCATTCATGGCCTTTCGGGTTGGGATTATAGCATAGGGATAAAAGCAGGTTGTTAGAAACCTGTAAGAAGTTTAAAGCCTTCGTTTTGGAAGCTCACTACTTTTTCCTCGCCCTCCATAGCACCGTCAAATACAACACAATGCCGAAATCAAAATAGTTCGTGCCGCGCAGATTCGGCACCATGCCGATGTAGACGCCTTGCGGCCAGAGTAACGTCAGCCATGCGAATAACTGGGGCACGAAGATTTTGTCGTAGAAATAAATCAATGCCGTTCCTAACACTGCACCGCCCACGCTTCCCGCGCCGCCGAGAATTACCATTGCCAACATCAAGGATGAGATATCGAATGCGGCAAGTGTTGGATCAATGTAGCTAAATGTGCTGGCATAGAGTGCGCCTGCGATTCCCGCCAACGCCGAACTGAAAACAAATGCCAACACACGATAACGCGAAGCATCGATGCCAAAGGAAACCGCCGCGGTTTCATCTTCAGAGGAAGCGATCCAAGCGCGGCCCGTGCGGGATGCAATCAATCGTCCGCTGACGAGCGCGGCGAGCAGGACAAAGAACAAGACGAGATAATATTGTGCGGACGGCGAAGCCACTATCAGCCCGAAGAGATGCGGAGGCGGTATCACACTTAATCCGCCTGCGCCTCCGGTCAGCGCGCCGCCGTTCGCGATGATATCTGCAGTCAGCAACCCAAGCGCAAGAGTGGCGACCGCCAAATAATCGCCGCGCAAGCGCGTTGCCGTTGCGCCTTTGAGCGCGCCGAATAAAGCCGCCACCGCCGCGCTGATCAATAACACGATCGTAAAATCAATGCGAGGAAAAACAACAATGCCATAACGGTTGGTAAGGATTGCCGCGGTGTATGCGCCAATCGCAAAACTCATGGCGTAACCAAGATCGAGCACACCCGCCAAGCCAAGCAAAATGTTGAGACCCAGCGTAAGCAATATAAAAATGCCGAGGCCGCGCAAAAAGATTTCATCGATAAAACCAGTTGGCGAACTAAGGATGGGAAGAAGAATTAATATTGCAAAGATAATGATCAACCAGCGTCTCGCATTTGGACTTTGAATGGGCGCCGTTAAAACTACCGAATCGCGCGCGCCTGATTCGATCATGCTGTCATCGCTGCTCAATAATCCGCCGCGTCGCCAAACAAGAATCGCTGTGAGCAGACCAAGCAATACAACCGGAGTCCATTGTGCTGAAAGGAAATAATCGCTGAATGAACCAACTACGCTCAGAATGACTCCGCTCGCCAGCGCGCCAATGGGGCTTCCCACGCCACCCATCAGCGCCGCGGCAAATGCAATCAGTCCGCTCTCTTGTCCTGCTTGCCCAAATGGACGCGAGTAATACAAAGCAAAAACAAATGCCGCCGCGCCTGCCAGCGCGCCGCCTAATGCGAATGCGCGCCGGATCGCGCCATCGCGATTCACGCCGACGATTTGAGCCAGCTCTTCATTCTGTGCAACGGCTCGTATGGAACGTCCAAGCTGGGTGCGTTGCAGAATCAACGTGGTAATTAATACAAGCAGAATTCCGATGACCAACACGAACACATCCGAATACTGAAGCACAACTTTGCCCGATAACAAATTTCCAGCCGGAAGGAAGTTTGGAATGCCATCGTTCGGGACTTCATCCAAGCCCGGCACACTGCGATGCTCACCGCGCGTAAATGACTTTTGAAATGTGCGCCAAACGAGCGAGCCTTGAAAGAGAATGAACGAGAGGCCAAGCGAGGCGATCAACGGCGCAAGTTTGGAACGTCCGCGAAAAGGACGGAACGCTAATGCTTCTACTATTACACTGAGCAATGCACCGATTGCAATTGCTCCAATGAAAATCAAAACAAGAATGAATATGCGGTTCGACGCAGGCCAATCGAGATTCAAACCGATGATGTTGATCGTGGATGTAACGAAGACAGTTGTCAATGCAAAGACATCGCCATGCGCCAAGTTCAATATACGAACTGTGCTGTAAATGACCGTGATACCGATCGCACTCAAAGCGAGGATTACACCGTTGACGAGACCGAAGATCAATAGTTGAAAGAGCAGATCGCGGCAATCAACATTTTTTCCGCACCACGACGAAGCAACCGGAGTTGCTAGAGCACTGGAAGCCTCTTGCTGTTTGGTCGCAGTCCAATTCAAAGTCATGTTCGCCGCACAGCCTTCGCGCAAAGGTCCGTTCACTTCGTCAAACATCAAACTTCCCGAAGCAGATGCATCGGTATTTAATTTTCCATCAAACGACAGAATGGAAGGCAAAGAAAAAGAGAAGGCGCCGTTTGAAATTTTCGAATAAGATTCTGGAGAGAGATCATCATAGTGAAGACTGCTGCAACGCAACCCTCCCTGCACTGGATATGTATAAATGAAAGAGGTGATGATCGAATTCTTGATGATGAAATGAATATCTACTTCGCTTCCATCTTGCGCAGTTCCTTTACCAGCCCATGAACCGTCATAAGAATTCGCGGATGATGAAAGAGTCGGAGCGGGAGTTGGCGTTTGGTTGATGGATGAACATGCCGCCAACAACGCGGCAGTAAACACAACAATAAAAAGTATCCTTTGGCGAGGCATAGATTAAGTATAGCAGAAAATCTTTTAAGGAAATCATTTGTTCTAATTTAAGGTCAAGGTGCTATAATCGCAACAGCCCATGTCCTTCGCACATCTGCACGTCCACACCGAATACTCCTTGCTCGACGGCTTCAGCAACATCAAGAAGCTGGTCAAACGCGTCAAGGAAATGGATATGCCGGCAGTCGCCATCACCGACCACGGCACGATGTTCGGCGTGATTGATTTTTACAAGGCAGCCAAAGACGTTGGCGTCAAGCCCATCATCGGACTCGAAACGTATATGGCGGCGCGCACCATGCACGACCGCGATTCAAAACTAGATCGTTCCTCCCCTCATTTGCTTTTGCTGGCAGAAAATGAAACGGGTTATAAGAATCTTTTAAAGATCGCTTCCGCCGCACAGCTCGACGGCTTCTATTATTATCCACGCATCGACCACGACTTTTTAGCGGCTCACTCCGAGGGACTGATCGCGACCTCGGGCTGTATGTCCGCGGAAATTCCGCGCTCATTGCTGGATGACAAACCCGAAGAAGCGGTCAAACGCATGAATTGGTATTACGATGTCTTCGGTCCTGACCGATTCTTCGTTGAACTTCAACAACACAATATCAAAGAAATCACCGATCTCAATCGCAGACTGGTTGAGATGGGAGCGAAGTATTCTGCAAAATTTATCGCGACCAATGATGTGCATTACATCAATCCAGACGACGCGCACCTGCAGGATATTTTGCTTGCAATCCAAACGCAATCGTTGTTATCCGATCCCGAACGCATGCGGATGACGGATGATTCGTATTACCTGCGCACGCCTCAGGAGATGAGTCAATTATTCGCAGAGGTTCCGGAATCATTGAGCAACACTTTACTCATCGCCGAACGCTGTAACGTTGACCTTTCTTTCAAAGGTTATCATCTGCCGGAGTTTCCCGTTCCCGAAGGATATACCGCAGAAACCTATCTTCGCCATTTGTGCGAAGAAGGAGCGATAAGTCGCTACGGGAATCGCGCGGCAAGCCAAGAAGTCCGCGAAAGACTCGAATACGAGTTGGGCATTGTCCACAAGATGGGCTTCGATGCATACTTCCTGATCGTGTGGGACTTATGTCGCTATGCACGTGAGAATGGAATCTGGTACAACGCACGCGGTTCGGCGGCGGGTTCGATCATCGCTTATACATTGAATATCACGATCGTCGATCCCATCCAACATGATTTGATCTTCGAACGCTTCCTCAATCCGGGACGCGTTTCGATGCCGGATATTGATCTCGACTTCCGCGATGACCGCCGCGCCGAGATGCTCGAATATTGCACAAAGAAATATGGCAGCGATAAGGTCGCACAGATCATCACTTTTGGCACGATGGGAACCAAAGCCGCTTTACGTGACGTGGGCCGCGTGATGGATATTCCATTGAATGAAGTGGATCGCATCGCAAAGCTGGTGCCGTTTGTTTCAGGACGCGCCACCACGATGGAAGATGCGTTGGCAATCCCAGAATTCAAAGAAGTCTATGATTCGACTCCGCACTTACATGAGCTGATTGACATTGCAGCGAGGATGGAAGGCACAGTCCGCAACGCGGGCACACACGCCGCGGGCGTGGTGATTTCCGATAAACCGATTCTTGAATATCTTCCTTTACATCGTCCCACCTCCAACTCGGAAGAGACGCCGATCAAAACCGTGACGCAATTTGAAATGGGTATTCTCGATTCACTGGGCATGTTGAAAGTGGATTTCCTCGGGCTGATCACATTGAGTGTGATGGCAAAAGCCTGCGACATGATCGAGAAACGTCACCGCGTTCATCTTGATTTGAATAATATTCCGCTTGATGATCCGAAGTCGTTCGAATTAATGGGCAGTGGACAAACTGCGGGCGTCTTCCAATTAGAAGGCGGCGGCATGACGCGCTACATTGTCCAAATGAAGCCGACTAAGCTGGATCACGTCATCGCCATGGTCGCGGCGTATCGTCCGGGCCCGATGCAATTCATCCCCGATTACATTGCGCGCATGCACGGCGAAGCGGAAGTCACATATCGTCATCCGGCGATGAAACCCATTTTTGAATCCACGTACGGCATTCCGCTCTATCAGGAACAATTGATGCGCGCCGCAGTGGAACTGGCGGGATATACGCCGTCCGAATCGGATGAGCTGCGCAAAGCCATCTCGAAGAAAAAGAAAGAAGACATCGAGAAGCATCGCAAGAAATTTGTTGCGGGCGCAATCAAGCAGGGAATGGCTTCTGAAATTGCCGAAGCGATCTATTCGGATTGGGAAGAGTTCGCACGCTACGGCTTCAACAAATCGCACGCCGCCGATTACGGTGTGATCGCAGTCGAGACCGCCTATCTCAAAGCAAATTACACCGTCGAATATATGACGGCTTTGCTTTCAGCCTCCGCAAGCCAAACTGAGAAAGTTGCGTTGTATGTCGCCGACGCGCGCTCGATGGGCGTGCCGGTTCTTGCACCGCAAATTAATTCATCCGGTTGGGATTTTGAAATCGAAGATGTCGAAGGTAAACCCAACATCCGCTTTGGACTCGGCGCGGTCAAGAACGTCGGTCAAAGCGCGGTAGAGTTGATCATCGAAGAACGCAAACGAAATGGCGCATTCAAAGACCTAAATGATTTTGCGCGACGAGTTGATTTGCGGGCGGTTGGCAAACGCGCCTTGGAATATTTAATCAAAGTCGGCGCAATGGATTCGTTCGGGAACCGCGCGGCGTTGCTCGCTTCATTGGAGCGCATCGTTGCCATCAGCAGTAATCATTTCCGCGCGGCGGAGGCGGGACAACTCAGTTTGTTCGGCGCGGTCACCGGCGTAACGGAAAGCATCACGTTGCCCGATGTCAATAATGTGGATAAACGCGAACAACTCAATTGGGAACGCGAGCTCATCGGTCTTTATATTTCCGATCATCCGCTCACGCCATATCAGCAAACGCTTACGCAAATCGTCACGCATTTCTCCGGTCAATTGAACGAGGCGCAACATGAAGAAAAGATTCGCGTCGCAGGGCTGGTCAATGCTGTGCGTCCTTACATGACCAAGACCAACAAGGCCATGGGCTTTGTCACCATCGAAGATATTCAAGGCAACATCGAACTGGTGTTGTTCCCGCGTACCTGGGAAAAATATCGTGAGCAATTGAGCATCGGGCAAATTATCATCGTTGAAGGCAAAGCCGATACGACCAGTACGCCGCCAAAAGTTTTAGTCGATTCGATTCGGACTGAAATCAAAGTGACTGAACCATTGGATGATGTAAAGCCGAATCATTCCGCACCGACAACGGCTCCCGTTTCCAAAGCGATGCCGCGTCCCGCGACTCAATCCGTCAAACGCGCACCTGCACCTGTTCCTCAAGTTGCAGAGAAGCCGGTTGTGTATGTCGCAAAGAAGCCCCCCCTTTCATCCCCCCCATTTTCGGGGAAAATGGGGGGGACCGAGGAGGGGCATGACTTTCCGCCACCACCGGATAATTTCCCGGATGGCTGGGAAGATGAATGGCAACCGACACTTGAACATGCAGAGATTGCGGCACGCGACGAATCAAAGGTTGAAGAAAAAACTATCGAGCCGCGCATAACGGAATCGACTGAAGTTGAATCAAAAGTCGAAGCTGTGAAACCGATTGAAGCGCCGCGTGAAGCGGTTGCATTACAACACATCGAGCCGATGAAGGTCGAACCAAAACTTCCGCCTTCAATGTATGTTCCGCTGGCGCAAGAAGAAGACTCAACCCATCCGCCGAAACAGATCACGGTGATCTTGCGTTCGACGGGCGACAAGGAACGCGATAAGCGCCGAATCAAAACGCTGTACGGCACGCTGATCTCATTCCACGGACGCGACCGATTCTCGTTCCATGTGTTCGAGAACGGCAAGGGACATTTGATTGACTTCCCCAACGACACGACGCGCATCGACGCGGAATTGTTATCGCGCTTGAAAAAGTTGATGGGCGAAGAAAGTTGGCGCGTCGAAGAGATTCGGTTCCAATAATTAGGAGGCGATATGGCTCATCCATTAGTTGACCAATTCCGCTTTACACGCAGTGAATGGCTGCTCGGACTCGAAGGTGTGTCCGAAGAAGATGGCAGCAAACACTTTGCTCCGATGAATTGCATCAGTTGGATCGTGGGACATCTTGCATGGCAGGAGCATCGGTATTTTCTCGAGCGCGCACAAGGCAAAGTTCTTTATCCAAAATTAACGGAGATGTTCGCCGGCGATGCGCCGATGAGCACACCGTCATTGAAAGAAATGTTGGAGACTTGGCACACAGTGACCAAAGCCAATGATCCGTTTCTCGACACGCTGAACACCGAAGGCTTGCTGGCTGACTTGTTGCGTGACGGCAAATCCATCGGGCAATCTGTTGGCTCCGCCATGCATCGCATGACATATCATTATTGGTATCACATGGGTGAGATACAAGCCATTCGCCAAATGCTGGGACATACGGACCTGCCGCAGTATGTGGGCGAGATCGAACAACAAGCGCCGTACCGAGCGGAAAAGGATTGATAGGCAAAGAAATTTGTTTCCAATAAAATAAGGTGATAGGAGAAGATATGCAAATTGAGTACACATCATCACGGAGCGAAGTATGGAATTTCTATTGGTATCAATGGCGAAGGAAAAAACTATGGTTAACACATTTGCTTGTTGCATTGGCAGTATTCCTATTTACTTTTAGGTTTCTAGCACTAAATGTAGTTGCCTCAATATTCATTGCCGTTCTTTGCGTTGCATGGATGCCACTATTCCCTTTAATCATGTTCAAGAGCTCGTCCAGAATTCTCCGAATGGACTCGAATGGAATTAAGACTACTATTGGGACTATCTCAGGACAAAGAACATGGTCTCAAATAGAGGCAGTCGAAAAAGTGCAAGATAAAATTGTTATTTTTGGAAAAAATGGAAATGGTTTTATCGTTCCATCAAGGGCATTTAAAAATACAAATGAGGCGGACACATTTTTTAAATTGGCCATGGAATATCAAAAAAACTCGAATTTACAAATTTAATGTTTCAAGTGTCTAACTCATGGAAAGCAACCTATCCAAACGCACACGCGGGCGTACTCGTGACGCGCGAGGTAATCAATCCGCCGCATCATGCCGAGTTGGAAAAACGTAAAGCCGCGCTGGAAGAAGAATTGCGAGCGCGCTTTGCAGGTCAGGACCGCGCTGCGCTGTTGAGCCATCCGATTTTGCAAGCCTACGATGCGTATTATCGGCAGTTCAAAAAAACATATCACGTCCAACTTCAACTCGAGTCGATTCTCTTCAAAAGCAAATCCATTCCGAGCGTTGCGGCACTGGTCGAAGCCATGTTCATGGCGGAGATGAATGATCTGCTTCTCACGGCGGGACACGATTTGGATACGCTTCATCTGCCCCTGACGCTGGACGCCGCGCTAGGAAGTGAATCCTACACTTTATTGCGCGGCGAACCACAGATACCCAAAGCGGGTGACATGCTGATTCGTGACACCGAAGGAATTATCTCCAGTATCATCTACGGACCGGATCAACGCACGCAGATCACCGCTCAAACACGCAATGTAATTTTTACAACCTACGCGCCATCTGGAATCAGTGAAGAAGCGGTCACAAATCATTTGCATGAAATCCAACGCAACGTCGAACTCATCGCTCCGAATTCAACCGTAGAGCTGTTAAAAGTTTTTAGCGCGAATTCATGAAACCAAGGATGAAGGAGAATTTTGATGGAAGACAAAATCGAAATCACCGATGAGTTCATGAGACAAACTCTCGCAACGGGCAAGCAATATTTCTGTGTGTTATACAGAAAAGGCGGAGGCGTAGACTTTTCCAAAGAAGAGGCTGACAAAATTCAATGGGACCATCTGCGCTATTTGTTCGGACTTCGTGCGCAAGGAAAACTTCTTTTGAACGGACCGGTCTCGGATAATCCGCAATTCACTGGCATTGGAATTTTCAATTCCACCGATAAAGAGGAAATCACGCGTTGGATGGATGAAGATCCCCTGATAAAAGTAGGCAAACGGTCGTATGAACTTTATCCGTATTTTGGAATCCCCGGCGACAGGTTGTCGTAGCTGAGAGGTGAACTATGAGCGTAAGCACATGTCCTATTGCCGTCGTCAATGCGCCCATTGAAAAAGTCTGGGAATTATTAGCCGAGCCTGCCAACTATGATTTATGGTGGGATGCAAAAACACGTTCCATCGTCCCCGAAGGTCACGCCCAAGCCGGACAAAGAGTCCATGCCAAAGCGGGCGGATTCAATATCTTTCT
>JBAUMB010000097.1:0-11951 GCA_049578465.1 Anaerolineales bacterium
GAAAAATGACAAAAACATGGTGGTAAAAAAGTGGGACTCTGTCAAACTTACAGAGCCCCACTTTTTTACCACCATGTTTTTGTCATTTTTCTTGTATAATGAATGTGATATAAATTCGTTACTATTGCTTCAGAGGAGAACTATATGCGTCGTGGGCGAATTCTCATCTTTGTACTATTGATCGTGGTCATCGGCTTGGTCGTCGCGTTCGTTGCGATTCGTCAGTTGCTGACCTCGTCAACCCAAACAGCGGCTCCGGCGAATGTGAATGTTTATGTTGCCGGCCAAAATATTCCGCAAGGTGCCAAAATTACAGAGGATTTATTGACTACGAAGACTCTGCCGCAGAATTTGGTCACTGCCGACATGTACACAACAGACCAAGAATCTGACCTTCTGAATAATAAGATTGCTGCCATTCCTTTATCGCAGGGAACGTTCATTACAAAGGGAGCGATTTCTGATGCTTCGGAAGCCGTGTCAATTCCAGGTCCATCTTGGGCGTCGGTGATCCCACCCGGAATGGTAGCGGCTTCTATCCCAACGACGCGTTTTTCTTTGGCGGCTTATGGTGTTGCGGATGGAGCACATGTTAATGTAAATGCCTGTTTCCAGTTCGTAGATGTTGATACTGCTTTTCAATCTATATTGCCAAACCATACTGCCATACTGACTGGCACCGGTGGCGCTGCAGGTGCTTCGCCCACACTTTCATTGGGCATCAACTCAGCCGGTGCAGCTACTACCGAAGGACGTGTTGAACTCGAACCGTCACTTCAACAGCCCTATTATGTTGTGCCGTCCGAAGCTCAACGTTCCCGCACGGTCTGCCAGACTATTTTGCAGGATGTAGTTGTAATGAAGGTCGGCAACTTTCCTCTGGTATCAACAAGCCAGACTGCGGCCCAACAACAAACACAACAACAAGCACAGCAGCCTACCACTACGATTGCGCCTGATCTTATTACCTTGATTGTTGCACCTCAAGATGCAGATATGCTCAACTACATGGTCTATACGGATGCGCAGATTACCTTGGCTTTGCGAAACCCAAACGACCAATCTCGTCAGGCCACGAGCGCGATAACATTACAGTTCGCTCTGAGTCAGTATAATATACAGGTCCCAGCTAAGTTGCCATACGGCACTCAGCCTCGCGTGGATGCTTTGATACAGCCAGTCTTGCCAAATGATGTTGCGCCAGCGCCAGCCAAATAAATAACATAACGAACGTTTAGATTTAGAGGAAAAGCATGGCAGATAAGATCCGAGTTCTGATTGTAGATGATGTTGCAGATACTCGCGAAAATGTACGTAAACTACTTCAATTCGAGTCTGATGTTGATGTAGTCGGTGCGGCGCGATCTGGCAAGGAAGGTATTCAGCTTTCTCAGGAGCTTGATCCGGACGTTGTGCTAATGGATATCAATATGCCTGATATTGATGGCATTTCCGCCACAGAATCTATTCGCCAGAAATCCCCTCATATTCAGGTCATTATATTATCTGTTCAGAACGATCAGAATTATATGCGCCGAGCCATGTTGGCTGGTGCGCGCGATTTCCTGACAAAACCTCCCATTGGAGATGAGTTGATATCAGCCATTCGACGCGCTGGAGAAATGGCACGTAGTGAGCGAAACAAGAGTGTTCAGGCAAGAATGCCTTCCTCTGCTATGTCAGGTGCAGGGCAGGTCGCCGGCCCTGGTATGGTTGGCTTTACTCAGGGAAAAATTGTTACAATCTATAGCCCCAAAGGCGGAACCGGTTGCACGACCATTGCAGTAAATCTAGCGATAGCATTGCACAACGAAGATATGCGCGTCGTTCTGGTGGATGCGAATCTACAATTTGGCGATGTAGCCGTCTTCGTAAACGAACAGGGGAAAAATACGATTATTGATATTGCACCCCGTGTCGGCGAGTTGGACCCCGATATCGTTCAAAGCATTATGATCAAGCATGAACCCTCCGGGATTCATATTTTAGCGGCGCCTCAACGTCCCGAAATGGCTGAAAAGGTATCGGCCTCTCAATTCTCAGCCGTGTTGGAATATTTAAAACAGTTATATTCATATGTGGTCGTAGATACAGCTTCTATCCTGACCGATATAACCCTTTCAGCAATTGATGCAAGTGATGCGATTGTGCTTGTCACGACCCAAGAAATACCTGCCATAAAGAATGCGCGTTTATTCTTGGATTTATCTCAGACCATGGGTGTGATGCGGGAACGCATCATCTTTACGATGAATCGTTTCGATAAACGTATCGCTATTACTCCAGAACGGGTTGGCGAGAATCTTAAGCAGGAAGTTAAAGTAGTTATTCCATTGGATGAACGAGTCGTGATTCCAGCGGTAAACCGAGGCATTCCTTTTATGTTGGATAATAAGTCCCAGCCAGTGGCGAAAGGAATACTTAGCCTGGCGGAGGCTGTTCGTGCCCAGCTCGCTGCTCTTGAATCTGAAGAAACAATTGCTGGCAAACGTTAAGGAGAGATGAATGTCATTACTTAAACGTATTGAACAAGGCGGTCAACAAGGGCCGGGCTCTACGCCTTCCCAGCCTGCTCCCGCTGGCGGCGGATCACAAGGCGGGGGTGGAGATAGTTCTCGCCTTTCATCCCTCCAAGCTCGCCGCGTCAGCGCACCCATCACCTCTCCGCAGGCCGGTTCTTATTTTGATCTTAAGACGCGCGTCCAAAATAAATTACTTGCAGAACTTGATCCTTCCATTGATCCTACAAAGACCGATGAAGTTCGTAAAACGATCCAAGATCTTTTTGAACAAATTTTGACCGAAGAAAATATCGTTCTTTCTCGGCCCGAGCGGGCGCGCCTATTTGAACAGATCGCCGCTGAGATTCTGGGATTGGGTCCGCTTCAACCGCTTCTCGAAGATGATACCATTACCGAAATCATGGTCAATGGCGCTAAGAATATCTATGTGGAACGCAAAGGTAAAGTCCACCGCGTGCCGGTGACGTTTGAAAATAATGAACATGTCTTGCGAATCATAGATCGTATTGTTGCTCCGTTGGGTCGCCGCATTGACGAATCTAGTCCTTATGTGGATGCACGTTTGGCGGATGGCTCTCGCGTCAATGCAGTAATTGCTCCGATCTCGCTCGTTGGGCCTGTTCTAACCATTCGTAAATTCTCCAGAAATCCCATCACCGTTGATCAATTGATTCAATTTGGGTCAGTCACTCAGGAAGCGATCCAATTCTTAAAAGCCTGTGTGGAATCGCGGTTGAACATTGTTATTTCTGGAGGTACCGGTTCTGGAAAAACCACCCTTTTGAATGTATTATCGGGCTTTATCCCTGGCGATGAACGCATCATAACAATTGAGAATGCCGCGGAATTGCAATTGCGTCAGGAGCATGTAGTTACCCTCGAATCGCGTCCACCCAATATCGAAGGACGCGGCGAAATCACAATTCGAGATCTGGTCATCAACTCTCTTCGTATGCGTCCTGAACGTATTATCGTAGGCGAGTGCCGAGGCGGCGAAACTCTGGACATGTTGCAAGCTATGAACACCGGACACGATGGCTCGATGACCACAGCACACGCCAATAGTCCAAGAGACGCGATCGCGCGTATCGAAACCATGTGTTTGATGGCTGGTATGGAATTGCCTGTAAAGGCTATTCGTGAACAAGTGGCTGGGGCTGTCGATATGATCTGTCAGGTTTCGCGTATGCGAGATGGAACTCGTAAAGTGACCCAGATTTCTGAAATTAGCGGCATGGAAGGTGATATTATCACTATGACTGATATATTTGCCTTTGAACAAACAGGTTATGAAAATGGTCAAGTGATGGGTCGTATACGCCCGACCGGGCTGCGCCCGAAGTTCATGGATAAGATTGATGCGGCGGGTATCCATTTGCCTCCATCGATCTTTGGCATCGGCGAGCGGCGTCGTTTATAAGTGCTGATTAGACAAAAGATAGCTGGTTAAGATTATGATGGCATGGATAATTGTTGGTGGCGGCGTTCTTTTGATTGTACTTTTGATCATCGGAATGGTTGTTTCTTCTTCAAGCGAGTGGTCATTAGTTGAACAACGTCTTGGTCAATATCTCGATGAAGACAAAGCGGCAGCCGACCATCAGACTCAGAATACCGCTCTAACGGAATGGGTTTCCAAGCGAGTTGAACGGACATCCTTCGGCGAACGTATCAGCCGCAATTTAGCGCGCGCTGATTTGAAATTAAAATCGGGCGAATATGTCGCTTTGATTGTGATTGCGGTTATTGGTGTGGGGGCGATTGCATGGTTGCTGGGCAGTCGAAGCCCAATCTCTTTCTTAATTGGAGCGGTTATTGGTTATTTCGCTCCCGGATTTTATGTTCGCCAGCAACAAAATAAGCGTTTGAGCAGGTTTAATGACCAATTGGGAGATATGATCAATTTAATGGTGAACGGTCTGCGTGCCGGATATTCCACCATGCAGGCGATGGAGGCGGTAAGCAAAGAACTGCCCGCGCCAATTTGCGATGAGTTCCATCGCGTTGTACAAGAAATGCAGATTGGTATTCCGATGGAAGCAGCGCTTGAAAATCTCTTGCGACGGATTCCTAGTGAAGATTTGGATTTTCTTGTCACCGCCGTCAATGTTCAGCGTGAGGTCGGTGGGAATCTATCTGAGATTCTAGATACGATTTCATTCACCATTCGTGAACGCGTTAAGATCAAAGGTGAGATACGCGTGATGACGGCTCAAGTCCGTGCTTCTGGCGCAGTTCTATCTCTAGTGCCGGTTGGCTTAACTTTAATGCTTTGGTTTATAGATCCAACTTACTTAAAATCGTTTCTTGATGATGGTCCGATTTGTGCCGCAGCGATCATTGCGGTGGTTTTGATTTTGATCGGGCTGGGTTATTTTATTATGATGCGTATTGCAGCTATCGAGGTGTGACATGGCGAATATTGTGATTTGGGTAGTCGTCATCCTAGTCGTTGTCATTGGCGCGATCGCGTTGGTCGTCGCGGGGCTTGGCGCATCTCGTAGCGATAATGATGACGATCCAATCATGACGCGTTTGGCAGAGGCAACTCAACGCGGCGACGTTGTATCGTCTCTTGAACAAATCGAGCTGCAACAGCCCTTTAGCCAGCGTGTTGTTTTGCCGATCCTTCGCTGGGTTGGAGAATTTTCGAGCCGTTTTACACCACAGAAGGCGCTGGAAGACACTGCCAAGAAAATCGAGCTGGCTGGCAACCCCGGTCGAATTGATGCGGCAACGTTGCTTGCTTCGCGTTTCGTGTTTGCGGCCGTGTTTGGTGGAGGCCTGCTTCTACTTGCGTTAGTCTCTCACAACTGGCCTTTGATCCGGATTTTTATCGTTGTGGCGCTCTTTACTGCTTTGGGATTTTTCTTTCCGCAATTGCTGCTTCAAAGCCGTATTAATGCACGCCAAAAGGATATTCGCAAGGCCATGCCCGATGCGCTCGATTTGCTGACCATTTGCGTAGAAGCAGGATTGGGTTTTGATGCAGCTATGTCTAAAGTTAGTGAGAAATGGGAAACCGAGCTTTCCATTTCTTTGTTGCGCGCAATCCGAGAAATCCAATTAGGCAAACCGCGTCGCGATGCGCTGAAAGATATGTCTGATCGAATTGGCCTTCCTGAAATGACAAGTTTTGTGGCTGCGGTGATTCAAAGCGAAATCCTGGGTGTGAGTTTGGCAAAGGTTTTACGCATCCAGTCGGATCAGATGCGCGTCAAACGTCGTCAGCGCGCCGAAGAATCGGCGCATCAAGCCCCGATCAAAATGATTATCCCAATGGCTTTTCTCACGTTCCCTTCTATCTTTATCATTTTGTTGGCGCCGGCGGGTATGCAGATTCAACATTCTATTTTTAAATGAACTTTCATGATTAGTGGGGGTTATGGACATGAACACTTCCCTGGCTTATTATTTATATAGGTTTGCTTGGGGAAGTTTGGATTTAATTTTCCCGCCGACTTGCGGAGGATGCGGCAAGCCGGGCTCGCGGTGGTGCGAAGATTGCCAGCACCAAGTTCAAAACCTCATTGAACCTGTTTGCGAGATTTGCGGAATCTCAATAATCATGCCCGGTCTTTGCACGGACTGTCAGCGGGTGCGGCCTCGATATCGCATTCTACGCTCATGGTCAATATTCGACGACCCAGTTCGCAACGCGTTGCATAAACTTAAATATCGCCGCGATATGGCATTGGGAGATGCACTCGCCGCGCAGTTGAGCCAGTTTGAGATCAATTTGAAATGGCCAGTGGAAGTAATCGTCCCGGTTCCGCTCGGTAAAAAACGATCTCAGGAACGAGGTTATAATCAGGTCAGCTTGATCGCGCGTCCACTTGCTTTAGCAACTGGAATAGCCTTCGCCCCTGATGCCTTGCATCGAGTCCGCGAAACCCGATCTCAAGTTGGGTTGTCGAAACTGGAACGTCGCGCAAACGTCAGCGGAGCTTTTCAGGCTCAGCGGAAGCGCGTGCATGACCGGATCGTTTTATTGATGGATGATGTTGCGACAACGGGATCCACTCTTTCGTCCTGCGCTGAGGCGCTTTATGCCGCTGGTGCGCGGGACGTTTTTGCTTTGACGGTATCCCGTGCGTTAGCTCATCATGGATTGAAAAGCGTCTAAATAAGTTTGTTAAAGTTTTCTATTCTCAATAAGGAGGCTGGTATGGCAATTCAAGTGGATGTTCAAACGCGAAACATTCGAATGACGGATCAGATCAAAGATCACGTGGAAAAGAAAGCCGGAAAACTGGATCATTACTTGCCCGCCATTGAGGAGGCCCATGTGGAATTAACTTATCATAAGTCGGCGCGCAGTGCGGCGGATCGTAATGTGGCGCAGATTACAGTGCGCGGCAAAGGATTACTGCTTCGCACGGAAGAGCGCGCAGACGAGACGTTGATCGCTTTCGATTCTGCTATCGAAAAATTACAGCATCAGATTGATCGTTATAAAGGCAAACATTATCATGGCCGCGGCGACGGTCGTTCTGCCAGCGATGTGGAAGAGAATGCAGCTCCGGTGGACGAAACCGGCGAATTGCCTGCGTTGATCGCGCGGCGCAAACAATTCCGCATCCTGCCGATGAACGACTTGGAGGCGGTGGAACAAATGAAGCTGCTCGGTCACGATAATTTCTTTGTCTTCTATAATGCCGAAACGAGCAAGATCAACGTATTGTATCGCCGCCGCGACGGGACATATGGTTTGATCGAGCCAGAGATTGGTTAAAATAATTAAGCAACTCAAACACAAATCCCAACCTCAGGGTTGGGATTTGTGTTTTTGAAAGAACAAAGAGAAATAGCTATTTAATCTTTTGATCTAATCTTGTTTGATAATCCAAGCCGATTAATGCAATCAGCAGAATAATCCAAGCCACAATTTGCGCGGCACGTAGACCGCCGAGGATTAAAGTGCTATCGCCGCGAAAACCTTCGATGATGAGTCGGCTCGCGGATGTTAACGCAACGAAGAATAGAAATTCGTATCCGGGTTTGGTAGTTGGCTTTTGAATCAGAATTAAAACCAGAGTCAAGAACGATGCGATAAGTTCGTAAATTTGAGTCGGATGTCGCAACGCGCTCCATTGTTCAATTGCCCAAGGAACGTTCGTCTCTTTGCCAAACGCTGCCCCCGAAGCTATGTGCGATAATGCAATCCCGATAGCCAGCGTAGCGAGCAATGGAGTCAGTGCATCGAGCGAATGCCAAAGCGGAAGACCGACCTGCCGACCATAAACGAAGCCTGTGATCATCGCAATTGCCAGTCCGCCCCATTGATCGAAGAGTGCAACGTTTAGTGAAAAGATACTTGTTACGCTTTGTGAAAAGGTCGGAAGATTCTCAAGAGCGTAAAGGAGTCGTCCGCCGATGATAAAGCCCGCCAAGCTGATAAGCAAAAGGCTGCTGAGCGAATCAAGATTTACATGATGACGCGGTGCGCGTCGTTCTGATAACGTCAAGCCGATCCATGCAGCGAGAATAATTAAGATAAGATCGCGCGGCGGCGCAAAAATATTCTGGAATAAAGACAGCAGGTTCATTTGAGGATTTCTTCGATGTTCGTGCGGACTAACGCTTCAGACATCGGGCCGCCGACAACGACTTCTTTGATGACACCGTCGCGCCCGATGAAAAACGAGGTCGGCAATGAGCGTAGTTCATAAAGGTTGGAGGCTTCGCCATTGACGTCCAGCAGAATCGGAAATGTAATACTGTATTGTTTGATGAACGGCGCAATCGCGGTTGGATCGTCTTGAACAGTGGAGTTCACACCAAGCACAATCAGTCCCTGGCTTTGATATTCCTGATATAGCTTTTCGATGGTCGGCATTTCAGCGCGGCAAGGCGGACACCAAGTTGCCCAGAGATTGACCAGCACGGCTTTTCCTCGATAGTCTGTCAGCGCGACGGATTCGCCATCGGATGTTTCGAGTTTAAACTCAGGCGCGAGAAATCCCTTTTGTGGAGCCGGGATGCGGCCGGCGGTGGCGGAATCGGTTTTGTCAGCGCTGACAAAAATCCAAACCAAGCCTACTAGTAAAATAATTGTATAGAGAGAACGTCGAAAAATCGGTTGCATAAGTTTCTTTTTTGTACTACACTTCTATTGTTTGTATTTGAAGGCTATATCTTACTATGCTTTTCACTGATTCGGTTTACATTGGCGTTGACATAAATTCAGGGCATAAGGCATTGACTTACGCCGTGTTGGACCATGATTTAAATCTCGTCGCGCTTGCTGACGCCGAAGCGGAAGAAGTATTGGCATTTCTCGCCGCACAAAAATCTGCAATGGTCGCAGTCAATGCGCCATCGGATGTTAATCATGGAGTTGTAAAGAAGAATTTAAAAAATGAAAGTTTGACAGCGCATTCTGTGCGCGGGACGGTAATGCGCGTCGCTGAATACGAATTGCGCCAGCACGGAATCGCCATCCGAGGAACGGATGCGAAAGAATCGCTGTGCCCGGCCGGAGTCCGCGCGGGATTCGCTTTCTATAAAAAGTTGTCAAAGCTCGGATTTGAAGTTTATCCCAAGGATAATTCACCGTATCAGTGGCTTGAGACAAATTCACATGCGTGCTTCTGTGTTTTACTTGGGATTCATCCGCTTCCAAAATCGGCGCTAGAGGGGCGATTGCAGCGTGAATTATTGTTGTATGAACTCGGATTGCGGATTCAAGATCCGATGATTTTCTTTGAAGAAATCACGCGCCATAAATTGATGAATGGTCTTTTGCCGTTCGAGCTTGTGTATTCGCCCGCGCAGTTGGATGCAATGGTGGCGGCGTATACCGCGTGGCAGACAACGCAAAAGCCCGCGGAAATAATTCGGCTGGGACACCAGCTGGAAGGTTTTATCACATTGCCAGTATCTACATTGAAGGAAAAATATTAATCGAGGAAAACTATGCCGACAGATGATTTGCAAGTGCGTGCGATCAATACAATTCGTTTCCTTTCTGCGGATGCGGTGCAGAAAGCGAATTCCGGTCATCCCGGACTTCCAATGGGCGCGGCCGCAATGGCGTTTACTTTGTGGACGCGTCATCTGCGCCACAATCCGCGCAACCCGAAATGGGCGGACCGCGACCGATTCATTTTATCCGGCGGACACGGTTCAATGCTTTTATATTCACTATTGCATTTAACCGGTTATGATCTGTCGCTGGATGAATTGAAGAATTTCCGACAGTGGGGAAGCAGGACGCCGGGCCATCCTGAATATGGATTGACGCCTGGTGTTGAAACAACAACGGGTCCGTTGGGTCAAGGTTTTGCAACCGGTGTTGGAATGGCGATTGCACAGGCGCATCTTGCCGCAACATTTTCACCAGAGTTATTCGATCATTATGTTTATGCTATCGTCACTGATGGTGATTTGATGGAAGGCGTTTCATCGGAAGCCGCCTCGTTGGCGGGACATTTGCAATTGGGTCGATTGATCTATCTTTATGACGATAACCATATTTCAATTGATGGCTCGACGAACTTGGCTTTTACTGAAGATCGCGCCGCGCGCTTTGAAGCATATGGATGGCATGTTCAGAAAGTGGATGACGGCAATGATGTCGATATCATTGATCGCGCGATTCAGAATGCCAAAACCGATCCGCGACCATCATTGATTTGTGTCCGCACTACGATTGGTTTTGGCGCGCCGAATCGTGAGGGAACATCCAAGGCGCATGGCGAGCCGCTTGGCGACGAAGAATTGAATGCCGCTAAGAAAAATCTGGGCTGGCCCATTGAGCCGCGCTTCTTGATTCCTGGTGATGCGCTCGAATTTTTCCGTGAAGCCCTTGAGCGCGGCCAGAAATTTGAAGAGGAATGGAAGAAAAAATTCGAGGAATACAAACAATCCAACCCCGAAAAAGGTGCTGAACTTGAAAGAAGATTAGCAGGTAAATTACCAAAGGGATGGCAGTCAGCCTTGCCGATTTTTTCAATAGATCCCAAAGGCATGTCCACTCGTGCGGCATCTGGCAAAGTGATCAATGCGCTGGCGCCAAGGCTTCCTGAACTGATCGGCGGTTCAGCCGATTTGGCGCCGTCGAACAACACGAGGATTGATGGCAGTCCTGATTTTCAAAAAGAGAATTATCAGGGACGTAATTTTCATTTCGGCGTTCGCGAACATGCAATGGGCGCGGAGTTGAACGGGATGAATCTTTACGGCGGCGTGATCGCATATGGTGGAACATTTCTCATCTTTTCAGATTACATGAAGCCCGCGATTCGGATTGCCGCACTTTCGCACATCCCATCCATTTTTGTTTTCACGCATGATAGCGTTGGTCTTGGCGAAGATGGCCCTACACATCAGCCGATTGAGCATTTAGCCGCGTTACGCGCGGTCCCGAATTTGACTATTATTCGTCCGGCAGACGCGAACGAAACCGTGCAAGCCTGGAAGTTCGCGATTGAGAATCGTCACGGGCCGATAGCATTTGCATTGACGCGGCAGAATGTTCCGATCTTCGAACCGTCAAATCGTACGGCGGTGGAAAAAGGCGCGTATGTTTTGAAAGACTTTGGTAAAAAGAAACCTGAGTTGATTCTGATGGCGTCTGGATCGGAAGTGGGTTTGATTTACGATGCCGCGAAAAAACTTGAAGAGCAGGGACGAAGTGTGCGCGTCGTATCGTTTCCATCTTGGAAGTTATTTGAAAAACAGGACGCGGCTTATCGTGAGTCGGTGCTGCCGAAAAAGATTCAGGCAAGGATCGCTGTCGAAGCGGGTGCCAGCCTCGGCTGGGAAAGATACGTCGGTCAATCCGGAAAAATTATCGCGATTGATCGCTTCGGCGCGTCTGCACCATATAAAACGATCTTCGAAAAACTTGGGTTTACCGTTGAAAATATTTTAGCGGTAGCTAAGCCTTTATTACCGAAGAAAAAGAGTCCGAAAAAAATCGCGACAAAAAAGACGATTAGGAAGAAGAAATGAAAGTTGCCGTTGGGTTTGATCACGCCGGTTTTCCATTGAAGCAGATAACGCTTGAGGCGGTGCGAAGTGCTGGTCACGAGCCGATTGACATGGGTACGAATAGCGCTGAGCCTGTAGACTTTCCGGACTTCACAGAAAAGGTTAGCCGCGCGATTCAAAACGGCCAAGCTGAGCGGGGAATTCTAGTCTGTGGTTCGGGTGTGGGCGCTTGTATTGCCGCGAACAAAATGAAAGGCGTATACGCTTCAATTTGTCACGATACGTATTCTGCCGCGCAAGGCGTGAAGCATGACGATATGAATGTGCTTTGTCTCGGCGGACGCGTGATTGGGAACGAACTTGCGAAGTCGTTGATCGTTGCATTTCTGGATGCGCGTTATATTGGAAATGATTCTGGCGGCGAAAGATTGGCAAGACGAGTCAAAAAAATTCATAAGATGGAAAACGGCGAGTCCGTTTTATAGAGGTATC
>JBAUMB010000098.1:0-10555 GCA_049578465.1 Anaerolineales bacterium
CCTCAAAGCCTTTGAACCAATCTGATAATTGGATGAACGCGCCTTCGCTTGGCGCGGGACGCCAGAGATTCAACATCACATCCGCCACGATATGTGTAGCTTGATCGTCATCATTCAATGTTGCCAACATTTCTCCCGGCTGGAGACGTTCCAATAAAAACATAAATCGTTCCTCATCTGCTTCGAGCAAACAAACTGCACCTTTGCCATCAAAGAAACGCAACGCCGACATCTCGCTCGTCAATTCGCAATTTGGAACACCAATCTTTAGAACAACATCTTCTTTACCGCGAGTTGCAAATGCGACAAAGTTATAAGAAAGATTGGAAACGGATTTAACGTTGGTTAAGTTCCAGCGACGCGAGGCTTCGTTGATTAAATTGAGCAATGAAATCAACCACGTGCGACCATCATCGCCAAACGTGTTTTGAATTGTAGTAATAAATTCTTGAGGAAGATTCATAGAATCAAAAGGGCGGAGCGATGCTCCGCCCCTACACATCATTATGATGGAAATAATTTATCAAACACCTCGGGGCAATACTTCCGCACCATCTCAGACGAGAGTCCGTTCTCTTTGCAAATTGCCGCATAGAGGTCTACGGACGGGCGTCTAATTCTTTTTTGCGTATCCACATCCAATCCCCAAAGACCGAAGCGCATACTCCAGCCGCGTTCCCATTCGAAGTTATCCACCAGCGACCAGTGAAAGTATCCTTTGATGGGCCAGTTGAAATTGACGGCGCGCCACATTGCATGAATGTGCTGGGCAATATAACGCGGACGCATTTTATCCTCGGCATCTTCCACGCCGTTTTCAGTGACGATGATCGGAATGTTAAATTGTGTTGCCCATTTAAAGGCTTCGTAGAAACCGTCGGGGTCGTTGGCGATATAACTCGTCTGACTAAGATCCGCATCTTTTGGGAAGTATGCCCGCCCAAATAGAGTCGAGATGCGTGAGATATCGAACGCGACCTGATCGCGCGTATAGTAATTGACGCCGATGAAATCTTGTGTGTTGGCAGCTTCTGGAATATGCACAGTCTTATAACCAAAGTGCGCTTTGCCATCCTGCGCGCCGCGCGGGAATAGATCGTTGAATATTTTGGATTGAATGCCTGCCACAAATTTATCGAGGGGCGAACCGGTGGCGGGATGGAAGGAACGATAGTTCATGGCAATGCCGACGCGCGCCTCAGGCTGAATCTCATGGATCGCTTTATAAGCCAGCGCATGTCCTTTGAGCAAAGTGGTCATGACGTGAAACGCCGCACCGATATCTTTCTTGCCGGGCGGATAAACGCCATCGCTATATGCCGAGTAGGCATACACATTGGGTTCATTGATCGTCACCCACATCGTGACATATTCTTTCAACGCCTCCACCGTCTTGCGAACAAAGACCGCAAACTTTTGCGGAGTATCTTCATTCTCCCAGCCGCCTTGTTCGCTCAGCCACAACGGATCAGAGAAATGATGCAGTGTGACCATCGCAGTCATGCCGCGTTCGCGCAAGCCGCGCAGCATAGCGCGATATTTTTCAAGCGCGTCTTCATCCCATTGATCGGGCGCGGGTTGGATGCGACTCCATTCAACGGAGAAGCGATGCGCGTTTTGATTCGTCTCAACAGCGCGGTCAAAATCTTCGCGCCAGCGTCCACCCCACCAGTCGCAAGCCAGACCCGATTTGCCGTCAGTGTGTCCTTCCTGTTCCCACTTCCACCAATTGTTGTTGGTATTGTTGCCCTCAACCTGATGCGCGGCAGTTGCCGCGCCCCATAAAAATCCACGCGGAAAATGATAGGTTGCTTCAGGCATGTAATCCTCCTTATTTATTTCGCGCAAGATATGCGAGATACAACGCGACTGAACCGGCGACAGCGGCGTTCAACGATTCGACTTTTCCCTGCATCGGAAGTTTCAAAACGATATCACACTTCTTACGCGTCAGTTCGCGCAGACCTTCGCCTTCGCCTCCAACTACGAGACCGATTGCGCCGCGCAAATGCCGATCCGTTTTTTCGCTGAGGACTTCACCGTCTTGATCGAGTCCGACGATCCAAATGTTTTCTTCTTTCAAGGCGTCAATGGTTTGTGCGAGATTCGATTTCGCAATCCGCAGGTGTTCACTCGCACCGGAAGATGCATTCACCACCGCAGGCGTGACTTCAACGGTATGCGCTAATGGAATAATGATGCCATGCACGCCGACTACTTCCGCGGTGCGGAGCAATGTGCCAAAGTTTTGCGGGTCTTGCAAAGTATCAAGGATCAAAACAAAAGGCAGTTCGTTTTTGTTGTGAGCAGTTTCGAGAATGTCAACCACATCCGAGTATAGATAAGCGCTAACTTCCGCTACTACGCCCTGATGATTCTCATGGATTTTATCCAGCCGCACTTTAGGCAGGCGCTCAACAATGACCTTGCGTTCCTTGGCAAGTTTCAAAATATCAACGAGACGACCTTTTTCTTCTGCACCTTCCGCGATTTGGATGCGAAACACTTCCCGGCGTTTGGCGCGCAGAGTCTCATAGACGGCGTTGCGTGAATAGATAAATTCTTTCATAAGTTGATTTTACTTGAGAAACCAAAGAATGCCTAAAGACAGGTATATTATGTCATTCTTCATACAGAACGACAATAGCGAGCAATGACATGCAACAAGAGAAGATTGGCTCTATTTAATTAATTCACTCATCAAGCAACGAAACGATTTCAGCATCGCTCAACGCGCGGCGCAAATCCGCGCTCTTCATCACGACTGCCACACCGCGCATCCCCGATCCAATCGAGATTTCATCTTCCTTCAATACGCTTTCATCAATCAATATTCTCAACGGACGCGGCAAACCGAACGGCGAGACCGTCCCGATGCGATAACCGGTGACAGTGAAAACTTCATCTTCGCTTGCCATCGTCAAGCGCGATTGACCGAGATGTTTTCGTAAAGCCTTCCATGAAATTTGTTTGGGTCCCGCCACCAGCGCCATCAAATATTCATTCTCTGATAACCGAAACAAAATGCTGCGGACCACTTGTCCGAGTCGCTGATTGCGTTCCTGCGCGGCTTGTTCCAATGAATGGACTTGACCCGAATGATGAAAGACCGTATGTGCGATTCCGAGTTTATCCAAAGCGAGGCTGACAGGCGGTTGATTTTCCATAAGATTCATTCCCAATATGTTTAATTAAATGGCAAGCGCCAGGGTGAGGGGGGCACCCTAGCGCTTGCCAAGGACGATATTACTATAACTTATCACACAATGCAAGAGTCGAAACGTTAAAGTTTGGTTAGTAATTTCGTCCCAGCCACATCTGCGCCTCAAGGGGTGTAGACATAGCACATCTTCTGTCAAAGTATCACGAAGTATATTCATCCCTTTACAAGCTATTAACGTTCCGAAAAATGAACGTTAATCAGAACATGTTATTTTATCGTAGGCATAATATATTGATAATGGAAATTCTTATGCAATGCCCAATCTTGGACTACAGGAATCAAATTATTGAGTCTGCACAAAAATGGCTTTGGTGGGACAATAAAACACGATGAAAAAAACGAGATGCGATGACCACTAAAAGATCAGCGTCCAAAACAAATACCCAGCCAGACGGCAAACTCTTAATCGCCGCGCTGGACGAGCGCTGGGAAAATTATCGGATGCAAGTTAAGACCTGCCGCCGCGAATTTTCCGAAGAAGCTGTTCACGATCTGCGTGTGTCGACGCGGCGCTTATTAGCCGTATTGGATATTGCCCGCGCGCTCGATCCGCATCCCCGCCTGCAAAAGACGCGGCGTTCCCTGAAGGATCAGATCGACGATTTGGATGATTTGCGCGATGTGCAGGTGATGCTGGTTGAGGTCTCGGAAACGATAGAGAATTTTCCGGAGCTTAAGCCTTTCGAAATTCATTTAGAAGAACGAGAAAAACGTCTATTGCGCCTGGCGCGAAAACTAATCAGGGCCCTAAAGCTCTCTGAGTTGAAGAAGCACATCGAGAAAATCCGAGACTCACTAAAAAAACAAACTGTGAAAGAGGATTTTCACGGGCTGTTGTTTCAAGCGGTGGATAATGTTTATTTGAGAACGACCCAAGCTCTTGTTCAAGTGGATGCGTCTCAGCCCAGCACCATTCATCGCTTGCGGCTCGCGTTCAAAAAGTTTCGTTACATGGTTGAGGCTGTTCACCCGTTGATTTCTAATTATCCAGAATCGCATCTCGAACGAATGCACGAATATCAAAGTGCGATGGGCGACATCCAAGATATTGAAGTGTTTCTCAATGTACTGAGTGACTTTTCCGAAAGCGGCGCATCCCCCTTCGACCCGAAGCCTATTCGTCATTTCTATCAGACGCGCCACACTGAAACCATCGCGGCTTTCATCGAGGATAAAGGGGAACTCATCACCTTTTGGCGCGCCGCGTCCGATCAACATTTCCCTTGGGAGTAAAAACATGATCCTGTACATCATCCGTCACGCCATCGCAGTGGACTCGGCAAAGTTTGAGGGCGATGACAGCCAGCGTCCGCTGACCAGCCAAGGTCGGAAGAAGATGCGTTCCATCGCAGAAGGACTCAAAGAACTGGAGATTCAGCTCGATCTGATTCTTACGAGTCCCTACCTGCGCACGACCCAGACAGCGCAGATTCTGGCAAAGAAATTTGATTTGAAAAAAGAACAGGTCATCTGCACCGACCATCTTGCTCCGACCGGTCACGCTGATCAATTGATTGATGAGATCAATGAAAAGTATGGTAATGTCGGACACATTGCCTTGATTGGGCATGAGTCGTATTTGAGCAATCTCGCTTCGGTACTGACGACCGGCGATCCAAATGTTTCGATCGTTTTGAAGAAGGGCGGGATTTGTCGTCTCTCCATCGAGAAGATACAATATGGACGTTGTGCTATGATGGAGTGGTTGTTATCTCCCGCTCTGCTTGTGGAAATCGGTAAATAGAAAAATGAAAATCTATCTTGTACGTCACGGAATTGCATATGAACCCGGCGAGCCCGGTTATGAAGATGATACACAGCGGCCGCTAACCGATAAAGGCCGCGATAAGATGAAAAAAGTCGCTCACGTTCTTAACCGATTAAGCGTCAAGCCCGATGCGATTCTTTCCAGTCCATATCTGCGCGCCCGCCAGACCGCCGAGATTCTCGCTAAAGAATTGAAATACAAAAAGGATAAGATTGAATTGAGCGAACGCCTCTCGCCCGCCAGCCAACCCGAACCGATGATCGAAGAAATCCTTGAGAAATATATCGTCGAAGAACTTGTGATCGTCGGACATGAACCGTGCTTAGGTCTGCTGATCAGTGCGCTCGCCGCCGGCGATCCAGACTTGGCGATCAATGTGAGATATGGTAGTGTCTGTTGTTTGTCTGCCGATGATTTTCGGATCGAGCGCAGAGCCACGTTGGAATGGTTGTTGACACCGAAGATTTCCACAAAATTATAAAGTTGCAAAATGCCGGAAATTGTTTCCCTTTCTCCTGAACTGTTTATCAATCGAGAGCTCAGCCTGCTCGAATTCCAGCGCCGCGTTCTGGAAGAAGCACAGGACGAAAACAATCCGTTATTGGAGCGTATTAAATTTTTAGCCATCTTCGGCTCGAACATGGACGAGCTGTTTATGGTGCGCGTCTCCGGCATTCGCAAACAAGTAGAAGCTCGTATCACCGAAGTCTCGCCGGATGGTTTGACGCCGCGTGAACAACTTGCCGCCATCCGCAAGCTGGCAACGGAACTCTATCATGAGGCGCAAGAATGCTTGTCCCGTAAACTGCTTCCAAAATTGGATAAGGCGGGAATTCATGTTTTGAATTACAGCCGCTTGAGCAAATCCCAAAAGGAAAAAGCGGATGCCTATTTTAAAGAAGTAGTGTATCCGGTGCTGACGCCGCTCGCCTTGGATCCCGGACATCCATTCCCTCACATTTCCACTTTGAGCATCAATCTTGCCATCGTCATTCGTGATCCGAAAGGCAACGAAAAATTTGCGCGTCTCAAAGTGCCAAACACTTTGCCGCGTTTTGTCCCCATCAAGCATTCGTCTGGAAGCGCGCGCAAAGACGGAACGATTCCGCATCATCATTATTTTGTGTGGCTGGAACAAATCATTGCCGCGAATGTCGGCTTGCTTTTCCCCGGCATGGAAGTACTCGAGACTCACCCTTTTCGCGTTATCCGCGATGCCGATACCGAAATCCAGGAGATCGAAGCGGATGATCTGCTTGAAAGTATGCAGCAAAGCATCCGGCGCAGAAAGTTCGGATCGGTCGTGCAGATTGCTATTCATGAATCCATGCCAGCCGCCATCCGTAATCTGCTCGTTGAAAATCTTGAGATCAAACGAAGCGATGTGTTCATCCAAAAAATTCCTCTTGGATTAACTGATCTGATGCAAGTGTATGAAACCATCGAACGCTATGATCTTAAATATCCGCCGTACCAGCCGCGTATACTCAATCAATTCAAGGATGCAATCGTCGCGGAGGATATCTTTGCCGCGATCCGCCAGGAAAACATTTTGATCCACCATCCTTACGATTCGTTCTCCGCTGTGATTGAATTTCTCAACGCCTCGGCGCGCGACCCGCAAGTGCTCGCCATTAAACAGACTCTTTATCGCGTCGGACACAATTCGCCGGTCGTCGACGCTTTGCTGGAAGCTTCCGAACGCGGCAAACAAGTTGCCGTGCTGGTGGAACTCAAAGCCCGCTTCGACGAAGAAAGCAATATCGGCTGGGCGCGTAAACTGGAACAAGCTGGTGTCCATGTGGTATACGGCTTGCTTGGATTGAAGACTCATTCAAAAATCGGAATGGTTATCCGGCAGGAAGCGGATGGGCTTCGCCGCTATGTACATCTTGCAACCGGCAATTACAATTCCATCACATCCAATATTTATGAGGATATCGGGGTCTTCACGTGCGATGAAGCCATCGGCGCAGATGCAACCGACTTGTTTAATTATTTGACAGGATATTCCATCCAGCAGGATTATCGAAAGTTATTGGTCGCGCCTCTCAATTTACGTGAGCGGCTGACGGCTTTGATCGAACGTGAAATTGAACACGCCAAAAAGGGAGATAAGGCTCATTTGATTATCAAGGTCAATTCGATTGTTGATTCGGAAATGATTGAATTGCTATACAAGGCGTCGCAAGCTGGCGTCCAAGTGGATTTGCTCGTTCGAGGGATTTGTTGTCTACGGCCGGGCTTGAAAAATGTCAGCGAAAACATCCGCGTGATCAGCATCGTCGGGCGCTTTCTGGAGCACAGCCGAATCTTTTATTTTTACAATGGCGGTAAGGAGGAAATTTACCTCGGCAGTGCGGATTTAATGACGCGCAATTTAAATCACCGAGTTGAAGTTGTCTTTCCCGTCGAAAGCGCGGAACACGTCCGCTATTTACGCGATCAGGTTTTGGATTTATATCTTAAGGACAATGTGCGGGCGCGGTTGATGCAATCGGATGGCACGTACAAGCGGGTGCATTTAAAAGATGGGGATAAACCGATTGACATTCAAGAATGGTTAATGAATCGATCCCGGAAAAATAAATGATTTAGAAGTGATAACAATCAGGCGACTTTCAAATTGCAGTCGCTTAGCGAATATTTATGATGGATTATCTATGATTCTTTGCGCGGCTTGACGACCTGAGACCATCGCCGTCGGCACGCCCGTGCCGGGACGCGTGCTTGCGCCGGTAAAATATAAATTGCGATAACGCGAATGTTGAAGATCGGGGCGAAAATATCCTAACTGCGTCAGGTTATGACACAGTCCATGTGTGGAACCTTTCATCAAGTTGTAGCGTTTGCGCCACGAGGGCGGCGTGAAGTTGATTTCAAACTTGATATGCGATTCAAGATCATTGATTCCCAAAGAAGATAAGCGCCGGAAAACATGCTCGCGCGCGTCATCGCGAAGTTTGCCCCAATCCTGCTCGCCATTTTCAGACATGTGACCAACAGGCACAATCGCAATCATAGTATCCTGTCCCTCAGGAGCCATGGATGAGTCGAGTCGAGTTGGGGCGTGTATGTAAAGACTGGGATTTGCTGGCAGGCTCAAGTCACGAATGATGCGGTCAAAATTTTCGCGATAATCACTGGCAAGGAAAAGCGTGTGAGGTCCGAGCGTTTCATATTTTTTATCCAATCCCCAAAAGAAACTGATGACCGAACAGGAATATCTTTTGTGCGCGAGCTTTTGCGCCTGCCCATCCAGCGGAAGTAGATTTTGATAAACATAGGGCAGATCGGCATTTGCGAGAACGGAATCAGACTCCAACAATTGACCGTTCACCATCACGCCGCGAGCGGACTCACCCGCGATATCAATTCGTTCCACTGACGTATCGAAGACGAACTCCACACCGGCAGCGCGGGCAAGTTTTGTCAGCGCCTCGACGATACGATACATGCCGCCGCGCGGGTAATATACGCCGTGAGCCAGTTCGGTGTAAGACATCATCGAAAAAGTAGCCGGCGCTTCAAATGGACTCAGCCCCATGTATACATCCTGAAATGTGAATGCGGCTTTGAGTCGCGGGTCATCGAAATATGCCGACATGTTTCGATAATGATTTACAAGCGGCTTGACTTGATAAAGAAGTGGCAGATTATCGAGGATGAAGAAATTCGAAGCCTTCCGAAAATCAGGCTTGACCAGTTTCTCGATTCCAAGTTGATAGTGACGACAACCTTCATTCATGTAACGAAGCAAACCCTCAAAACTTCTATGCTCGAATTTTTCAAGTTGTTCTTGCAAAGATTTCATATCCGATGTCAGCGCGAGTTGACTGCCATCATCGAAAACTAAATGATAAGTTGGATCGACGCGCTGTAAATCCAAAACGTCGTGCATGCATACGCCGAGCGCGGCAAATTCAGACTGATATAGCAAAGGCATGACCAGCAGCGTGGGACCCGTATCGAAGTGATGCCCATCGCGGCTGATGCGATCGCAGCGACCACCGGCATGCGAGTTCTTATCGATGACTGTTACTTTGAATCCGTGCTGCGCTAGATGTGTTGCTGCCACAATCCCGCCGATGCCCGCGCCAATCACGATCACAGATTTTATTTTCATCGTTTATCTATCCGAACCGGCTGCGGAGTTAAACGATGTGTTCTATTTTGGATCCATAAGGAAGTGAATATAGGTGCAAGCGTTGACCAACACATCCATAATCCGGTCCACAGACTCTTTCGTTCTGGATATTCGGAGCGCAGACAATAATTGTCGCGCTCAATCGCGTCCAACATCCATTCGAAGCGCGCCGTGTAAGCGTAACCCGCCAAACGGCAACGCAGGCTCTTGACTTGCGCGGTACATTCGCGTCCTGCCTTGAAATATTCACGCGCCAAATGGACTCGTTGGCAGACCCATGCGCGGTAAGCGTTACTGCTTATATCTTGCGGAAAGATTCCGCTCGATGCAAGAACCTCGTCTGGAATATTGAAATAGCCATTCTCAACGTCTTCCACCGCGTCCCTCAACATGTGCGTAATGTGTGCGGCAATCACTGCCAGATAACGCGCATCGCAATGCGGCGACGGATCATCGTGTCCGATAAAATAATACATCGCCTCTGTGACCGCGATCGCAAGTTTCCGAGAATATTCAGATAACTCTGCTTGCGAGATCAAGCGTCCGCGGCGATTCGCATCAAAGACCATCACATCCATCATGCTACGCAGATACATTTGCAATCCGCTGTTCTTATCGTGGTCGCTATGGATTAAATCAACCAGCATCCATTCTTCTTGACAAAGACCTTGCGTCACCTCACCGTGATAGCAGGATTCAAACAACGACTTTTGGCGATGAACGAAAGCGATTCTTTCCGCGCTCGAACCGACTCCCGTATCAATAACATCATCCACCCAGCGGAAGTAAGCGTATGCCCGATACGCATCGGTGATGCGATCGCGATCCGCGAAGAAACGAATCGTGTAATACGTTTGTTTGCTGGCAGATTTGGTGATTGACTCAGCCAGAGGCAAATCTACCCGTTGGCGATTCCATCCTGTAATTTTTTTATAGAAAGAGAGGGTTGTCATAACTTCCTCACAAGAAAAGCTTATCCCAAAAGGGATATTTCAAGAATATGTAATTCATCATCTATAGCTACGCAGAATTATCTCTCCCGTTTCTTTTGTTAATATAAACCATCCGCCTCTTATTTATGAAATTAATCCCGCCCATATTGTAGTTTCTTATAAATCAAACAGCCCTTCTCTCCTTCTCTACAGCAAGAGACAGGTTAATATAGACGATCATGGGAAATTTAAAAAAAGAAAAAACGCCTAAGAGTTTTTCGTAAGCGCTTTTCATTTTCTGCCAATTTATAGCATAGAGAAGAATGTATGAGGTGCCCTGGGGTTGCGCATATGCGCAACCTATCTCCGCTGAATTATTATCGATCAGTCAATTCGGTTATTGTAATATTAACCTTGAAGTTATCGCCGCCTCAATTGAGGCGGCGATAACTTCAAGGTTAATATTACAATAACCGAATTGACTG
>JBAUMB010000099.1:0-4112 GCA_049578465.1 Anaerolineales bacterium
TGTTGTATTTGGAGTGGGGGAGAGTAGTATCAATTGTTGTGTATTTTGTGAAACTGCGTTTTTTTGATAATCAACCAACAATGGCAATCCTTGTGCACGCGCCCACGGTTGCGCTTCAACAGGCAGATTCAGTGCAATGATGGACTTACGTCTGTCGGGAGGCGTGAGATCGGTTGCAAGCGAATTCGTCAGCGCGTCGATCCAAATCTGTTGATAATAGGTATCGGTTTGTGTCGGCTCGGTGCCATTGATAAACCATTCCATGCGCGTGTTGGGACAAGCCGGAGTTGGGAGCATACCCGAAAGATCGCAGACTTCCACCTGCTTCAATCCATCTGGTCGAACGAATGGTTCATCCGGCTTGCCAGTCAACAAGGCGCGCATGGTTTCATTCCAAATCGGCGCAGCACCGGTCACGCCGGTGACATCGTGCATCGCTTCGTAATTGCTGTTTCCAACCCAAACACCCACGAGCAGATCGGGAGTGTAACCAATCGTCCAATTATCGTGGAAGTTGGTTGTCGTTCCGGTCTTGACTGCCGCAGTGTGATCGATCTTCAACGTGCTATTGAGTCCGAAGCCGATTTGGCGGGCGCGGTCGTCGCTGAGGATGTCACTGATGAGCCACACCACGCGCGGGTCAAAGACTTGAACCGCTGGAGTCTGATCTTGCGTGTAAAGCAGGTTGCCGTCCGCATCGCGAATATCGAGTATCGAATAATTACCGGTGTAATATCCGCCGTTCGCCAAACTCGCATAGGCGGTCGAAAGTTGAAGCAGGCTGATCTCGCCGCCGCCAAGCACAAGGGACAAATCATAATTCTGCGGATCGCCGAGCGAGGTGATGCCGAGACGACTCGCAAGATTGATCGTGTTCTCCACACCGACTTTCTTTAACGTTCGTACCGCGGGAATGTTCAACGATGAAGCTAACGCTTCGCGCACCGAGACCGGACCATGTTCGCGGCCGTCATAATCGACCGGCGTATAGGGTTGTCCGTTATGCGTGATGAAAGTGGTGGACACATCCAACAACGAAGTAGCAGCTGTCCACGGCTCGGATTGATTTGGATCCAAAGCCAGCGCGTAAATAAATGGTTTGAACGCCGAGCCCGTTTGGCGCGGCGCGGTCGCCATATCGAGCGCACCGTCAATGGATGAATCGAAATAGTCCGCGCTGCCGACCAGCCCAAGAATTTCTCCGTTGTGCGGATCGAGAATCACCAACGCGGCATTATTGACGTTGTGACTGATCTCGTTAGGTTTGGGCTTGAAGTCCTCGATGTGGCGCGCCACGATTTGCTCCGCGATCTGCTGATCGTTTAAATCAAGCGTTGTACGCACGACCAGACTTTGATGCGGATTCAATTTTCCAGAAGAGAATAACGCGTCAAGTTGGTCTTTGACTAGCCAGATAAAATGCGGCGACTCAATTGGATAGGGAACTGGATTGTAACTTAACGGCGCTGCCTCTGCGGCAACACGCTGTTCGTCCGTGATATCGCCGCGCGTTTCCATCAATCCCAACACAGTTTGTTGGCGTCCTTTTGCCAGATCAGGATTCGTAAATGGATCATAGAGTCCCGGCGCTTGCGGCAAACCGGCAAGCATAGCGCACTCGGGCAAAAGCAATTCGCTTGCTGGTTTGCCAAAATAAGTTTGCGAGGCAGCTTCAACGCCATATGCCATGCCGCCATAATTAACTTGATTAAGATACAAAGCAAGGATATCGTTCTTGGATAATTTTTGAGTCAATTCCCAAGCGAGCACAGCCTCGCGCAATTTGCGGCGCAGAGAAACTTCATTGCGCTCATTCTGACTCAACAGCAGATTGCGCGCCACTTGTTGAGTGATGGTGCTTCCGCCAGCAACTATCTCGCCGCCGCGCAGGTCAATCCATAACGCCCGCAGAATGCCTTCAAAGTCAATGCCGGGATTGCTGTAAAAATTTTTATCTTCGACGGCAACGGTCGCGTCCTTCATACACTGGGGAATATTGTCGAAAGATAACTCGGCATGACGTCCACCTGTGGTCGGTAGAATATCATAAAGTAAGCGGCCGTTGCGATCCGTGACGCGAACACTGGGCGTTTCCAAGTTTGCAGATAGTGAATTAATAGAAGGCAAATCCCAAAATATGTAAACGAGGAATCCGACGAGAACTATAAAACCTACAAGGAGGAAAAGTCTCAGTTTATTCTTGATCGAATCGACGCGATCATTTGGCCGGCGCTCCAGCTTTTGCATGCTCCCATTTTAGCGCGTATCACCGGACAGGGTTACAAAATAATTATTCACTTGTTCCGTTCGAGAGCAAATTCAATGGCTTGTTCCATCGTTAGGGCGCGGCCTTCAGTCCAAGCGGAGACAAAGACTTTTTCATCCATGCCCGCTTTTAGTTCTGAGATTTCGCGTTCATATTCAACGTGTTCCATATCTGTCATCGGAATGTCAATTTTTTCGCGCAAAGCTTCTGCGGCGCCGAACAAGCGCGCCGCGCGTTGACCTTGCTCTTCTATCTTGGCAATGGATGCAAAACATTCCAGTTGATGTGCAATCGCGGCGCGGTGACCGATCCGTTTCCATTCCACGATGCTTTCCCGATACATTGCTTTGGCTTGCTGATAGTGCCCCTCATATCGTTCCATGTGGGCTAGTTCGCTTCTGACCATGTTGACACGATGCATGTCGCCGATCTCACGAAATATCGGATCGCAGATTGCAAATCGGCGACGGGACTCAGAGTAATCGCCCCGATATTTTGCGACCAGTGCTAACCCCAATACAGACATGGTATACATCCAGCGGCTTTCGCCGAGCAAAATTTTCTCGCCCTGTTCGACCTGCTTGTAACCAAGATCGCGATCATCGTTTGTTAAGATAATCTTTAGCCCACTCATCGCTAGTGCGAAGCCCAGCACTAGCCGATTCCCACTTTCATTTGCGGCGGCTAAACTCTCTTCTACGATAGATTGTATGCCTGTTGAGTCCCCCACGATCATTTTTCCAGCAAGTTCATTGCCGAGTACGTACGATAGCAAGTATTTATCACCCAACTCGTCCGCCAGAGCAACAACCTGATCAGTTACCGCAGCAGCATGAGAGATGTCCCCTTGACTCCACATCACATGGGCAAGCGCACCCAATGCATATGTGCGCAGTGCTTTTTGCTTGAGGCCTGCTTCGCCTTTCAACTCGGGAATAGTGTCTGCCTTTGCCAGAATAGCGGTGGCCCATTGACGACCTTCCGCCTCGAGCCCGCGTAACAGCCAAAAAACGTATAAATTCCAAACCATACGAAGGGCGGCTTCGATATTTTTTTCCAAACCCCATTCCAACGCGGCGCGCAAATTGTCATACTCAATTTCTAAGCGCGTGACCCATTCCAAGTCTTGAAGACGTAGCACTTCGGGAGCGGCGAGCTCGGTCAAGTGAAAAAAGAAATCGAGGTGCGCGTTGCGGGCTTCTTCCGACTCTCCCATCTCTAGCAATTTATCGCGGGCATATTGGCGAACTGTTTCAAGCATATGATAACGCGGCTCATTCCCTTCGTCATCAAAGATCACCAAGGATTTGTTCACGAGCTCAGTTAATAAGTTCATTACATCGTGCTTGGAGCAAATGGCATCGGCGGAATCAAAGTTCCAGCCTCCGGCAAATATGGAGAGTCGACGAAGTAATGCGCGCTCGTCCTCGGAGAGAATATCGTAACTCCAATCAATCAGGGCGCGCAGAGTCTGTTGACGCGGCAGGGCGGTACGACTTCCGCCGGTGAGTAAGCGGAAACGATCATCGAGTCGCGATGCGATTTGTTCCGCGGAAAAGACAGTTATACGCGCCGCGGCTAATTCAAGGGCTAGTGGGATTCCGTCGAGACGGCGGCAGATTTGAGCGACGAAAGAGGCGTTCTTATCCGATATATTAAATTTTGGATTCGCTGCTGTTGCGCGCTCAATAAACAGTTGTGCGGATTCAGATTGAGTCAACGCCTCGCGCGTGATCTCATCCGGATTCGGCAGGGAGAGCGACGGCACACGATAAACGGTTTCTCCGGAAATACCCAACGCTTCGCGGCTGCTGGCAACGATCTTGATATTGGCGCAGGCATGGAG
>JBAUMB010000100.1:0-31985 GCA_049578465.1 Anaerolineales bacterium
GCACGGGATCGAGAGGTTCCTGTGTACCTCCAGCCGTGACTAAAACTTTTTTATCGGCGAGCAAGCCATTTCGTCCGAGCACGAGGCGAATATGTCCGATAAGTTCAGCCGGTTCGAGTAAACGTCCTTTGCCAATTAATCCCGATGCGAAGCGTCCTTCGGCAGGTCCGGCGATAGTTACGCCGCGTTTTGTTAAGATGCGAAGATTATCTTGCGTGGCAATTGACTCGAACATGCCGCCATCCATGGCGGGCGCAATCAAAATCGGACATTGGCAAGCCAATGCAGTGATCGTAAGCAAATTATCTGCGGCGCCATAAGCCAATTTGGCAATGGTATTGGCCGTGCATGGTGCAATAATGAACAAGTCTGCATTGTGACTTAATCCGATGTGCAGAACGTGTGCTTCGCCGCCCCACAAATCAGCATCGGTGTAAGCGCGGCGTCCGGTGACGGATTGAAACGTAAGCGGTGTGATGAATTTTTCCGCGGCGGATGTAAGAATAACATCCACTTGCGCGCCGAGTTGTGTCAACTTCGAAGCCAAATCAGCGGCTTTGAATGCCGCGATGGAACCGGTCACGCCGAGCAGGATGCGCTTATCCTTAAGCACAGACATATGCTGATTATACTTCTTACAATTGGTCTATTCACCACAACACTGAAAGAACGCAGTGCTTAGGCACAAAGAAAAAAACTTGGTGCTCTCCGTGTCTTTGTGGTGATTTATCTTTCGTTATATTGTTTCAGACCAAAAAGAGAATCGCAACACCGATCATTGCCAATACGGTTCCGGCAACGGCTTGCCAGCCGAGATGTTCTTTGAAATAAAAATGGCTGATGGGAAGCATGAAGATCGGCGAAAGAGATGTCAGCACGCTGGCGATGCCGACGGCTGTGTTTTGAACTGCTAGCAAAGATAACGAGACTCCGATTACGGGTCCTATCAACGCCGCGAGCGCAAGCAGTTGAAGTGCGCTTGGATTTTCTTTAAGAGTTCGAATCGTTTTTCCCGCTTCGCGTTGTAGGAATGTGATCAGCCATAATGCGATGACCGCCGCCAACATGCGGATCACGTTTCCACTGATCGGTGAGAAATTATCCAGCATGCCTTGTTTGGAAAAAACCAATCCGGTGGCTTGACCAATTGCGGCGAGGACTCCGCATAAAATTCCCAATGCAGACGGACGAAGTGTTTGAGATTTGTTATTGCCGTGTTCGAGGATCACCCAGATGATTCCGCCCAAAGTCAACGCGATGCCGATGATTTCGATCAAGCTCAAGGACTCGCCGAAGAATATCCAGGCTTCCAACGCGCCGAAAATCGTGGAGAGACTCAAAAGCAAAGTCCCGAGGCGCGCACCGACCATTAAATAGGCTTGAAAAAGAAATGCATCTCCCAACGCCAACCCGATGACGCCGGAAAGCGAAAGCCACGTCCAGTGTTGTGACCCAGCTTGAAGCGGCAAAGGTTGATGATATAAAATCAAATTTAAGATGACGAGATAAAGTAACGCAAAGACAACACGCGTGCGATTGATGATCAACGACGAGCCGACTTTTTGACCGGCTTTGGTTACAACGACTGCGTTGATTGCAAAGAACAGCGAGGTCAGCAGGCCGGCGATTTCACCAATAAGTATCATGATGTTTATTTGCTGAATGTGCCCATCAGTTCACCTTGCGCCAAAATATGTTCCTGCATGGCAGAAAGCAATTTCTGTTTGCTCGCTCCTGAGGGAAGATCGAGCATCGTATCGAGCGCATAAAGTTTAAAGAAATAACGATGCGTTCCGCTGGGCGGACATGGACCGCCATAACCCAAGTTGCCCCAACTGTTGACGCCGTTCAAACTGCCGTCAGCGAGTTGAGCTTTGGTGGGCGTTGCCTCTTGAAGTCCGCGCGCGGAAGCGGGGATGTTGTAGATCACCCAATGAACCCAGGTGCCGCCGGGCGCATCCGGATCATCCAAAATAAGCGCGAAAGATTTTGTCGCTGACGGCTGACCGTTCCACGCGAGAGCCGGAGAAACATCTTTGCTGATGCAAGTGAACATGGCGGGAATTGTTGAACCATTTTTAAATGCAGGGCTGGTGATGGATAGAGTCATTGGAATCTCCGCATAGAGCGATTATAGTGTTTTCAAAAAATGGACGAGGCGCTCGACTTCCTCGTATCCCGCGGCAAGATGCGCCTTGATGCTGATCTCGTTATCCAGCCACGTGTCGGACGCCATCTCGGTAGCACCGATGCTGCGCGCCCAATCTTCGGCGGCCTGCATCAACGCTTTGCCGATGCCCTGACCGCGTAAGTCGTCATCCACATACCAGCCTTCGATGTAACCGACTGGGCTGCTGAGCGCGCCATCAGCGTATTTTCGCGTTCCGGCTTCGATGAACGCGCCGAGTTTTCCATCCGCTCGCTCCACGACGAAGACCGGCGTCAGCGGATCGGCGAGCATTGAATCCATGTCGTGTTCCAGCGTTTCGATGTCATCGTAAAACCACAAGGCGTGACGCATTCTGAGCCATTCGGTTCGATCTGCAGTTGTGGCGCGGCGAATATTTAGATTCATGATTTCTCCCTGAGGGAATGAAGGATAATTGAGACGAAGGAATTATATCAATATTCAAAAAAATAATTTGAAATTTATTTGTCAACGAACTTCGAGTTGTATGGTGACTTTGTCGCCTTCATCAAGATTTTCTGCCTCTCGCACACTGGCTTTGATGGGAACAATATAGCGTCCGTCTTTAGGGAACAAGGAAGTCTTCCACTCGGTTTTTCCAATCCGAACATAGACCGGAATCACGCCCCAGCCATACGTGACGATTCTTGAAATAGATTTTATTTCGCAGCTCTCTTTCGCCGGAATGGTAACGAAGAAAAATGGAGCGGGTCCGCGCCAGAACCAAATTTTGCCGCTAAATTCGATTTTCATTTCTTATGTATCTCTCTCGTATTAATAAGATTTAGCGCGGCGAATATTCAAGATAAGACAATTAGTATTCCCACTGAACTAACTGCGCAAGGTAGAAATGGCTAGCAAAAAGCGTTAGGATTCAAATTCCTTAATAAAGCCTAAGCTCGTACAATTGTAAATACAGCACCTTGCTGAAGAATAACATACGGATCAGTCATCCGTTGAAGGACAGAATGCTGGTGCTTAAATTCAAAACCACAAAATGGACATTTAGGATTTGCGCCAGCTTGATATCGTCCTCCACAAGAGCATTGGGGGAGATCATTTACTATTTGTTCAAGCAGGAGATTAGACACATCGTTTTTCATTACCAAGTCATAATCTTTTTCTCGCCAAATTACGTTTGAACATTTTTCACAATAAAAATGCGGAAAGCAGTTACTCATACCGCTTGTCGACCAATACTGAATTTGCTTATGACAATTAGGACATTCACGAAAAGTCGTTGGCTTGTTATCTATTGTCGTCTGTGTGATCATATTTTGCTTCTATCTTAGCAACTCGCATCCACAACCGTGACTTTATCTTCCTTGTTAGGAATGATGCACAAAAATTCAAACGGCTCTTCGCCTGTGTTTTGATAGGAATGGATCGCGCCTTCGGGAATGAAAACTACATCACCGGCTTTGACGTGATGAGTCTCGTCGCCGATGGTAATAGTCGCTTGTCCGCGTAAAACATATTGCTCGTGCTCCACGGTGTTCGTGTGGCGCGGCATGCCGCCATCTTTTTTCATCGAGAATTTCCGCAAGGCGAAGTTTGGTCCCTCCTGCGATGAAATCAAAACTTGAATCTTGGTGTCTTTGGCATTCAAGACATCCTTGGCTTCGACATCCATTGCATGTTTGACTGGCATTTTTATCTCCGTTTAATTTTCGAATCTCTTTTGAACCACAAAGATCACTAAGATGCACGAAGGGTTAAATATTTTTCCTTTGTGTTACTTTGTGTCCTAAGCCCTGCGTTCTTTCAGGGTCGTGGTTAATTTTTCTTTACCGTTCCATCCAACACTTTCCATACTTCCGCTTTCTCCACAAATTCCGATGTGAACATATGCTCATCGGTTGCAGTGAATAACACTTGCTCTGCATCGCTGACATAATTTAGCAAATCCGCACGGCGCTGCAAATCAAGTTCAGCCATCACTTCGTCCAGCAAAATCACGGGCCATTCGCCGGTGCGTTCCTTCATCCAATTGACCTCGGCAAGTTTCAACGCCAGCAATGTCGTACGGATTTGTCCGCGCGAACCGTAATCGCCGAGATCGATTCCATTTGTTAAGAATCGCAACTCGTCGCGGTGCGGACCAATGGTGGTCACGCCGCGCGCGATCTCTTCGGAGCGAAGTTCTTTCAGACGCGCTAAAAATCCATTTTGGATTTCGTCCGCTTTCAGCGAAGAACGATCCGTATCCGTCGTCAGCTTCATGCTGAGCGGCGGCAACGGATCATACGCGGGCTGATAATTCAATCGCAAAACTTCGTGACCATGAGTCAATTCTTGATGGACGCGCGTTGCGAGTCGTTCGATTTGCTGGACGGCTTCGATGCGCCATTGGATGATCTGCGCGCCGAGACGCGTCAGCGTTTCATCCCAGACTTCAAGCTGGTTGCCGTTACCGCCGTTTTCACTCAACGCTTTGAGCAACGCGTTGCGCTGACTGAGCGCCTGATTGTAATCACTGAGCACGCCCGCGTAGGCCGGGACGGTTTGCGCCAACGCAAGATTGAGATAACGTCGGCGTTCTTCGGGACCATCTTCTATGATGCCGGACATCTGCGGCACAAAGATGACCGCGTTGAAATGACCAATGATCTCATTGATTTGTTTCTTCACACCATCCAGCAAAACTTCTTTTCGTAAGCGCTGACCGTTGATTCCGGTCGGTTCGAGAATCAAGCGTGCTTCGAGTTTATGTTTCTTTTTATTGCGTTCGTATTCGGCGACGAGACGCGCAACCGCCAAAGAATTCTTTGCTTCAACAAAATTAACTAATTGACGATCGGTGTTGGTTTGAAAAGATGTGAATGACGCCAGAAAATAAATCGCTTCGAGAATGCTCGTCTTGCCCTGTGCGTTATCCCCGACGAGCAATATCACGCGCCGCGGCAAGTCAATGTCGAGGCGGGCGAAGTTGCGAAAGTTGGTGAGCGAAAGATGTTTGAGGTGCATGGTTTGTATGTCCGCCCCGACGCGTTTCAGAGTTCAATAAAGCGAGGCAAATTGTTTTTAGCCAACGAACGGCGATCACTAGACTTTATCTTGTTCCTCTTCCTGCGTTTCCGGTTTCCAAACTTTTGTGGCGCGCTGGGTAAAGACCACACCATTGATATGATCCACCTCGTGCTGGAAGATGCGTGCCAGCCAGCCTTTGGCTTTGACCTTCATCGGTTGTCCGCGCCGATTCAAACCTTTGAGTTGAATCTCCTCGAATCGTTCGACCTCACCGACCAAACCGGGAATCGATAAACATCCTTCCACGCCTATTACTTTTTCTTCGGATGTTTTCACGATCTCAGGATTGATCATCACATAAAGTTTCGGCTTGACTTCTTTAAATTCTTCGCCTTCGTCTTCTTCATCAAGTTGTTCGGCGTATTCGACAACGATCAATCGTTCGGAGATTCCCACTTGCGGCGCGGCCAATCCAACTCCGGGCGCGTCGCGCATGGTGTCGATCATATCGTCAATAAGGGTTTGCAGGTCTTTGTCGAATTTTTTTACTGTCCGCGCTTTGCGATACAGCACGGGTTCGGGAAGTGTAACTATGGTACGCAATGCCATGACGTGATTCCTCTAAAGTGAAATATTCCGATTTTACTTCTGATCGGACTCATTTGTTTTTTCGTTCTCGGGTTTGGTGATCTCATTGTAAGCCAGAAACCAATCTGCCAGCCGCTCGCGTTCCGCCTTGACTCTGGATTCCTCTTTCGCAGCATTGCGCGCTAATCTGCGGCGGTCAATATCTTGTTGCACGGAGAGAGGATCGAATACATCCTTGAAAGCCATCTTGTTGCCACCCACCGTGATGTGAACTGTGCCATAATTGAAGAATACTCCCACAATACCATAGCGTTCAGAATCGGTCGCCAATATATTTTCCAATTGGGCGGCGGTGCGGTCTTCACGTCCTAATGGTGTTCGATCAATATCCAATATCTGGTCGGGAGTCACTTGATAAATATCATTGCTCCAGTCCACGTATTGATAAATCCACCAGATCAGCACAACAAAAAATGCAATAGGTACAAGAACGAAAAGCGTACCCCGTTCGAGACCAATAATGGGAACTTTTGACGCAGACGTGAAATATAAGTAATAGAATCCGACGGCTAGGAATATTAATATGCCGAGTAGTAGAAAGGAAGGTAACCAAATCTGCTCGACCAGCACAACCCAATGTTTGCGATAGGTAATGATCTCTTTATCTTCAAATCGCACCTTGAAAAGATTTGCGAACGCGCCTTCACGCGGCGCAGACGACTTTTTCTTTTTTGCATTTGATGCAGACTGATCTGGCGGCGAGATCGGCGCGGTTTTTTCTGGATTTGGATTCATACGCGTGATCAGTGTTTTCTTCATCGCATCCACTTCCATGCGGCGCGAGCCTTCTCTCGCTCGGCCCTGATGTTCTTTGATCAAGGCTTCCACTTGATAAGGATGAGCCACATGATGAAAGACGATGCGCCCTACGAATGTACGGATGATAACGTTTCCATAATCCAGCGCTCGACCCAGCGGTTCGGTCTCGGTGCTGACGGAGAGCACCGTGGGAAGCGGCGATTCCTGCCGACTATCGTATAAGCCGACCACTTTTTCAAGCCAGACCACGCGCTGGTTGGTCACGATGTAATAATCATTTCCCCAATCCACCCATTCCCATGCCAAGATGCCGGTAACGATTAATGTGATAACCAGCGCTATCAACAATAGAAAGAAAAGGTGTAAAAATAGAAATCCAATGATCAAAGCAGCTGGCAATAGCAGAAACCCAACAGGTCCAAGCGCGGCTTGCACGAAAAGGATAATGTGCTTGCGCGCCAGAAAATAGATCACCTCGTCAGAGCGTACCCATTTGAATTGCAATCGGCGCGACAACTTCCGGCTCTCTACCGAGATCAGGAAGTTCGGTTTCATGTGAGGGATTGTTTTTAGGAGCGTCAGGAACTTTGCGCGAGGCAAGCTTAATAGAACCGCGTCTTCTTCAATGCGGACAGATGCGCTTCGTCTTTGGTTGGTCAGCAGGGCTTCTTCGCCAAAGTAATCTCCCGCAAACAGAATCGCGAGTTGCCTTTCAGTCTGTTCGTTTTGTTTCTTCGACTTTCGGAAGACGACGGCTTTTCCGCTAAAAATCAAATAGAAGGTATCGCCCTGCGTGCCTTCTTCGAAAATAATTTCTTCTGCTTTTCGGCTTTCATCTTTCAATTGCGCGGCAACCGTTCCAAGTTGTTCATCGGTCAAGCCGTTGAACAAGTGAATCTTTTTTAGAAATACAGTTAATCGTTCTGTTTCAATCACAACGAGATTTTAGCACGAATCAAATCTCTCGAACGATGGTACAGCCATAAGCGGGAGTCTCTGTCAGCGCGGGTAAATTCCCTTCGAGCAAAGCCTCCACTGTCTCGTCCAGAAAGAAGCGGGTGGGTTTGCGCTGGCGGAACGTCACATCGTCCACTGAGCCGCGATAGCGCAGGATTCCATCATGGTCAATGATGAAAATATGAGGCGTGGTTTGTGCGTTATATAAATCTGCGACGAAATGATTCGCGTCAAACAGGACGATCGGCAGGCGGCGCGCTTTGGAAGCTTCTTCGATGCTTTGAGCGGTTTCGTTTCGATTCGATGCGATGAACAGCATCACCACCTCCTCCGCCCATTGCACGGACATGGCCATCAGTGCGTGATCAGTGCGTTCACAATGCGGACACTCACACGACCAAAAATTTATGATGACGATTTTGCCGCGGTCATCGCTCAGATGATGAAGCTTGCCGTTGAGATCGGGCAATTCAAAGTCGGGGGCGGATTCGTTAAGGTTCATAGTTATCAAGGGGAACGAGGTTGTTTTTCGGTTTGAAGTTTTGCTTTTAAATCGGTGATCATGGATTGATATTGAGGATCGTTGATTAAATTATTCAACTCGAACGGGTCGGTTTGCAAATCATATAACTCGGACGTGTCGCCTTCCGTTTCCACATAAACAAAATGATCGGTGCGAATGCCCGCCCAATAACCGCGCTCAGGCCACGATTCGATCAGAATATTATCGCGCCATGCTCCGCCATTGACCAGTTTAACGAACGACATTCCATCCACGTTGGATGGAATAGGAACACCCGCCAGATCGTAGATGGTTGGGGCAATGTCGATGTTGCCGACCAAACGATTCTCAACATATGGCTTTGGAACGAGCGGAGGATAACGCATGGCAAATGGGACGCGAACCGATTCCTCATACTCCGCGGCTTTGTCCGCTGACAAGCGATGCTCGCCCCATTGCAGGCCGTTATCAGAAATATAAAAGATCGCGGTGTTATCGAGCTGACCCATCTGTTGGAGTTTGGCGACGATGTTCCCGACGTTATTATCCAACGAGATTAAGGTCAGGAGTTGTCGGCGGCGGAAATCATCATTGTTTGCAATGGCTTTCGGCGACATCAAAGGGATGCTGGAAATGGAACTTGGCATGTTGGAAACATCCGCTTGGTCGAAGCTGGGCGGGCGATACGGAGGTAGATTTTGTAAAAGGTTTTTATCGGTTGGCGACGGATCCGCTGGTGCATGCGGTGCGCGTGCGGCGTAGATCAGCAGGAACGGTTTACTCTGTTTGGAGGCTTGGTCCAAAAATTGCATTACATAGTCATTCTCAACATCGGTAATATAGCCGGGATGAATGCTCCATGTGCCATTCACATTAATATTGGGATCCTGATAAGAGGCAACGCTGCCGGGCCATGAAACCCAGGAATCAAATTCCGGTCTGGGTTCGCCGAGCCAGCTATTCAAATATTTTCCTACGAGGCCCGTGTAATATCCGTTATTATGAAGAGCCGTTATCACCGTTTGATACTTGAGTTTATCCGTGTTGACTTTTACGCCATCGTTGTGAGCGTACATGCCTGTGAAAATACTGGCCCGGCTCGGACAACATAGCGGCGTTGTATCGAATCCCTGTGCAAAAGTAACACCTTGATCAAAAATCAAAGCTTTGGTTTGAGGCATAAATTGCATGCTATCGTGACTTTGGTCATCGGAAATGATGACGATGAAATTGGGACGCTTGTCTTTTGAAAAAAACGGAATACAAGAAGAAAGCATGCAAGCCGCAAGGAACATCAGGATGGAACGATAGATCGTTTTTGTCATGGCTAAGGTGACGGAAATTATAACTCGTTCGCAGTTTTCTTCTTGGAATTATCACCATGTAATATTTTTACTCTGGTAAAATCAACTTATGAAAAAATGGCAAATCTGGCTTGGAGTTCTAATCAGTGTTGTTTTCATCTGGCTGGCATTACGCGGCTTGCAGCTAAATCAATTCTGGAATGTAGTGCAAAATGCAGACTATTGGTGGCTGATACCCGGCATCGCGGTTTATTTTGTCGCGGTGTGGGCGCGGGCGTGGCGATGGCATTATTTGCTCAAACCTATCAAAGAAATCCCGACGAAAACCATGTTTCCAATCACAACCATTGGGTATATGGGCAACAATATTTATCCGGCGCGCGCCGGTGAAGTATTGCGCGCGGTGATCTTGAAGCGGAAAGAAGACGTATCCATTTCCGCTTCTCTCGCGACAATTATTGTAGAGCGCATCTTCGACGGCGTGGTGATGCTGGCATTTGTCTTTGTCAATTTGCCCGAGCTCGCAAAGCTGACAGGGCAATCGGGGTTTGTCGGCAACATACAGCAAGTCGCCGTGATCGGCACCGGATTCTTCTTCGGCGCATTGATCCTTTTTTTATTGGCGGCAATGTTTCCGCAGATCACGATCAAGATCGGTCAGTGGTTTATTGATCGTTTATTGCCTCAGCGCTTTCGTGTTCAGACCAGTAGTTTAATGCATAAATTTCTCGACGGCTTGGCTTCATTGCGTTCGCCGTTCACTATCCTGATGGTATTTCTCACGTCTCTCGTTATTTGGCTGCTTGAAACCAGCAAATATTGGCTGGTAATGCACGCCTTTAATTTTAGTGTTTCATTTTTTGCATTGATGCTGATGAATGGTATTGTGAATCTGGCAACGACGATTCCGTCCGCGCCGGGATACATCGGCACGTTCGACGCGCCGGGCATTGCGGTATTGACGGCATATGGAGTTAATCAAGCGACCGCTGTGGGATACACCCTCGTTTTGCATGTTGCGCTTTGGTTGCCGATCACATTGTTGGGCGCATATTTTTTGACCCGCGAGGGAATCAAATGGAACGATTCGCTCCGGGCAGAAACAGAAATCAGCACGTAGAGGTGACTGTGCTCTTGAGAAAAAGGATATCTATTTAATGAAGATTGCAATTATCGGCGCGGGATTTGGCGGCATGGCGGCCGCTTTTGATCTGCAAAAAGCCGGGCATCAAGTTACCATTTTTGAATCAGCTGATTATGTCGGCGGGCTGGCGAGTGGATTCAGAGAACCGTACTGGGATTGGTCGGTCGAAAAGTTTTATCATCATTGGTTTCAAACAGACAAACCAATGCTTGATCTGATTCGTGAATTGGGTTGGGAAGATCAAGTTCTTTTTCCGCGGCCGATGACGGTGATGTATCACGAAGGAAAATTTTATCCTTTTGATTCCATACCTAAAATGGCGCTCTTTCCCGGACTTGGATTTGGCTTCGATAAAATTCGTTTTGGTTTCGTTGGATTATTTCTCCGTCTAACCAACGACTGGAAGGCCCTTGAAAAAGTAACCGCCGATTCATGGATGATGAAATGGGCTGGAAAAAATGTTTACGAAAAAATGTGGAAGCCATTATTGATCGGCAAATTTGGTCCCTATTATGCTGATGTCAATATGGCCTGGATGTGGGCGCGCATCAAAGCGCGTACGACACGTCTGGGAACGTTTCAAGGCGGCTTTCAACGATTTGCCGATCTGTTCGCTGACCGGCTTCGCATGATGGGCGTCGAGATTCGATTACAGACGCGCGTCAAATTTATTAAACGAGAGCCGAATAAAGGCCTGCTGATCGATACGGATCGGATCGGATCATTCGACAAGATCTTGGTCACCACCTCACCGAACCTGATGGCCAAGTTGTGTCCTGATCTACCTGAGGATTATTTGCACGGTTTGCTTGAATTAAAATCCATGGGCGCAGTCGTGATGGTGCTTTCGCTCAAGCAACAACTTTCGGAGCAAGGTTATTATTGGTTTAACTTGCCCAAGGAAGAGGGCTATCCGTTTTTGGCGCTGGTGGAGCATACGAATTTTGTATCACCCAAAAATTTTGGCGGCGATCACATTGTTTATGCGGGTGATTATCTCGAAGATGGTCATGAATATTTTTCGATGAATGATGGCGAACTACTCGAACGTTTTTTGCCTGCGCTTAAAAAATTCAATCCTGCTTTCGATAAGGATTGGATCAAAAAAGTATGGGTCTTCAAAACGAATTATGCCCAGCCTGTTCCGCTTGTGAATCACTCAAGGAATATTCCGTCCATTGAAACCCCGGTTGAAGGATTGTATTTCGCCTCAATGAGCCAGGTCTATCCGTGGGATCGCGGCACGAATTTTGCAGTGGAGATTGGAAGGCGTGCGGCTAAATTAATGATCCAATAAGATTGGAATAAGATTCATCAAAAAACATTCTAATCGGGAGGGTTATAAATTTTCATCATATATTTGACATAATTTCAACATCACAATTTCACAACTCTTTCACTGTGATTCAGTATCATAATGATGATTCGCTTGAGCGAATCGATGGAAGGAATAAAGCTCATGAATCATGCAAAAAGAATTCTCCTTGGGGCGATAATATTATCCGCTATCTTTTTGAGCGCCTGTGGTCCATCCTCTTCAGCAAATGCAACCGACACACTCGATGCAATTTATACCTCGGCCGCGCAGACCATTCAGGCTCAGGCCGCGTCCAGTGCACAGCCAACGGTTGATCCAAGCGCGACATTGATTCCGATTCCATCTGCGACCGATAGCGGGATTTCCTCTCCGACGAATCCGCCTACGCTCGTGTTCGCACTGCCAACTTCGACTCCTTACGCGTCAACATCCAGCGGATGTGATGATGCCAGCTATATTTCAGATGTAACCATCCCCGATCACACCGTCGAGAATCCGGGCGAGGCTTTTGTCAAAACATGGATGTTCCAAAATACCGGCTCCTGTACGTGGGACACCGGTTACACTTTAACTTTTGTCAGCGGTAATCAGATGGGCGGAACGAATACAAGCATCGGCGCCTCGGTTACGCCTAGTCAGCAAGCGGAAGCGTCGGTGACGTTGACTGCCCCAACCACCACTGGAGAATATACCGGTTACTGGCGTTTAGCCAACGACTCTGGAGAAGTGTTCGGCGTGACCGTGTATGTGATCATTGATGTCAATGAGGATGCAACTGCTACATACGAATCAACAGCGACATACGTGGCAACAACTACATACGGACCAACATTGACCCCATCTTATACACCGACCATTGGCAATACACCAACTCCTAGCAATACTCCTACTCCCAGTAATACACCTACGCCAAAGCCACCAACATCTACTCCCACTTCCAGCAAGACGCCTACGCCGAAACCGCCAACGTCGACTCCTAAACCAACGTCTACGCCCAAACCGACAGCCACTCCTAAATGAACGGTTTCAAATATGGAATGGGAATGTCAATGGTTCATATTTTAAAAAGAGAGTGCGAAGGAATTTCCTTCGCACTTTTGCATTCATGCCTGTCCGTACCACATCCTGCTGAGCAGATGATCTTTCCGAATGAATTGGTGATAACACGCCGCGAGAATATGCAACGTGAGCAAAGCGAGCAGTATCACAGATATATAAAGATGGATGGGCAGCAGCAAAAAGGCCGGGTTGAAACCGCGGCGGCCTCCCGGAGGAGGAAATCCTGGAGCCGTAGGAGAGCCGGGCGCACCATTGAAATTAGGAAATGGAGTGCCTGGTCCGGGCTGAGGAAAAGCACCGGGCGTGCCGAAGCCGGTTCGAGGCAAACCGCTTCCCGGTCCGCCAGTAGCGCCGAGAAAAGCTACCTGTAAGCGATTGGTCTGCAAAGAAAGTAGTAATCCGACAATCGTCATTACAAACACAAAGAAATATAAAGCATAATGAACCGGCCTTGCAATCCAATTAAAGATTTTGAAACCTGCGTTGGCAGGTGCAGGTTTGCGGGTCGAAAGCCGAACGATGAAGCGAGCTACGATCAATAAAAGAATGAGAAGCCCAGCCGCCATGTGAATTTTTAAGATCAGATCCGTGCCGGGCACTCCGCCTCGGCCTCGCATCAATATCGGACGTATATAAAAGTATCCAATATATAAATCCGTGAATACGAGCAGGGCAACCAGCCAGTGCAATGTTACTAATACAGGGTGATAACGTTTGGGGGTATCCATAAGTCTCCTTCTTTGGCAAAAAATTTCTGGAAATATATCACCAAAACCTTATAAACTCATGAAAATTTATTCTTGAACTCTATAAGATTTAAGACATCCGAAGTATTTCCTTCGGATGTCTGTTTGAGGAGGAGAAGCTTTGTCCGCTAATGATTTGATTCTACTTCTCCCAGAGGACGAGACGATGAATCGTAAGGCATGTATTGAGCTGAAATTATCATGGGTTGATTGGGATGACATAATCTTTTGTCCCGGTTTGTCCCGAATGATTGGTGCCGTAGCACCATACATTGACCACGAAGTGGAACGCGCCAGATTCTTGCGGTGTCCCTGAAATTAAAACCGCATCTTGTCCTGTCAATCTTTGGAACATCAGACCTTTCGGGAGATTGCCCTGAGAAATGGTGAACTCGCCTGCGGGTGTTTGGTTATTCGTGATTTTTACGATCACGTAATAAAAATCTCCTACTCGGCCTTTGGGCATTGCATCAGGAATAAAGCGTAGGGTCGGAGTGTTTAGAAGCTGACAGGAAAGGGTCGCCAATAAAATCAGGATTGTCGTACTGATGACGACCCAACGATTGTGTTTTAGAGCAATCTGCATTTTCGGATTACTTCCCAATCCAGCGCTCAATGTCCAAGGCAGATGCTGTGGTTAAATATTTTTTCGTACGGGTTGTTCGTGACATGTACTTTCTCCTTATAAGATATAAAGAAAGTATAAATCAGAAATCTGGCAAAAAGCAACGATGTAAGATAAGAGATTCTATTCAAAAATTAATATAAACCTACTAAAACTTGCGTTGACCCGTTTTTAAATATGTTGGAGAATGTACATTATCAAACGAGAGAGATGGTGAGGTCAACATGCCGGACGATTCGCCCACAAACCAAAAATCACATATGCCCAAAAATTCTTTGATGTTTGAAAGAGTCATCCCGGTTCTTTTGATTCTGATGGGGATACTTACCGTAGCGTTGATCTTATTCGCGGCCGGCGTATTGCTCGGCATTATCCATTTTTAATTCTTACCCGATAGGAGAGCATCGTGTCAATCAATCAAATTCTTCCGTTTATCTCAACCGCGATCATGTTGGGATTTACTATTTATGTTCTTCAACGTTATTTTGTTCGTCACGCGCCGCCTTTTTTGTTCTGGGGTGTTGGACTGGCAATGTTTGGATTGGGCAGCTTTGCCGAGGCATATCTTTCCCTCGCTTGGAGCCGAACGGTCTTCGTGATGTGGTACTTATTTGGCGCCATCTTAAATCCGGCATGGATTGGCCAAGGCACGCTCTATCTGCTATTCAAGCGCCGCTGGGTTCACATCGTGGCCGGCATTCTGGTTCTGGCGAGTCTGGTGAGCGCGGGCCTGATGCTGTCCATCCCGATCAATGGCAATGCTTTCCAATTAGGGTTGCCGATCAGCCAGCAATACAAAGCGATCATCCCAGCCGCATCCTTCAACGTGATTCTTATACCAACTATTCTTTTTGGAACTTATGGCCTGGTCACGCTGGTGGGTGGCGCCTTGTGGTCGGCGTATCTATTCTGGCGCAAACGAGTGCTTCCCAATCGCGTAGTTGGCAATGTTCTGATCGCGGCTGGCGCGCTGCTGATCGCTTTCGGCAGTGAATTGACTCACCTCGGCTACGGTCAATTCCTATACCTCGCCGAATTTTTATGCAGTATCTTGATGTTCTTTGGCTTCCGTTTTGCGGCCCGGCCTCAGCCGAATGAGGCACTGCAAGCCGTTGTCGCCGCGGCAGATTAATCACCATCAATATTTATCCAAGAAGCCGTCACCTGAAAAGGTGACGGCTCTTTCATGAAATCTCCTCGCAACTATCAGCAACAAGTGTACAATTGAAATATCAATCGTCAACGCCGCGGCTGCGGCGTTCCCTATACACAAAGGAGATTTCCCATGTTTCACACTATCGTTATTGTCGGCAATGTCGGCAAAGATCCTGAAATGCGCTATACGCCCTCGGGCCAAGCGGTGACGTCGTTTTCAGTTGCATCCAATCGCCGCTATACTTCATCCAATGGCGAACAGGTCAACGAAACGATTTGGTTCCGCGTCTCAGCCTGGGGAAAGCAGGCCGAGATCTGTAATCAATATCTTAAGAAAGGCTCGAAGGTTTTAGTGGAAGGACGCCTTACGCCGGATAAAAACACGGGCGGTCCTCGCATCTGGCAAAAACAAGATGGATCATCCGGCGCATCTTTTGAAGTTACGGCAGGCACGATTCGTTTCTTAAGCTCACGCGGCGAAAGCGATTCTGGAGCCGGTTCCGCGACTGATGCAGGCGATATGGCTGTTGCTCCTGCTGAAGATGATATTCCATTTTAAATTATAGGAAACATTTCCACATGATCGGAGAGAAACATGACTCTTCCTAATCCTCCAACTTCGCCATCGCTTGAAGTTCCTTCGGGGCTTGATGTGGTCTATGCTAACTTGGCGCGCATTTCGCATTCTCCCGCCGATATCGTGATGGACTTTGCACATATATTGCCAGGAGATACCAAAGCGACAGTGAAAGCGCGGGTATTGATGTCGCCGCTTTCTGCGAAATTGCTGGTGCGCGCTTTAGCAGAAAATCTTTCACGATACGAATCTGTATTTGGTGAAATCAACATACCGAATAATACCTCGCTGGCTGAAAATCTCTTTCGCCCGCACCAGCAGCCGCCCGAGCCTCCAAAAGGAGATAAACCTTAAGGTTGAATTTCATCATGGAAAAACTTGAAAGTATCGCCGATCAGATTCGTCATAGCTTCGACACACGCACTGCGTCTCGCGATCAGGCTTTATCTCAAGCCCGTCAGTTGACGCGCGCTTGTTCCCTTGCGATCCGTGCGGTTCATCGCGATGAGACGGATGTGATGCAAGGACATTTGTCCGAAGCGCGCGAACTCGCGGACCGTTTGAAAAATGATCTTGCCCAATATCCTGACCTTTTCTATTCGGGTTATACACAAGATGCGCTGAAAGAGTTTGTCGAGGCCAATGTCACTTGTGCGCTGATTCGAAATCAACCTTTGCTTACGCCTGAAGAATTGGGAGTCGCAGGATTTACTTATTTAAATGGCTTGGCTGAAGTGGTTGGCGAGTTGCGCCGTCGCACGCTTGATATTTTGCGTCATGGTTATTCACAAGAGGCAGAACGATTGCTCGGCATCATGGATGATATTTATTCTGTCTTGGTTACCATGGATTATCCCGATGCGATCACCAACGGTCTGCGCCGACAAACCGACTTGGCACGCGGCATCATCGAAAAAACGCGCGGCGATATTACATTCAGTTTGCGCGGCGAACATCTTGAACAAGCGATCGGAAATTTGAGCGCTCAATTAAACGGCGGCAAGCCAGAAGTCGAGAAAAGAAGCGGGCGCGCGATATCATCGGATACTGAAAATTGATCTATGGCAAAAGCAGGAAAACGTTATCCGCTCGTCATTTACACACACATGATTGATCGCTGGTGGCCCGCCATCCTGTTTTTAGGTTTGGCATTGGCATCACTGGCGTGGCCGCTTTATCAAAATCCATTCATGCGGCTTGCCGAGCCTTGGCGCTGGCAGGCGATGGCTTGGTTGGGTGGTGTCGTGATTTTTGTCTCGCTGGTCATGGCATCCTTTCGCAAAAGCGGATATGTGCAACTGTTCGGCGATCACTTGCGGCTGGTGACTCCATTTTTGCGAATGAACATTTCGTATCGCCGCATCCTTCGCACGACGACGGTCAGTATGGGAGCAACATTTCCACCGAAAAGTATTTCGGGCTGGAGGCGGGAGATCATATCGCCGTTAGCGAGCATGACAGCGGTCAAGATCGACTTGAACGCATTCCCATTGCCGCTTTCCGTATTGCGATTTTTTCTTTCGCCCTTTTTTTTCAAAGACAGCACGCCGCATTTTATTATTTTGGTGAATGACTGGATGGGCTTCAGCACCGACTTGGAAAGTATGCGCGTCAGCGGCAAGATGCCGATGCCTGAACAAAAAATTTCAGATCAATCCATCCTTTCACGATTGCCGAGGAAATGAATATTTATTTTGCCTGTTCCATTACCGGCGGGCGCGAATTTGAACGCGTCTATCAGGACCTGACAGCGGCTCTCGTTATGGATGGTCATGAGGTGCCGACGGCGCATCTGGCCGCATCGAATGTGGTATCGCTGGATGCAGTGGTCGCACCGAGCGAAGTTTACGAACGCGATGTAACGTGGATTCGTGCGGCACATGCCTTGGTTGCGGAGGTCAGCGTGCCATCGCATGGCGTCGGATATGAAATTGGTTTTGCATTGAATGCTGGTAAACCTGTGCTGTGTTTGTTTCAGGAAGGGCGCAAGCTTTCAAAGATGATCAGCGGAAATCCGCACCCGCAATTGCAGGTAATAGCATATCGAGATTCTACTAAAGCGATTGAATTGATGAGAAAATTTCTTGCCGATCTAAAACCGAACTAAAGATCGTATATTGTGAATACTATCACTATTAATTTGTGACATTTGATAATCCCGTGATTTTCATCCCTGCGGTATTATAAATATGGAGACGGAACAAAGACACCTCCAAGATGCTCCTCACTGTCTCCTCCTTTGGCGAAAGCTGCCGCCGGATTTAGGTCCGGCGGCAGCATTTTAATCATTGATGTTGTGTCAAAAGAATCTATGGTTCGTACACAGGCAATACCACCATAAAAGTGGCTCCTTGTCCCAGTGTTGACTCTACCCAGACGCGTCCTTGATGATTTTCCACGATGGATTTGACGATGGATAATCCAAGACCGGTGCCCTTCGGCCCCTCCAACACGTTGCTGGCGCGATAGAATTTTTCAAAGATGCGGGATTGTTCATCTAATGGAATGCCGGGACCGGTGTCGCTGATTTCGAAGACGAGCTGGCGATCCTCAGTGCGAATGCTGATGCGGATCGTTCCATCATTCGGCGTGTATTTGATCGCGTTCCCGATTAAATTATCCAGCATTTGACGGATGCGAATCGGGTTGGCGCGCAAAGCCGGCAGATTCGGTGCAATATTTTTTTCGAGATGAAGATTTTTTTGCGTGATTAGCGACCCAAGCGTATCTAAAGAATAATGAAGAACGCTTTCCAGTTGGACCAGTTCGCGGCGCGTATCGAAGCCAGCTTCGAGGCGGCCCAGATCAAGCAGATCATTGATGAGAGTGGTGATGCTTTGTACACTGGATTGAATCCGCTTCACAAATTCCTGCTGTTGTTCGTTGAGTGGGCCCACACGCGAAATCAACTCGGCGTAACCTAACACCGCAGTCAACGGAGAACGCAGATCATGGGAAACGGTATGGACGAATTCGCTTTTGATTTGATCCAGTTGCTTGAGATACGTAATATCATGCAAAGTAATGGCCGTACCGATGTGCGGTATGGAAGTCTGCTGTGCGTTGAAAACCCGCCCGTCATCGAAATTGATTTCGTGATACTTGATGGAACTTTCCGCTGAACGGAGCAGGAATGCCTGAAGGTCCGGGTTTTGGATCACGTGCAGGATGGGCCTGCCGATTGATTCAGGAGGCAAGCCAAAAGTCTCGCGCGCGATACGGTTTGTAAAGAGAATCTTATGTTCGTCATTGAGAACGATCACACCATCTTCGATGTTGGCGATGATCGCTTCCATTTTGTCTCGTTCTGATTCAGAAATTTGGGCACGTTTTTCGAGAGACGAAGTCGTAAGCTTCACCTCGCGGCGGATCCAATCACCGAGATGCCGGGCGCGCGCCAAACTTCGATTGACGGCGTTCACGATGTCATCGGTGTGAAGAGGCGGATAAAGGTATCCGTTTAAGCCCGCTTTCATAACGGATTTGATGATGCCGGTTGTATCTTTTTCGGCAAACAGCAAAATCGGAAGTGTTGGAAAGCGTTCGAGTTCTGCCTCGGCGATTTCGATTCCATTCTTACCGGAAAATTGTTCTGCAATAATCAACAAAGCCGGAGATGATTCGTCTAAGATCTTGTTCAACGCCTCGGCATCATGAGCGATGGCGATTTCATAATCCACAGCCTGCAGAGCGCGCTCCATCAAGTGCAAACTTTGAGAGTCATCCAATGCCAATAGAATCAGATCGCGCTCGGTCATCCATTCCTTTTTTTCGCGGCATCAGGCACGACCGTTTTTTCGCCAGAACGCGAGAGTCGCTGCAAAGAACTTTGAATGGTTTTGAGCGCCTGTTCCTGTTCGGCGGTTAACACTCCGGGCTTGCCGGAGAGCAGCGCTTCTAGTGGATACATGGAAACTTGCATTTCTTCGCGGATGGATTCCCTTAACGCTTCAAGCATCGCGATGCGCTGTTTTTCGTTCATTCGGGCCGCCTCAGCATTTTGCTGGACAACGCGGAATAAGCGCGCGTTGACGAGAGAAATGGAGGCGTAATCGGCGACTGCTTCGAGCAAAGACTGCGCGACTTTATCAATTTCACGATCTGCTTTGCGGACGACGATCAACAGACCGATTACTTCACTTTGAACTTTGATCGGCACGACTGCGGCTGATTTTCCCAAAGCCGCAACCTTAAATTTTTCAAGCGGCGTGCCGTGAATCGAGAGTGTCTCCGCTGAAACAGACACCAATGAACTGATACCATCGTCCAAGGGTTGATTGATTTTCTTTGCCCAGCTTTCTGGCAGATTGCGATGCGCGGTCAGCAAGAAGGCGCGCGTGTTTTCATCGCGGATCATCAGCCAACTGGTTTCGGCTTCCGAGACTTGCATCGCGCCTTCAACGATTTGATCGAAGAGCCGGCGCGTATCGGTGGTGGATGTCACTGCTTTGCCGATAGCGAGGATGCTGGTCAATTCGCGGACTTTATGTTGGAGTTCCTGATTGGCGGATTCCAGTTGACGGTCGAGTTGGATGCGAGTACGCGTTTCATGGGTTTGCTGAAGCGCACGTTCGACCACGCGTACCACTTCAGCATCACGCGCAGGCCAGAGAATCACATCCACTGCGCCGAGACGAAAACTTTGGATCACGCTCTGCTCTTGTCCCTTCTCGGCAATCACAATTAACGGCGCGCGAATTCCCTGCGAGGTCAAAGCGGTAATCAAATCCTTGCCGCTAAGGCCGGGCAAATTGAGGTTGGCGATAATCAAATCCGGAGGGTTTTGAACCGCCGATTTGATCGCCGCGCCCGCCTCTCCGGTCAGGGTCAATTGATACCCCATCGGCTGAAGCGCTTGCCGCCCAACCAAATCGCTGATATCAGGATCGCTTTCGACGATGAGGATTCGTTCCCCAGTGGATGCCATGGTTTCCTTAAGTGAGAAGTTGTCTTGTTCAGTGGATATTCTATCGCAAAACCGCGCTGTATGGCTAAGGTTCGATTACAATTGTTCGCAATGAAAGAGACGGTCAATTTTCGAAAATACAGGATTGCGGCAGTCGTTCCCGCATATCGCGTAGAAGGTGAAATCGCTGATGTTTTGCGCGGACTTCCATCATACGTTCGTCATATCATCGTGGTAGATGATGCTTCGCCCGATTCAACCTCGGACATCGTAGTGGCTCTCGTTAAACGCGACCGGCGAGTTATCCTGTTGCGACATGACCACAATCAAGGCGTGGGCGGCGCGATGATCACTGGCTTTCGCAAAGCGCTGGAACTTGACGCGCAGATTGTCGTCAAGATTGACGGCGATGGACAGATGGACGTGAGTCACTTGCCTGAATTGATTTTGCCATTGATCGAAGGTAAAGCGGATTACGCCAAAGGCAATCGCTTCCGCGATTTTATTGCTTTGCAGAAAATGCCGTTCATTCGTCGACTCGGCAATATGGGACTCGGCTTCTTTGCCAAAGCCGCGACCGGTTACTGGAATATCTTCGATCCAACAAATGGTTTTCTTGCCATCCGCGCTGAAGCGCTGGCCCAACTTCCGATGGAACGAATTGACCGTTCCTATTATTTTGAAACTTCCATGCTGGCGAATTTATATTTACTGGGCGCAGTCGTGCGCGACGTGCCGATGCCTGCGCGTTATCAGGGTGAGGCTTCCAGTTTGATCATTCAGCGAGTCTTGTTTGAATTTCCATTTAAACTTTTCATCACTTTTCTGCGCCGAATGGCACTGAAAAATTTTATCTACGATTTTTCAATGGGAACGATTTATTTGATCGCCGGTATCCCTCTACTTTTATTTGGTTTGATCTTTGGAATTATCAAATGGATTCAATATGCCAGCCTGAATATTCCCGCGCCGACCGGCACTGTGATGCTTCCCACGCTCACGGTTCTCCTTGGCATTCAACTTCTACTTTCTGCCATCGAAAGCGATCTGCGTTCTGTGCCAAAGGAACCACTTTGTGAACCTTTATGAATAATGCTGATTTCAATGCTTATAAATCCAAGTTCCGAACCGCGATTCGTAAAGTGTTAAGCGAATCAGAATCGGGTCGTCTCGATGAAGCCGCGTTCCCAGCCTATTCGCATCCCAATCCATTTATCAATTGGCTATTCTGGCAACGGCTCCGCAAAACGATGGAATATATTGAAGGCGGTGCACCGTATCAACGCGTTCTTGATTTCGGATGCGGTTCAGGCGTTCTGCTTCCGTCCCTTGGAAAGCTTGCCGATCAGGTAACTGCCGCGGACGTGGATTTGATTCCGTTCGAGCGCATGAAGACAGTTATTGATTTTCCATCGAATATCGAAGTCTGTGATCTGCATACGTTCTCTCTCGACCAATTGCCGGCCGCGTCTTTCGACATCATCACCGCGCTGGATGTGCTTGAACATGTGGACGATTTGTCAGGAACATTAAAGAATCTTTTAAGGTTGCTTAAGCCGGGAGGCCGCTTGATCGTCTCCGGTCCAACCGAAAATATTTTTTATAGACTCGGCCGCCGCGTGGCCGGACGCGAATATACCGGAAATTATCACGAGCGCGGCATTGCCGAGATCAAACATCAACTTGCATCGGTAGCACACATTGAACAAATTGCTGTGCTTTATTGGCCTCTACCGCTTTTTGATTTATTTAGCGCAATCCTATGATTAAGAGATGGACGCCCAGCCTTATATTCCCGGATTGAAGGCCGCTGACCCGGGACCTTTGTCTCGCTTCATTCCTCCGTTGGAAGAAGGCACGATTTCAACGTGGCTGTCGCGTCATGTCTCGACTGGAAGCTGGCTGCTCGATCCATTTGGCTTTGCGCCTCAGGTTGCGATTGAAGCCGCGCGCGCGGGATACCGCGTGCTCGTGACAGTCAATAATCCCATCACAAAATTCTTGTTAGAGATGGCAGCGAATCCTCCCAGCGAATCGGACTTCAAAGCCGCGCTTGCAGATTTGGCCGTCTCGAAAAAAGGCGATGAGCGTCTTGAGAATCATCTGCAATCGCTTTATATTACAACCTGTGAAAAATGTGGACACGAAGTTTTTGCCCAAGCCTTTTTATGGCGCAAGGACGAAGATGCACCCTATGCGCGCGTCTATGAATGCAAAGAGTGCGGCGATGCAGGCGAACGAATTGTCACACCGGAAGATATCGAGCGCGCCAAAAAGATTGCATCCACTGACACATTGCATCGTTCACGCGCATTCGAGCGCGTGGCTTCACTGGATGATGAAGATCGCGTTTACGTTGAAGAAGCCATTCAACATTATCTACCGCGCCCGTTGTATGTATTGACCACGATCATCAATCGTTTGGATAGTTTGAATCTCACATCCGAACGCCGCCGCGCGTTGACCGCGCTGATTCTGGTCGCGTGCGACGCAGGCAATACATTATGGGATTATCCATCCGAACGAGTGCGCCCGAAACTTCTCAATATCCCGAATCAATTCCGCGAGCATAATCTTTGGATGATGTTGGAACGCGGAATCACTCTATGGACAGAAACCGCTTCGAATGTCGTGTGTGAAGCATGGCCCCAAAAAATTCCCGAAAGCGGCGGCATCTGCATTTACGAAGGCCGTCTTAAAGATTTGGCGCATGAAGTCAAAAAAGAAATTCCGATCTCGGCTGTGATCACTGCTTTGCCGCGTCCCAATCAAGCATTCTGGACTCTCTCTGCATTGTGGGCTGGTTGGCTGTGGGGACGCGGAGCTGTCGAGCCGTATAAGATCGCGCTGCGCCGCCGACGTTACGATTGGGCATGGAACGCCACCGCGTTGAACGCCGCGTTCGCGCATCTGTTTGATCTGCTTGCGCTTGGCACGCCATTCTTCGGATTGTTGCCGGAAGCCGAACCTTCTTTTCTCACTTCTGCATTGACCGCCGCGGACGCGGCTGGCTTTGATTTGAAAAGCCTTGCCTTGCGCACGGAGCACGATCCGATTCAAATGGTTTGGGAACGCGGCGAACAGTTGCACCGCGAATCAATCGAACCGGAAATGGATTCGATTCGATCAGCAGTCCGCGAACATTTATCGGAACGCGGCGAACCTGCCAGTTATTTGCATGTCCACGCCGCCGGTTTAATTGCGTTGAATGAATCTCACGCGTTGAAGATAAAAGATCAGGCGTTTGATGACGCGCTGCGAAAAACACAAATGACCATTGAAACTGCATTAAGAGGTGACGGCGAGCTTGTTCATTATTCCAGCGGCGAAAGCGTGGAGACTGGGTTGTGGGGTTTACGCGGACAAAGTCGCGCAGAAAATCTTGCCGACCGCGTTGAAGTTGCAGTGGTCACTTTCCTGCAAAAGAATCCGGATAGCATCTTCCTCGAAATCGAAGACGATTTGTATCCACGCTTCCCTGGTTTGTTGACTCCGTCTAAAGCTATGATCTATGCAGTGCTAAATTCGTATGCAGAAAAAGATGGAGCGAGTTGGAAATTGCGTGCCGAAGATATCTCGTCTGCGCGGCGCGATGAATTAAATAAAATGATGGCGTTGATCGATTCGATTGGCAACCGATTGAAATATAGAATTCAACATAAAGATAAATTATTGATTTGGGAAGACAAAGGAAAAATTATCCACGTATTTTCGGCGCTGGCTTCCGCGCTGGTGGGACGCGCGATTGCTGAAATATCTTATCCGCCTGAACAAACTTTGCTGGTCATCCCCGGCGGACGCGCTGCGCTGGTTGCATATAAAGTTCAACGCGATCCGGCGCTGGCGGAGCGTTTGAAAAATGTTCGGCTAGTGAAATATCGTTTACTGCGCGCCCTCGCTGAGGTCCCGATTTTGACGCGTGAAACTTTCGAAGAACAAATCGCCAGCGATCCCGTCGACCAGATCAAAGGTCAGATGATGATGTTTTGAAATGTTAAAGAAATTGTTTTTGACTTTGGTGCTTGCATTGGCATTGACCGCGTGCAGCGTTTCGATTTCTTCGAACGCGGTTAGCCCCACGCCGCTTTTTTTGACCGCGACTTTGCCAGCCACCAACACGCCTTTTGCGCGTCCGACTGAATCGCCCACATCCATCACGCCGACCGTGAATGCCACGCTCGCGGCTTGCAAGGAACGCGCGGTTGTGCTTCAAGATGTGACCATTCCCGATAATACGTATGTCGCGCCCGGAACAAAATTTACGAAGGTGTGGCGTTTTGAAAACACCGGCACCTGCACATGGACAGGATACACAATTGCCTTCGCTTCCGGCGACCGAATGGGCGCGCCGGACTCTGCGCCGGTTCCAACCACCGCACCGCAAAAGACGGTTGATGTTTCTTTAACATTGACCGCGCCCACTGCTTATAATTCTTATGCCGGTTATTTTGTGCTGAACGATCAGAATGGAAAGCCTGTCCCCATTGGTATCTATAATAATTTTTGGGTCAAGATCATCATCGGCAATGTTCCATCTGTTACGCCGTACATCGCGCCGTCATCCAATAGCACGCCGGTGAGTCGAGCTATCAGCTCTAGGAGTTGTAAATATACATCTAGTTCATCGGATGTCAGTGAGATTGAAAATCTGATCAATAACGCGCGCAAACAGGCTGGGCTGAATCAACTTTCGATCAATTCGCAATTGACGGTCGCCGCGCAAGGTCACAGCGCGGACATGGCATGTAATAGTTCGTTGAGTCATACCGGTTCCGATGGCTCATCCATTGACCAGCGCATTGTCGCGGCTGGATATAATCCCGTTAATTATCTTGAGATCATTTATGCCAGCGGTTATCCAACGGACGCGTTCAATTGGTGGATGAACGATCCGGTTCACCACGATGCAATATTAAATAATAGCGTTACAGATATGGGCGGCGGATATGCGTATCTTGCGAACAGCGCGTATGGAGGTTATTACACAGTGGATTTTGGAAGCGAATGAATGGTAAGTATTATCATTCTAGAATGAAGCATTATAAATAATGTTATTACGGATTGACATAACTATTAAAGTTTACGTTTACTCATAATTAGTCCGAAATAAAATAGGTGACGATGTGTCCTCTTTCCTATTGAGTCATAACAAAATAAGTAGCCGAAATATCTTAATATTCCTATGTTTAATTCTTCTTTTGAGCATTTGTGGGTTTTTAATTTGGTTTGTTATAAAGTATCCGCACCCTTATGACAAACAAATGCTTAACAATTACTATCAGCACAAGACGGAATTTAACGAATTAGCGCAGTTACTAGTAAGCGAGAAGGAACTATATGTTATTTACCCGAGCGCAGAAAATTGTGAACTTCAAGACCAGACGATTGTTAACGCTGCCAACTACGATGTCTGTAACAGAGCCGTGCAATTAGGCAAACAGCTTGGAATTAATGTTGAATTTTCGGAAAGCGTTGATGGGTCATACTTGATATGGGTTTCTTGTCAGGGTATCTTTCTCCGAGGTTCATGCAAAGGCTACGCTTACATAACCTCACCTCCTGACCATCTCGTAGAGAACACTGACACAGATGCAATGCATGATCCAATATCGGATGACACACTGTATCGCCACATTGAAGGAAATTGGTATATCGTCTTGTCGATTGAGGGCTAGCGAAAACAATTCTTCCTGTTACCGTTTGTTGCTTTTATATATTGAACCTAATATGCATAATATCTCCGTCCTTCACGAGATATTCTTTGCCTTCGAGCCGTAGCTTGCCTTTAGTTTTGGCTTCACTCATTCCGCCGAGCGAAAGCAAATCATCACAAGCCACCACTTCGGCGCGCACAAAGCCGCGTTGAATATCGGTATGGATTTCGCCCGCGGCTTCCACCGCGCTCGCGCCGCGCCGCGTCGTCCAGGCGCGGACTTCGTCTTCACCGACGGTGAAGAACGATTGCTGTTGAAGCAAATCATAAGACAGCTTGATCATCTTGCTTAGGCTGAGTTCTTCAATGCCATATTCCTTCATAAACACTTCCGCATCGTCCGCGCTGAGTTGAACGATTTCCATTTCAAGTTTGCCCATCAATGCCACGGACGGATGATCGAGTTGCGTCGTCGGTGCAGTTTGACCTTCGCCCAAATTGAACACGGTCAAAACCGGTTTGCGCGTGAGCAATCCAAATGAAGACAATTCATGCGACTCATCCTCATTGAATTCTAGTTTGCGAAGCGGCGTGTTTGAGTTTAGTGCTTCATGCAGACGCGTGAATAAAACAGTTTGCCGTTCATTCAAAACTTTGTCCGTGCCGCCTTTTTTTCGTTCTTCAATCAAGCGTTCCAATTTGCGTTCGACGGCGATCAGATCATTGAGCAGAAGTTCGCTCAACATCGTATCAACATCGCGTTGCGCGTCCACGCTTCCCGCTGGATGCGGAACGTTATCGTCCGCAAAAGCGCGCACCACCAAAATGAATCCATCCATCTGCGCGAGTTGATTCAGCAATTGGCCGGAGATGCCGGTTTTAGCGGAACCCGTTTCCAGTCCCGCGATGTCTGCGTAGGTCACTTTAGCATAAATCGTTTTCTTCGGTTTGAACATCGCCGAGAGTTTGTCCACGCGCGGATCGGGAACATCCACGACTGCGGTATGAACTTCGATGCGTCCCGCGCTGGCGTTCGTCGGCGTGTTGCCGCGCGTCAGCGCGTTGAAGATGGTCGTTTTTCCTGATTGAGGGAGTCCTATAATTCCAAGTTTCATCTTGACCTTGTCTGTGGGGTTGGTTATACTATGCGCCTAAGCCGAAGTGGCGGAACTGGCAGACGCGCACGACTCAAACTCGTGTTCCTTCGGGATTGAGGGTTCAAGTCCCTCCTTCGGCATATTGTTTAGTAATTATATCATTCAGTTCGGTTTGCGGGCGCTCGCCCGCCTTGACGTTAGCGCGAGATGCCTCAGCAGTCTCGCGTTTTGATTTTATAAAGATTTGTGATAGAGGCAGAGAGATGAAAATCAATCTTATATTTATACTGATGGATGTGTTGTTAGCCATTACCTATCCGATTCTTTATGTGATACAAAAACTGCGCGGCTTTTTTGGAACGAAGAGATAAGAACACCATCATCTTTTGCGCGGAGGTCAACGATGTCTGCAACCATGAACGATATATTGGCGGTGATTATGGGCGGCGGACGCGGCGCGCGTCTTTATCCGCTGACGAAGATGCGTTCCAAACCAGCTGTGCCGATTGCGGGTCAATATCGGCTGATTGATATTCCGATTAGCAACGCCATCAACTCTGAAATTTACCGCGTTGCGATTCTGACTCAATTCAATTCTGTATCGCTTCATCGCCACATCACGCAGACCTATAACTTCGACGCGTTCCATCCGGGCTGGGTGCAGATCTGGGCTGCCGAGCAAACCCTTGAGTCTGCGACTTGGTATCAGGGCACGGCGGACGCGGTGCGAAAACAATTGTTTGAAATTCAATCTACGGGCGCGGAATATGTTTTGATCCTTGCAGGTGATCATCTCTACCGCATGAATTATGCTGAGATGGCTGAGTTCCATTGGCAGACGGATGCCGATGTAACGGTGGCCGTTCATCCCGTCCCGCGCGATGAAGCGCCGCGTCTGGGAATCTTGAAATGTGAATCGGATGGCCGCATCTCCGATTTTGTGGAAAAGCCTCAGGATAAAGAAACTCAAGATCGCTTCATCAGCCGTGATGATCCGGAACGTCCTTTCCAGGCTTCCATGGGTATTTATTTATTCAAAACCCAAGTGTTGATTGATCTGCTTACCTATCATCCGAGCTATGATGATTTTGGCATTAACATCATTCCAGAAGCTGTGCATTCACACAAGGTTTATGGCTTTTATTATGACGGGTATTGGCGGGATATCGGCACGATCAGCTCTTTTTATGAAATCAATTTGGAAATGGCTTCGGCGGATCCGCCGTTTAATTTCTATGATCCAAAGTTTCCAATTTATACGCATGCCCGCTTTTTACCGGGAAGCATTGTGCATAACAGCCAATTGGAAGATGTTGTCCTCACAGATGGTTGCCGAATCCAGAACTCGAAGATCGTCCATTCGGTGATCGGGATCCGCGGTCAGGTCGCATCGGGAACGCAGATTAAAGATACGATTTTGATGGGCTCCGATTACTACGATCCCGGAAAACATCCCTCCTCCATTCCAACCGGAATCGGCCCCAATTGCGAAATCGAAGGAGCGATCATTGATAAGAACGTGCGTATCGGAGAAGGCGTAATGATCCGTCCGTTTCCGCGGCATGTCAGCTTCGATGCTGAAAAGTGGGTCGTGCGCGATGGAATCGTGGTCATTCCGAAGAACGTTGAGATTGCACCGGGGACTCGGATTGCACCTGAATAATTGACGGATTTGTAAAGCAAAATAAAAGTGGTTTACTATATAATGCGCTTACAGAGAAAGGGCGCGGATTTCACGTTCCCTTTTCGATCTCAACGTGAATGTAAGGAAGCGAAATGCAAAGAAAGTCAACCATTATTTTATCGGGAATTTTAGTATGCCTGATATTCGAATTGTTAACTGCCTGTTCAGTGAGAAGAACCACAACCAGTGATGTTGCCAGTATAAAACCAAACATTCAGATTGCGTATCCATCTTCCACAAATATTTGCGTGGATGGATGTAAAGCGCATCAGAATTGGATTCAATTTTATCTGGTCTCGAATAGTTTTTATAACTGGTCGCTCAGACTTAAGACGTCACTCTGGATGGCGCAAATATTGACGATCGGGATTTCATCCACTCCATGTGCTCAACAAGATAAGCCCGGATATACCTGCATGGAAATGGAAATCAGTCACCACCTCTTATGGGGATTGACTGCGCTGAATTTAACATCTTTGAATCAATTGCGCGATACAAGCAACTGGTGGCTGGAATATATTTCCCCGCATCATTAGACGAGACTTTATGAACGAGAATTTTTGGCTTGACATTCCTTTCGCAACGGAATAGACTTAATTTTGGTTGGGGAGTAGCCGTGGCGGCGTGATCAAATCACGACGCCAATGGATTGTCGTCATACCATTGACGGAAACGTCATCGGCAGTCCATACGCTTCCTGCGTTGGCAAGACCACCACGATGTTGATTCGTGGTGGTCTTTTTTCTCCCCAAAACATTGCAGTAAATTTGGAATTGACTCATGACAAACGATGAAAAGAATCTGCAACCCGCTTGGCACGCCTTGAAGGTCGAAGATGTGCTGCGCGATTTGCAGGTTCACGAGAATGGATTAACTGTCGAGGAAGTTTCTCAGCGTTTGCATCGGTATGGACCAAATCAATTACAGGAAGCGCCGCGTCCCGGATTTTGGATCACGTTGTGGGATCAATTAAATAATTTTGTCGTCATTCTGCTGATCGTGTCTTCGTTGATTTCTGCTTTGCTGGGGGAATGGATAGACGCTTTGGCGATTCTTTCCATCGTTATTTTGAATACCATCCTCGGAATCATTCAAGAGCGCCGCGCCGAGCAAGCTTTAGCGGCATTGAAACAATTGGCTGCACCCGAAGCTCATGTTCTGCGTGACGGTCATCGCCAAACACTTCCGGCGCGCGAGCTGGTTCCGGGTGACATTGTTTTCCTTGAGGCAGGAAATTACGTTCCCGCCGATGTGCGTTTATTGGAAGCGGTCAATTTGCGCGTTGAGGAGGCATCGTTGACCGGCGAGTCAATGCCCGTTCAAAAAAACGCCGCGCTCGTTTTGAATCAAAACGCTTCGTTGGGTGATCGTAAGAACACCGCGTTTATGGGAACGCTGGTTTCGTACGGGCGCGGACGCGGCGTCGTAGTCAGCACAGGAATGCACACACAGTTAGGTTTGATCGCCAGCATGTTACAAAATGTTGAAGTGGAAGAAACGCCATTACAGAGTCGACTCGATCAATTGGGAAAGACTCTCAGTATCGGCGCGTTGATTCTGGTCGCGGTGGTGTTCATCCTTGAATTAATCGACGCCACAAACATCTTGTCTTTTTTCTCCGGTCCATTGATTTATCTTCAAGTATACGCCAAAGAAATTACAAATGTCTTTATCATCGCGGTCAGCCTTGCGATTGCGGCGGTGCCGGAGGGATTGCCTGCGGTTGTGACAATCAGCCTGGCGCTGGGAATGCGCGAGATGATTCAACGCCACGCGCTGATCCGGCGGCTGGCTTCCGTTGAGACGCTAGGGTCGGCGACTGTGATCTGTTCCGATAAAACCGGCACGCTCACTCAAAACGAAATGACGGTCACGCGTTTGTGGGTTGACAATCAAACCATCGAAATTACAGGCAAAGGATATTCATCCGAAGGGAACTTTTTAGTGGACGGCAAAAAGATTCAATGGGCTCAACACATGGCTGTCCGCACTGCGCTTTGGCTCGGCATCCTGAATAATGACGCGCAGATCGAACCGATCAAAGACTCGGAGCATTCCTATCAAGTGGCCGGAGACCCGACTGAAGCCGCGTTGTTGGTCGCCGCGGCAAAAGCCGGTGACGCCTATCTGGTTGTTAATCGAGAGCGGACGTCGTATCCGCGCTTCAATGAAATTCCGTTCGACTCGGAACGCAAACAGATGGTGACGTTCCATCGGGTCGAAAATCCGCAAGCCGATGACTTCTCGCACTATTATGATGATTCGATGCGCGGATTGAATTTGATTGCCATTAAGGGTGCGCCAGAAGTTGTTCTGCCTCTTTGCAAATCGTATCAAGCAATGAACGACGAGCCGCAAAGACTTGACCAAAACTTTTTAAAAAAAATCTATCAAGCCAATGATGCAATGACGAACGACTCTTTACGAGTGCTGGCTCTGGCGTATCGCGATGTTAAGAAAAAGAGCGCAGAATGGGATGCGCTGGAAAAAGATTTGGTTTTTGTGGGATTGGTTGGGATGATCGACCCGCCGCGTGAAGAAATTAAATCTGCACTCGAGAAAGCGCGCCACGCCGGCATCCGCACGGTGATGATCACAGGCGACTATCCCAACACGGCACGCGCCATTGCAGAGCAAATTGGGTTGATGCGGCGCGACAGTGAAGTTTTGACCGGTGCTGATCTCGATCAATT
>JBAUMB010000101.1:0-1931 GCA_049578465.1 Anaerolineales bacterium
GAGGACACGCGATATAAGAATCGCGTGTCCTTTTTTAATTTGCCAAATCCAATTCGATGAGGAGATCCATACCATGAATATTCCATCCAACCTAAAGTATACAAAGTCCGATGAATGGTTCGATCCATCCAGCGGCGCGATGGGCTTGAGCGATTACGCCCAATCGCAACTCTCGGATATCGTCTTCGTTGAAATTCTCTTAGAAGCTGGCGATATGGTTGAGGTTGGAAGCGCAATCGCATCCGTCGAATCCGTTAAGGCTTCAGCGGAAATTTACGCATCCGCCACAGGGAAAGTGACTTCCGTTAATAAAGCCTTATCCGAAAAACCGGAGACGCTCAACAGCGATCCTTATGGCATGGGCTGGATGATCAAAGTTGAAAGTGGCGATCCCAGCGATGTGATGGATTCCGCCGCCTATGAAAAGTATTGCGCGGGGCGAACGCATTAGCATTTGGCTGTTCGCGTTTAGCTATTCGCTAAATGCTAAACGCTGATAGCTCGGAGCTACTTATGACTTACATTCCTATTAGTCCGAAAGAACGCGATGCGATGCTTGCGACCATCGGCGTCAAAACGCTCGACGATCTTTTCAAAGATGTGCCAGCCAAACATCGCTTCCCAAAGTTGGACCTACCTCCCGCGTTGACCGAGATGGAAGCCGCGGCTGAACTGGCCGATATCGCTGCTAGCAACGAGAACGTGCGCGGTGATTTGATTTCCTTCCTCGGTGCGGGAATGTATAACCATTACATTCCATCGGTAGTTGACCACATGCTGCGCCGCGGCGAATTTTATACCGCGTACACTCCCTATCAACCGGAAATTTCGCAAGGAACACTGCAAGGCATCTTCGAATATCAATCGCTGATGGCTGCGCTAACTGGCATGCAAGTTTCCAACGCCTCGCATTACGATGGCGCAACCGCCGCGGCAGAAGCCGTCAACATGGCGTATGCTCAATTCCGCGGCAAGCGCAGGAAAGTTGTCATTTCGGCAACGGTTCATCCGCAGTATCGCGCCGTGATCCGTACGTACACGCAAGGCATGGAATTAGACCTCGCCGGTGATGACGGAAATGCCGATCTTGATTCAAGCCCCGAAGAACTGAAGTCGCTTATTGACGACAACACAATGATCGTCATTGTTCAATATCCCGATTTCTTCGGACGCATCTACGATTACACCAAGCTGATCGAAGCCGCACACAGCAAAGGCGCGATGGTTTGCGTCGTTGCGAATCCAACTGCGTTAGCGTTATTCAAAACTCCGGGTGAGATGGATGCGGATATCGTGGTCGGTGACGGACAGCCGCTCGGCATCCCGATGTGGTTCGGCGGACCAACGCTTGGTTTCTTCACTACGAAGAAGTCTTATGTCCACAAAATGGCGGGACGCCTCGTCGGCGAAACCGTTGACTCACGCGGACAGCGCGCTTATGTTCTTACACTTACTGCGCGTGAACAACATATCAAACGCGAACGCGCCACATCCAATATCTGCACGAACGAAGGTTTGCTCGCGCTTGGTTCAGCTATTTATATGTCGGTGCTTGGCAAAAGCGGCATGAGACAGGTCGCCGAACTTTGTTATCACAAGGCGCATTATGCGGCTGAGCAATTGAGCAAAATCAAAGGTATGGGCTTGTGCTTCACTGAGCCGTTCTTCCACGAGTTTGCGCTGTGTGTCAATCAGCCTGCCGAGGAAGTCAACGCGCATTTACTCGAGCACGGCATCCTTGGCGGTTATGCTCTCGGCAATGATTATCCTGCGCTGAAGAATCATTTGTTGATCGCAGTGACGGAGATGAACACCAAAGAAGAGATCGACACACTGGTGGATGTTCTATCGGAGGTGAACCATGATTGAGACAACTGAAAAAGTGATTCCGAAGATCATTGAACCGACCATCTTCGATTTATCCTCGCCGG
>JBAUMB010000102.1:0-6736 GCA_049578465.1 Anaerolineales bacterium
AATTCATTTTTGTCGTTGTGCGCGGCGACATGCAACTCAGCGAAGTCAAATTGAAGAAACTCATCGGAGATTTTCGACTCGCGACTTCTGAAGAAATCGTCAAATCAGGCGCGGCGGCTGGATTTGCTTCACCGATTGAATTGAAAGATGCGTTGATTGTTGTAGACGATCTCATTCCTGAATCACCTAATCTTGTTGCTGGAGCAAATGAAGCAGGCTATCATCTGAAGAATACGAACTATGGACGTGATTACACTGCCAAAATTGTTGCGGACGTCGTAATAGCAAATGCGGGTGATGCTTGCCTGAACTGTGAAAGCAAATTAGATTTGGTCAGTGCTAAGTTGCTTGCCGATGGAAATGAATATCAATTCGAAAACATCTTATACGCACTGGCTGAGACTCATCATGATGATAAAGGTTTAACTTTTCCAAAGTCCGTTGCACCGTTTGATGTGTATCTCATGCAAATTTCAGGCAAGGAAATGGATACACGCTCCAAGGCTGAAGAAATTTATGACTCACTACAATCTGCAGGCATCACGGTTTTATTCGATAATCGCGACGAGCGCGCCGGAGTGAAATTCAACGATGCAGATTTGATTGGATGTCCGATCCGCATAACAGTCGGCGAGAAAAATCTCAAAGAGGGAATGGTAGAATTAAAACCGCGAAAAAGTAAAGAAAACAAATCAGTTTCCATAGAACAACTTGTTATGGAAGTACAAGGGACAACATGAAAACAAAGATACTTGCTATCGTTTTAGCATATTCATTTCTCGTTTCATCATGTAATGCAATAGCAAGTCCAACACCAGCAATTCTTTCAAAGTCAACTTTAGCGTTGCCTTCATCCACTACAACTCCAACATCAACGCCTACCCTTGCGCCAACAATGACCGCTACAAACATTCCAATTGTAACTGCCGTGCCAATCAATGACCCCAATAACCAAGCAGAAATAGAAAAAATTATCTTCGATGTTCTTGGTAAAAAGAGAGAATGTTCTCGTCCGATACTCAACTTCCCAAGCGAGAGAAAAGAGGTTGGAGACCCAATTTTTACAGCTAGAGACTCTCAATATGGCTCAACTGCTCTAGGTATTGAAGGTGCAATTTATGAAAATCAAAGCGGTACAATGCAAGCAGTTGTTGCATGTATGCCCTTTTATGGAGCGATAGCAAATGCTTGTTGGGATACTGTAATCGTTAAGGAGAACACTTTAAACAAAGTGTATGATATAAGTTTTGTTACTCAGGCTGGCAATAGACCAACTTATATGTACACTTGGATAGGGAACGATATATTGGTATTTTCGCAAAACAATGAGGCAACCGAAACGATTGTTGCAGTAGACGTACGAACCCAAAAATATGTATATCTTGGAATATATTTTTATTATGCTCCTGGTTGTCAATGAAGCGCCGTTACATCATTATATTTAGGGAGATGGTAGAATAATCGCCATGCCTCAACTAAATATTCCTATGTCCTCCCCCGACCTGACCGATGCAGAACGTCAGGCAGTTCAACAAGTTCTCAACACGCCCAACCTCAGCATGGGTCATTGGATTCTTGATTTCGAAAAATCGTTTTGCGATTTGACCGGAGCGAAACACGCTGTCGGTGTTTCATCGGGAACAGCGGGCTTGCATTTGTGCGTGCGCGCGGCGGGAATTGGTGAAGGCGATCTGGTCATCACCACGCCATTCTCGTTTGTTGCCTCGGCGAATGTGATGTTGTATGAAAACGCGATTCCGATTTTTGTGGATGTGAATCTGAAAACAGGGAACGTTGATCCGCAACTCGCGTCGCAAGCTGTGCGCGATTTAATCGAAGGCGGGAAAAAGGCTGAGAAATGGTTGCCGCGCAAAGGGTCCGGGACGAAGCGTACATTGAAAGCGATTCTGCCAGTGGATGTCTTCGGTCAGCCCGCGGATCTCGATCCGATTCGCAACATCGCGAATCAATTCAATCTGAAAATGATCGAAGACTCATGCGAAGCGCTCGGCGCAGAATATAAAGGCAAGCCTGCCGGAACGTTCGGCGATTATGCCGTGTTCGCGTTTTATCCGAACAAGCAGATCACAACCGGCGAAGGCGGCGTGATTATTACGAGCGATGACAAAGCCGCGGGCATGATGCGCGCGCTCCGCAATCAGGGACGCGCACCCGGCGATACATGGCTTCAACACACGTATCTCGGTTATAACTATCGCATGGATGAGATGTCAGCCGCGCTGGGCACAGTGCAGATGACACGCCTGGATGAATTGTTAAAGAAACGTGACCGAGTCGCGAATTGGTACACGGAACGATTAAGTGAAATTCCGGGTGTCGAGCCGCCGGTGATTGAGTCGTTTACGACGCGCATGTCGTGGTTCGTGTATGTCGTCCGCTTTGACAAAAAAATGAATCGCGACGCGCTTGCGAAAAAATTAGAAGAACGCGGCGTTCATGTGCGCCCGTATTTTCTTCCGATTCATTTACAGCCTTATATGGCGGAGCGCTTCGGTTATCGCGAAGGCGATTTTCCGATCACGGAAGATTTGGGACGACGCGGATTGGCACTGCCCTTCTCCGGCGTGATGACAGAGGAGCAAGTGGAATTTGTTTGCCGCGCGATCAGAGATGAAATAAGCTATTCTTAGATTGTCACTCTGAGCGAACGTAGTGAGCGAAGAGTCTCGATAACCTAAGCAATTATTGTTTATGATGTCTAAAGAATATTGCGTTTACATTATGACAAATAAATCTAAAACACTATATACTGGTGTCACAAATGATCTTGTGCGCCGAGTATATGAACATAAGAGAAAAAGTATTTCTGGATTTACAAGCAAATACAATATTACGAAATTAGTTTATTTCGAAGCTGGAGATAATATAAGTGTTGCGATTGCAAGAGAGAAACAAATAAAAGGTTGGTTGCGTGCAAAGAAAATTATATTGATTGAAAGAGAAAATCCGGAATGGAAGGATTTAAGTGAAGATTGGTTTAAATAATATGCTGGATCGCAATTATTCTTCAAGAGAAAGACTCTTCAGTCGCTTCGCTCCTTCAGAGTGACAGTGGGCTTATGAACACCGGACTCTTTCAACCATCTAAACGTAACGGACTTCTGTTTCACGGGATTCTGCTGATTGCATTAGCAGTTCTTTCCGCATGGGGATTCTTCAATCTTTCGCATACAACGATCGGAGAAGATTTTATTGCTTACTTGCTGGTTGGGTTGATTGCCTTTGCGCCGATTCCATGGATCATCTATCGCGCCTACGCATTAATGCGCGCCGAATATGTTCTCAACCGCGATGGACTCGAAGTGCGCTGGGGGCTGCGCGACGAAGCGATTCCTTTAAACGATATCGAATGGGTCCGTTCCATTAACGATTTGACTCATCCATTACGATTGCCATCCTTATCCGTACCGGGCGCCATTCTTGGTCTCCGCCGCCATCCCGATTTGGGCGTGGTGGAATTTATCGCAAGCGACCGAAAGAATCTTTTGCTGGTCGCGACCGCAAAGCGCGTCTTTGCAATTTCTCCGGAAGATCCACTTGAGTTCACACAAACATTTGCGCGCGCCATTGAACTTGGAAGCGTCAGCCCGGCGCAACCAAAATCGTTATATCCGTCTTTCATTCTCGCGGAGGCTTGGGAAAACGGATTGATCCGTTATTTCTGGTTAGCTGCGTTGTTTTTGAATCTCGGCTTGTTTGTGTGGGTCAGTCTCATCATTCCATCGAATCCTAACATCGGGCTTGGATTCAATCCCGATGGCACCGCGAATGCAGTGCCATCCGTGCAATTAATCATCGTGCCATTGATCAGCACGTTTCTCGCACTGGCAGGATTCCTGACCGGTCTATATTATTTTCGATCGGAAAATACACGGACGATTTCGTTTATTCTTTGGATTTCGAGCGCGCTGGAAAGTCTATCATTTCTCATTGCAATATTATTTATTCTCAGCATTCCGGTATGAGTCTCACAACACAACTGCTTCTCGGATTCTTCCTCGCTATTTCAGTTTCATATCTTGCAACTCGCGTCCACAGCTTGGGCCGCGGCGGAGCCATCGCCGCCGTGTTAGTCGGCACGATCATCTTTGGTTTGGGCGGATGGCAATGGTCAGTGCTATTGCTCGCCTTTTTTATTTCATCATCTGCGCTCTCACGACTCTTCAAAGATCGCAAGCGCGGACTGAATGAAAAATTTTCAAAAGGCAGTGAACGCGACGCGGGCCAGGTGTTGGGCAACGGCGGACTCGCAACGGCTTTTGTTTTGTTGAACGCGATCTTTCCGCACCAACTCTGGACGTGGATTGGTTTCGCCGCGGCGCTGGCTTCCGTCAATGCCGACACCTGGGCAACCGAACTCGGCACATTGAATCCAAATCCGCCGCGCATGATTGTTGATTTAAGAAAACGCGTCGAAGCCGGGACTTCGGGCGGAGTCTCGTTATGGGGAACGAGCGCGGCACTTTTGGGCGCGTCCGTTATCGGCTTGCTTGCCTCGGTTCTTTATCCAAATATTCAGTGGTCACTTTTCATCCCAATCACAATCAGCGGCTCATTCGGTTCACTCTTTGACTCGTTCCTCGGCGCAACCGTGCAAGCCATGTACTATTGTCCGCGCGATCAAAAAGAAACCGAAAAGCATCCGCTTCACACTTGCGGCACAGAAACGATTCAGATCCGCGGCTGGAAATGGTTGAACAATGACTGGGTTAATTTTGCGTGCAGCGCAAGCGGGGTTATCGTTGTACAATTAATAATTCATTTCTTTTCATACGGTTTGCAATAGATGTTTAAGAAAATCGGTATCGGTTCCATCGTCCTTGTTTCTTGTGCCGCCATCCTTGGGCTGGGACTGTTAGCCTATATAGGTTTTTACAATCGCTATTGGGCCGATGATTGGTGTTACAACCGCGATTTTAAAAGCATGGGAGTTTTTGGCGCCCTGCAAGGATATTTCTTTACGGGTTCAAGCGCGCTCAGAGGGTATTCTACAAACCGTTATTCCCTGACGCTTTTATCAGGGCTTTTGTATATCCCCGGTATCATTGGTGTTCGAATCCTAGCAACCCTGATCATATTATTATGGATGGGTGGATTGCTCTGGATGCTTTTCAACCTTTCTAAGCTGTACGAGCCCTTTCCGCAAATGGCTATTTTTCCCAGCTCGGTATTTCTATTATGCTTCATGCTTTATTTTTCCCCTCAACGATTCCAAGTCCTCTATTGGCGCTCCGGAGTTCACTACAGCTTCACGATCATCGCGGGGATTTTCCTCGCGGCGTTGATCACCTCGCAAATGCTTAATGAACACGACAGCCGCATTACAAATTATGGTATTGCAGTTCTAGCATTTATGGCGGGAGGTCTCTCTGAAACCGGCTGTGTATATTTGTTGAGCGGAATGGTCCTGTTGTTCGCGGCAGCATGGCTCGGTAAACGGAAACGATCGGACTGGGCTCAGCGATCCTTTCCGGGCATCCTGACAGCTTGCATTGCGCTCCTGGCCTCCATGATTGTATTGATCATTTCCCCATCAAACGTCCGTTATCAAACCATGTCCGTAAGACCCGCGAGTCTCTTCTTGGTACCGTTTCTTTCGCTGAGGTTTTCGCTGGATTTCATCATTGACTCATTCAAAAGCTTGACTCTACCGCATCTGGTTTTTACTGCCTTCTTTATAGCGCTGGCTGTTTTGCAGGGACTATTTTCTCTTTCGATAAGGCCACCAACAAAACTTAGGACAGCATTATTTATCTTCATTACAACAGCGCTAATAACTTTCCTATTGATCGCAGCGATTCAAGCCCCGACAGTTTATTTTTACAAATCCGTGCCAGAGCCGCGTGCGCAGTCCCTGTCGAGATTCACCTTGTTGATTGGGCTGGCAGTCATTGGATGGATTGTGGGCCAGTTAATCGTCGAGAGATCGAACGTTAAGAATTGGCTTTATATCACAGCCATCTTATGTATCGCATTGTGCGCAGTTTACACAGCTCGATTGACGGTCAACAATCTAGCAGACTTACGATTGTTCGAAGTCCGCGCCCGCTTATGGGATCAAAGAGACGCGGCGCTTCGAACGGCGCAAGCGCAGGGCTTGGGCAGAGCGGACGCCATCGCGATTGATACAAAAGGCTGGGGGGTCGAAGATATGTTGATCACAGGCAAGCAGATGAATGGTCAATGGGTAAACACTTGTTTCAGCCAATATTACGGTTTGGCCGCGGTTCGCGCAATCTCGCCGTAAATGGCTGCTGCATTCATCCAAAAAAGTGAAGGAATAAAATTCTTACCCCGATACCGATTAATACAAGTCCGCCGATGATCTCGATGGGCTTGCCAAATTTCTTTCCGACGATTCGACCAATATGCAAACCGATGAGCGAAAGAACACCCGTGACCACCCCGATCAAAATGGCGGGATACCAAACAAAAATTCCCAGCACTCCCAAACTGATACCGACTACCAATGCGTCCACGCTGACTGCAATGGAAAGTAATACCATCGTCCAGCCACGCGAAGGATCGGTGGAACGACTCGTTTCGCTGCGCAGCGATGTGTAAATCATGTGGGCGCCGACCGAGACCAGCAAAACGAAAGCGATCCAATCCGTATAACTGCGGATAAGCGGTTGAATCGTTGTGCCTAAAAGCCAACCAATCACAGGCATGATGAATTGGAACAAGCCAAAGTGAAAGGACAGCCGAAACAGCG
>JBAUMB010000103.1:0-10109 GCA_049578465.1 Anaerolineales bacterium
ATGTATAACATTGCCACAGTGGTGGGACCGTCGGTCTCGGGTCTCACCTATGCCGCTTTTGGACCGGCTTGGTGTTTCACGATCAACGGCCTTTCCTTTATTGCCGTCATCATTGCTTTGCTCTTGATGCACATTAAAATGCCGCCTCAGCCGGTACATAGTTCTTCTGCCAGGGCGGAAATTGCGGAGGGCGTGCGTTATGTCCTTTCCAACCCGCTGGTGCTCAGCCTGACTGCGGCGGTGGGAATGGTGAACTTCTTTGGGTTTGGCTTTTTGAACCTACTGCCGGCTTGGGCTACGGATGTTCTGCACGGCGATGTGACCACCAACGGACTGTTGGTGTCAGCACGCGGATTCGGCGCGCTGGTCAGCGCGCTGATGCTGGCTTCCATGGGGAGGCAAAAGCTGCGCGGAAAACTGTGGATGCTCGGAAGCTGGATCATGCCGGTGGCGCTCTTTATTTTTGCGTGGGTTGTGCGGGTCCCGCTTTCCCTGGGAATGCTCGTCATCATCGGCTGGAGCATGATGCTGGTAACCAACAACAATAATTCGCTGATCCAGACCGAGGTCCCCGACGATTTGCGGGGCAGGGTAACGGGCGTATATGCCATGATCATGAACGGCTCGTACACGATGGGGGCACTGCTAACCGGCGCCGTTGCCCAGAGCTTCGGCGCTCCGACCACGGCGATAGCCTGCGCCGTGATCCTGTTCGTCTTTGCGGTGATCTCTTGGGCATTCTTCCCGTTCATCCGCCAGCATGGGTAACTACATTGCCGGGGGACAAGTGGAGGCAAACTTGAGCATATAGAAACAGCGGTTGAAGACTAGGAAATGTGACAAATATCTAGATAAGATATCGCTTTGTCACTTGAATTCAAGGGGAAATTTCCCTACACTGTAAATGTACCTTCGGGGACAAGGCCGAGGGGTTCCAACCGAACCAATTATTTCAAAGAATGACAGTCGAATAGGTTTTATAGGGCGGATCATTTGTTTGTATGCGCTTCGGGCGCAGAAAGGAGGGTCTATCAGTTTATAAGCCAAGCGAAGGATGAGCGAACGCAGTACGGACGACGAGCGAAGGACGACCTTCGTAAGCAATTCGTCGTGCCAGCGCCGCATGTGAAAAGGCCTCTTTACGTGCAGCGGCGTCTGGTGAATCAACCTAATTTTTTCCGATAAGGAGAATACAAAATGGCAAAAGTACGACATAACGTGGTAGTGGAAGGTTTGGGCGGTATGCTCGGAAAGCAATTGGTCTTCAAGAAGGATAAGGCTGGCCGCACCATCATCAGCTACAGACCGACCTACGATGAGAACCGAGCTTTCAGTCCCGCGCAAGAGGCGCAACAGGAAGCTTTCCGTGAGGCGGTGGCTTATGGAAAATCCGCTAAGGATGACACGGCTTATGTGGATAAGTCTAAAGGAACAACCCAAAGCCCGTTCAACGTGGCGGTGGCGGATTATCTGCATGAGCCGCAAATCCTGGATATAGATATCAGCGGTTGGAATGGCGCAGTTGGACAGCTTATCCGCGTGAAAGCCATAGACGATGTGAAGGTGGCGCAGGTGACGGTGGTGATCACGGATGAGAACGGCACAGTGCTGGAGCAGGGCGCGGCAGTCGCCGCCGATGGTTTGTGGTGGCAGTACACTACTACGCAAGCCGCTAGCGGGAGTCCAAAGGTGATGGTCTCGGTGCAGGATTTGCCCGGGCATATTGCTCAGATGACGAAGTAAGCTAGCCCCTACCTTTATCCTCCCCCAAATGCCGAAGTACACGGAATTTGGGGGAGGACATTTTTTCCTCCCCAAATCCTAAAAGTATTTGGGGAGGGTTAGGGTAGGGCTTGTCCTTGCGCGCAGACGGGTTTGGCTGTATGCTTGCCGCATTAACTTTGCGGAGAATAAATATGGCAGCAACGAAAACGAAGGGTAAACCGAAAGCTGTAAAAGAGCCATCTATCGAGTATGAGATTGGTGAACAATATCAGCCTGTCAAAGATAAAGCTGTTGCACTGGATGCTATTTTTCGTGATCCAGATATCAAACATGGTTTGTCTTTATTTGCCGCGCACGAACTCAATGTTTTAGATTTATGGAAGAGGGGTGAAAAGTATTATTTGCATTGTTTGATTCGCCAAAAGAAGATTTTTGCAAAACCCGAAGAAGTGATTCGACAACTATGCATCAAACGATTATTTGATTTGGGTTACACCGCCGATCAGATGTCATTGGAAGTGCCTATAAAAATGGGAAGCACTATCCACAGCAAAGCGGCTGATATTGTTGTGTATCGTGAAGCCACTTTGCGATTGACAACTTATATCGTGGTCGAATTGAAACGCCCTGAAAGAAAAGACGGCATTGACCAACTCGAAAGCTATATGAACGCAACCGGCGTCCCGTTTGGCTGGTGGTTGAATGGGAAAGATGAACTTGTCCGTTATCGTGAAGAACCCAATCTGTTTTCATCCATTGATCGTTTGCCTGCTTTGGGAGAAACGATTGACGATGTACGCGCACCACGTAAAAAGAAAGACCTTGAGCCTTTGGTAAATTTGCGCGAACTGGTTGAGTTATTGGAAGAACGCGTGCTTGCCAATGCAGGCGTTTCCGCATTTGACGAAATCTTCAAATTGATCTTTGCAAAACTTTATGACGAAAATAGTCATGGGGATGAAGAAGCTCTTTTATTCCGTCGCGGCAGTGAAACGCCCGAAGAATTACATGATCGCATTCAAAAACTATTTGTGCGTGCAACCCAGAACCCGGGCTGGAATGAAATCTTCGATCCGGCTGAAAAAATCCAGCTCACGCCGCAAGCCCTTGCACCATGCGTCAGTGAGTTGGAAAAATATCGTTTCTTTGGTTCCGATCTGGATGTGTTGGATGCGGCTTTTGAACATCTGATCAATCCAGAGCAGAAGGGCGATAAAGGACAATATTTCACACCGCGCCATGTAGTGCGAATGTGCGTGGATATGCTTAACCCAAGAGATAACGAATATTGCCTTGATCCCGCTTGCGGTCCGTGCGGATTCATGATTCATACTTTGAAGCATGTGACCGAAAGCGCATCCTTCAAGCGCAAATGGGGCAAAGAAGTAGATGAGCGCAAGAAAGAATACGCACAGAATTATCTTTATGCCATTGACTTTGATTTGAAACTCGCCAAAGTTGCTAAAGTTATGATGCTCATCATGGGTGATGGAAAGACGCATGTTTTCCGCGTCAGTTCGCTTGACCCGCGCGAATGGAAGAACAATCCGCATCGTGTTGGCGATTTTGTCAAAGATGGCATGTTCGATGTGGTAATGACCAACCCGCCGTTTGCAGGAGAAATTACACAGGCGGAAATTTTAGGCGGCTATGATCTGGCTTATAAAGGCGACCCGACAACCAATAAACGCGCCAATATGGTTGAACGCGATGTATTGTTCATCGAGCGTTGTCTGCGTTTTCTGAGACCCGGCGGACGCATGGCAATTGTTTTGCCACAAGGCATTTTCAACAACACCAGCGATGAATATATCCGTGATTATGTGATGAAACATGCGCGCTTGCTCGGCGTGGTTGGACTGCATGGAAATATGTTCAAGCCATTTACGGGGACAAAAACCAGTGTGCTCTTTGTGCAGAAGTGGAACAGCGAAGAAGAACGAATCGAAGCAGGGGATTATCGAATCTTCTTTGCTACCAGCCAGAAATCAGGCAAGGACAATTCAGGCGAATATATGTGGCTGGATAAAGAGACCAAGCAACGCGTGCGCGATACAAGCAACAGGAAGATTGGCGAAGATTTGATTCTCGACCACGACTTGAACGATATTGTGGAAGCCTTTCAAGCTTTTGCAAAAGAGGAGCGGCTGGATTTTTTCGCCTGAGCCCTTCTGACCCAACGCTCAAACAAGTGGTTAGAAGGGCGGGATTAAGTGTTTCGGCAATCAAGGTTTCCGAAATAGAGTATCCGAACCGCATAGAAGCAGAGTTTTATCAACCATATTACTTGGCAAATCGAGATACTATTCTTAATTGCGGCTTACCAGTAAAACATTTAAAAGAGATAACAACACGTATAACTGACGGCTCTCATATTACACCTGAGTATCAAGAAACTGGTATCAAATTCTTGATGGTGCGAAATTTGCATGAACACAACATTGATTTTGAGGTTGTTAAGTACATTACGCCAGAAATGGACAAATCCTTAAAACAGTGTAAACCTGTTCATGGAGATATATTGCTTTCCAAAGTTGGCTCAATCGGCGTTAGCGCAGTTGTGCCTAATGATGCACCTGACTTTAATATTTTTGTTAGCCTCGCTATTATCAAAGGAGTTGAACTAAAGTATCGCGCTTATGTTTCTACATTCCTGAATTCTTGCTTTGGAAGGTTACAGGCTGAAAGAGTTGCAAAGGGTATTTCGCAACCAGATTTGCATCTTGAAGATATTCGAGAATTTATTATTCCTTTGCCATCTGAAAAGTTTGCAGACAAAATTACTTCCATAATTCAAAAAACTGCTTTGCTTAGGCAAAAATCTTTTGATCTTTATGCTGATGCAGAAAGCCTACTTGCATCTGAGTTGGGATTGGATAAACTTGATTTGAGCGAGAGTTTGTTCAGCGTGAAGAATCTATCGGATGCTCGAAGTTCCAAAAGAATAGATGCCGAATACTTTCAACCCAAGTACAATCGCGCTCTAAAACTAATGCGGAAGTCAGGTGAGACATTAAACACGATTGCAGATTTATCGAAAACCCGCTTTGAGCCAGAAGCAGGGAAAGCATTTAACTACATTGAAATCAGCGACTTAACCAGCGATGGATTAGCAGAAAGCCAGATTATTCAAGGTGAAGATGCTCCCAGCCGCGCCCAATGGCTTGTTCGTAAAGGCGATGTCATCACTTCTACAGTTCGTCCAATTCGGCGACTGAGCGCGATGATTGAAGCCGAACAAGCGGGCTTTGTTTGTTCATCTGGCTTTGTGGTTCTACACCCAAAATCCATTCCACCCGAATTGCTATTAACCTACTTGCGTATTCCTGTTGTCTGTGAAATTCTTGATTTGTATACTACTGCTTCTATGTATCTGCCATTTCCACTACTGATTTGATGAATATTCCTATAACATTGCCATCTGATAAAAAGACAGTCAGTGAAATTGTTAGCAAGATACAACAATCGCGGCAGGCTCACCACGAAGCCAAACGCCTGCTAGCGGAAGCAAAGTCCGAAGTGGAGAAATTGATCGAAGGGAAATAAAGAAATGAAAAAAGCGGAAATTGATGAAAGAATGCTTGCACTCGAAATGCAAAAATTACTCATGGAAGAAAACAAAGCCTGGTTTGAATTTCACAAACATATCACGACGGTAGATACAGGCGTTATTCTGATCATCGCTACTCTTTTGGAGAAAGTTTTTGTCAATGTGGATGCCGGCAGTTTCAATTTTGTCACTTTATCTTTTTGCTCATTGTTGGCATCCGTTATCTTTAGCGTGATCGGACTAGGCTATCACATGCCAAGCGTCCGCATTGTGGTCATTCCCGATAACAGCAAGAGCCTGAAACGAATCCGCTTTAGCATTAAATATATGAAAGTGATTCTCATGGTGCTGTCATTAGTATGCTTTTTAATGGGAATGGCATTCTTCGTCAGCTTTACGCTGAATGTTAAAGGCATATAAAATAAGAACTACCAAATATCTGCTGTGCTCACTCCAGTGTCGGCGCATTCTGCTCAAGCGGCAAGTTGTCAATGAGAAGTTTGAGAAGGCGTTATTAGAATAAACTGGCCCCTGCCCGCCCTACCTGTCCTGCGCCCTTCGGGAGCCTTCGGCGGACACCCTCCCCAAATGCGATAAATCCGCATTTGGGGAGGGAAGGGGGTAGGGCAAGAACAAAAGGCAACCATGCCGCCTAAACGATCTACACCGAAAATTCTTCACCGTGCGGGAGAGTTGAGAAAAGAGCCTACCCCTGCTGAAGCGAAACTGTGGGCATATCTGCGCCTTTTGCGCGAAGACGGCATTCACTTTCGCAAGCAGCATGCCATCGGTTCCTACATTACCGACTTTTCCCCAAAGGGGACGCTGTGTGCGCCGCACAAGAAACTGATCATTGAACTGGACGGTAGTCATCACCTAGAGCAAGAGAAGTATGACGAAGAAAGAACAAACTATTTGGAATCCCAAGGCTATCAGGTAATTCGCTTTTGGAATAATGATGTAATGAATAATATAGAAAGTGTTATTCTTGCTATCAATTATGCTTTGAAAGAAAGATCATGAGATTTACCGGTTGTTTGGCGAGTCGCAGAAGTTCTTATAAGAATGAAAAGGAGAGTGTATGAAGATCGCTGGGGTTATTTTATGGATCATCGGCGTTGCCTTGTTAGCCGTCGGTGGATATATGTTGGTGAAGGAAAAACTCTTCCTGTTCAGTTCCCAGCAAGCCACTGCCATCGTCACGGGTAATGAACGCTATACCTATGAATCTAATGAGAACGGCACGCAACATTATTACTGCTCGGACTTCCAATTCCAAACGAAGGATGGCCGGAGTATTTCGTTTCGTGAAGATGATTCAACGGAAGTGCCTTGTGCCGATCTGGATATGCCGCCGGATTACCAGACCGGTCAGAAAGTACCTGTATTTTATGATGCTCGCGATCCGGCCCATACGGTACAGATCGCCAAATCAGTGAGTTTGGATTACGATGGAGGCGTGATCGTGCTCGTTGCTGCCGTTATATGCATCGTGATTGGGCTGGTATTATTCTGGATCGGCTTGGTGAGAAGTCGGCGCGCTGCAGCAAGCCAAAGTAAAACTTATTGATTATTATTGGAAGCATCATGCCAAGATAAAAGCGCCCCATCCAGCCTCCCCTAAAGAGGCGAAGAGTGGCGAAGCGGCAGAAGTTTTTATATGTATAATGACTGGAATATAAACCCTCATGAACATATCGTCAGAAAATGATAAACGTCTCAGTAAAGCCTATATTGATTTGGAACCGGCTACTGATAACACCAAGCCCAGTGGCCCGTTCAAGCCAGCGGGTGAAGGGCACGAAGGCGACCTGCTCATTTTCGTGCCGCGCAATATGAAAAGCAGACTGATCGACCGAATGACTGGAAGCTACGGTTACTCCCACCTGGCTGTCGATTCTGGGGAAATAGACCAGCCGACCGGTCGGCGTGTGATGATCGAAGCAACCATGAGCGATGTGGTGCATTATGCTTATCAGGATGAATACGGCGAGCGGCCTTTTGTGCGCATTCCTCTCAATAAAACCGGGGTGAATGTGCAGCAGTTCTGCGAGTGCGTCCGTTCGAGGCTCGGCGAAAAATACGGCAATCTGGAAGTTTTAACTTTGGGTATTCTGGACAACCCCGCCAGGCAGATTTGCAGCGACCTCGCTACGAACTGTCTTCCAGAAGAAATGCGCAAGGAGTTTGTGCAATGCCATCGGCAGCGATTATCCATCCGCTATCGGCGGTACTAGATAAAAAATCTGACAGCACTTTGCGCCTCTTCATTAGCCCGAACGGATTCGTCGAATATTTTGGTGCACCCCGAGGAAAGGATCTCGAAAGACCTGATCAACTGGTTGAACCTCAGCCCCAGGACAGCCGCAGAGCCGTCGGACTATTTCCGAAAATTTGGAAACATGGAGTCGCTCTTCTCACGCATGGATGGCGCCGTCTAACCAATTGGTGAATAGGATCAACAACAATGGAAAACGTACTGGTTTCGTGGAGTGGCGGAAAAGATAGCGCCATCGCCCTATATGAAATTCTCAAGAATCAGAACTACCAAATATCCGCCCTGCTCACCACAGTGACCGAAGGCTATGACCGAATCAGCATACACGGCGTTCGGCGGCTTCTGCTCGAGCGGCAAGTCGCCTCGTTAGGCTTTCCGCTTGAAGAAGTGTTCATTCCAAAGAATGCCTCGAATGAAGAATATGAAACGAACATGGGACGAGTCCTTGCAAAATACAAGGATTCAGGCGTTACCTCGATTGTGTTTGGCGACATCTTTCTGGAAGACCTAAGGAAATATCGGGAAGACAAACTCGCAACCCTGGGGATGCATTGTATTTTCCCTATCTGGAAAAGAGATACTCGGGAACTAGCCCGTTCTCTCATCGTATTGGGTTTCAAAGCGATTACCACTTGCGTGGATACTAATATGCTGGGCAGGCAATTTGTAGGCAGGGTGATTGACGAGCAATTCCTGTCCGAACTGCCTGCAACAGTCGATCCGTGCGGCGAGAATGGTGAATATCATTCCTTCGTATATGCTGGGCCGATTTTCAAAGAGAGAGTCTCTTATACACTTGGAGAAGTTGTTTTACGGGAAAACCGTTTTTGGTACTGTGATTTGATACCCGACTGAAGAACGAACGCCTTGGTCAAAAAATGGCGGACGTTGCTTCCTTTTACTTACTAATATCATTGACATAATTTTTGGCGGGAGCGCAGACATCAGTGAAGTGCGAAGACAGCGCATCCCAGGTGAGTGCATGGTCCGTATTCCAAGTTTGATTAACCGCCAATCCCAAACAGCCCGCACCGGCATTGTAGTTCACCAAAGTGAATTTCCACAAATCTTCATACGAAGCAAAATCTCCCGCCGATTGCGTTGAACTCGATGGCACATTGTTGAGAACCACTTGAGCAGTCTGCTCGCATTCAGCCAGCAAGGTATGAGCAAACACACCTACACTGAAGCTGGCTTGGCTCAAGTCAATGCCCAGCGGACAATTTGAACAGGTCGCGTTCACACTACTGACCAAGGCTTGTCGCAATAGGTTTTGATGATCTGTGGTGAGGTGAACGTATCCTTTACTGCAAGTTTGTGACGAGAGCACGAGTGGACAGTATTGACTATAGAACGATGGGTTCCAAAGCAAGGCAGTGTCCGCGCCGTTATTGGTCAGTTGACCCAGTCCCGCATCGGAACTAACTCGGAAGACGCCGGGCCAGAATTGACTCTCACGCGCAAAAAGATTCTTGAGTAATTGTGCAGGCACACCGGTATCATGTGCCGTATTGAGGATCAACGTATCAAATTGATTCTGCCACGCATCCACCGCAGGCCGCGCCGCTGCGATGCCACATTCATTGACGGTTCCATCCGAAGACCAGCCTCCATCCGGACAACCGCTGGCATCCACCGCACCTTGCATAATCAAGTTCGCAGAAAGATAATTATAGGGAATATCACTGCTCAACTCCGCTGGGTCTTCCGGTGTGCTCAACCAATCCGGCGGACCACCCACCGGCGGAAACGCTTTCCAGGTATCCGCACAAGTTGCAGGATGCACTCCCTGCCACTGCGATGAAAGCACATCCACATACCACGAACTTTGATCGGGGTTGCCTGCATCGGATGTCTCAACGCGCACCTGCGCGCTGAACACATCACTGCTATCGCCGTAACTGGACCAAGCCCAAAATTGCAGGTTGACTCCCTTATCGCTGGTAGATGATAGTTGAAGTTTGCAGGTCGCACTGCATGTAAATGGTTTGCCATCCATCGTGCCTTCGATGCGCGTGATGTGTTCGTTGGGAAGCGGTTCTTCGCCGGTCAAAACCAATTTTGGGATGGTTTCGCAGATGTTCGTGCCGGACCTCGAAACGGATTCACAGCCTTCGAGCGACATCCATACGGAGGGCGGCGGCAGCTGCACGGTTACTTGTTTTTGGGATTGCTGTACATGAACGAGATACAGATAATATCCTCGGCAGTCCTGGGGTGTGGACTCGCACAGGCGTGTTTTTGTCCAGTTGTAATAAACGCCCGGATCGCAGTTGGTATACACTTCGCCGAGAGTGGGTTGACCCTCGTGATCCACATCCAACGCACAGACGACTTGATTTTTATTCCAAGTTGCCATCCACCAAGTATAGGAGATGTAATTCACGGTGATCGTAGTGACGCGGTCCGGGCCGGGAGGAGTTTTGGAGGCGGCGGCACGGCTGGAGGTCGCGGGCAGGAGCGCGAAACCGCTCAACACCAGCAGTATGGCAACCATCCAATTCAGAGAAGTCGTGCGCTTCAGATTAATCTCAATTACTCCTTACATAAAAAAGT
>JBAUMB010000104.1:0-4258 GCA_049578465.1 Anaerolineales bacterium
GCGTCGAACGCATCGTTAGCATTAGCGCCTGCGGCTCTCTGCGGCAAGATTATGCTCCAGGTGATATTGTTATTCCCGATCAACTTTATGACAACACAAAAAATCGCTCGCGAACATTTTTTGATGAAGGATTGGTTGTTCACGTTGGCGTAGCCGATCCATTTTGCACTGATCTCTCCAAGCAACTTGAAGAGGCAGTCCGTGCCGCGAATGCGATTGTGCATAACAGCGGAACCCTCATCACTATCGAGGGACCACGCTTTTCCACAAAAGCCGAATCGAATACTTATCGCGCATGGGGAATTTCGATTATTGGTATGACCGCCGCGCCGGAAGCATTCTTAGCGCGCGAAGCGGAAATGTGTTACGCCGTAATGGCGCACGTCACCGATTATGACGTCTGGCATGTTAGCGAAACGCCAGTAACGGTAGATATGGTTGTTCAAACTTTGAATAAAAACACAACCGTCGCGCAAGATGCGATTCGACATCTTGTCCGCAATCTTAGGTCCGAGCGTGATTGCGATTGCGACCATGCGCTTTCTGATGCGATCATTACGAGACGTGAAAGCATCTCAACAGAAGCTCGCCAAAAACTGGACATCCTCATCAAGAAATATATTTAGTGTTCAATCAATCTGTCTCCCGAATTGACCAACACCAGAGCCGCCTCTTGATTGTGGCGGCTGTTTTTCTATTTCTTTATTCGATTATTCTTACGTTATCGCCGGCCGTCAGAGAGCAAACGTGGAATGTTCAATATCGCTGGTCGCACTGGATTGGCTTCGCGATTTGGATTGCGTTATTTTTTCTCGCTGATCGCTTTACACAAAAGCAACTACCGGATCGCGATCCATTTCTGCTACCGCTCGCCGCTCTTCTAAGCGGCTGGGGATTATTAACTATTTGGCGATTAGATTCTACTTTTGGAATCCGCCAATCAATCTGGTTGATCGTCAGTGTCATTGTCTTGATCGTGATCTCGCATCTTCCCACTGATTTATCCATTCTTCGACGCTATAAATATATCCTCCTCACGAGCGGACTCGTTCTCACCGCCCTGACAATTTTGCTGGGCACAAACCCAGAAGGTTTAGGTCCGCGTCTTTGGCTCGGATGTTGCGGCGTATATTTTCAACCGTCCGAACCGCTCAAGCTTTTGCTTGTTGTTTATCTCGCGGCATATTTAAGTGACAGCATCCTGATCCGCTTGCGATTCTTTCCTTTGTTGCTTCCCACTTTATTCATCACCGGCTTAGCGATTTTATTGCTATTAGTTCAACGCGATTTAGGCACCGCCTCCATTTTCATTTTGATCTACACCATTGTTCTTTATATCGCCACCGGCAAACGCCGAGTACTAATCGCAACTGCATTGACGCTGATACTGGCTGGAGCAATCGGTTATTTTTTCATCGATGTAGTCCACGAACGAATTTTAGCGTGGCTCAATCCTTGGGCAGACCCAAGCGGCCATTCTTATCAAATCGTTCAATCACTATTGGCGATTGCCAACGGAGGAATGATCGGACGAGGTCCGGGATTAGGAAGTCCAACATTGGTGCCGGTTGCCCAATCTGATTTTATCTTTACTGCAATCGCTGAAGAAACCGGTTTATTGGGAACAACGGCTCTCATCATTATCATTGCCTTGATTTTAACGCGCGGCTTACGCGCCGCATTTCAAGCGCCCGACCAATTTCGACGCGTTCTCGCCGCCGGTCTTTCGGCATATCTTGGGATTCAAACTCTATTGATCATTGGCGGCAATTTACGCCTCTTGCCATTAACCGGTGTCACTTTGCCATTTGTATCGTATGGTGGTTCTTCGCTATTGACTGCGTTCATTGCTCTTGGACTTTTGCTCATTATCAGCAATCAAGCGGAAAACAAACCCGCTACATTAACAACTCCGCGCCCATATTATTATGTAATTGCCATTTTAGGGATTGGCATCGTGGCCACATTGTTTGCAGATTCATGGTGGGCAGTTTTACGCGGTCCTGATCTATTAACGCGTACCGATAATCCGCGCCTGGCGATCTCTGATCGGTATGTACCGCGCGGAGATATTTTGGATCGCAATAACGAACCTATTGACGTGACAGAAGGTCAAAGTGGAACATATCACCGCGTTTATCTTTATCCCGATCTATCGCCGATTACAGGCTACGTCCATCCCACGTACGGGCAAGCCGGATTGGAAGCGAGTCTCGATAATTATTTGCGCGGCCTTCAAGGGAATCCGGAAAGCCTCATTTGGTGGGATCATCTTCTTTATGGCACGCCGCCTCCGGGTCTGAATGTGAGGCTGAGTATTGATCTCGTTTTACAAAAACAAGCTGATCAATTGTTAGGAGATAATAAAGGCGCGGTCATCCTGATGAACGCACAAACCGGAGAGATTCTTGCTATGGCATCTCATCCAACCTACGATCCAAATGAACTAGATGAGATTGGCGCATCGCTGGCGCAAGATAAAAATGCCCCGCTTGTCAACCGCGCCGCGCAGACAACCTATCCAGCTGGGTCAGCTCTTATGCCGTTTCTTAATAGCAACTCAACAAATCAAATTAGTAATCAACAAAAAATAAAATTGTTTGATAATCTCGGTTTCTATTCACCTCCACAAATTCGGATGCCGGTGGCTGATGCTGCTCCAAGCGGCGCAATCAATGATTTGCGGGTGAGCCCATTACAAATGAGCATGGCGGCGGGAATATTAAGTAATCACGGAATCCGAATCGCGCCGCGTATTGTGCTTGCCGTCGACACATCGCAAGAAGGCTGGATTGTTTTGCCCGCGCTCGGACAATCGACAGAAGTGTTTAGCACAACGGTAGCAGACCAGCTTGCCAACCAGTTGGCTGTCCAAAATCAATCTGATTGGGAATGGATTAGCGCTGGTAATATCAATGCCGATTTTTCCACTTGGTTTCTAGGTGGCACCTTGCCCAACTGGAAAGGAACGCCATTAGTTGTGGTCGTATTGCTTGAAGGAAACGATCCCGTCAGCGCAAAAAGTATCGGAACTCAACTTTTACATACGGCTATGACACCCTGATCAAATTTATTGTCCCACCGGGCATTTATGTTGAGCAGGAGTTCCCATGGCAGTAATCTGAAGCTGTTCCCCTTCGCTTAAATCAATCACCATACCTTGATTATTCCTATTAGCGCTATCGTAATCGTGAATCGTATATTCGCCGGGATCAAATTGAACGATGTTGTTCGGAAACTCGTACCAAGGCGGAAGGATTACGTCTGCCGGTTGAACAATCATGTTATGCGTGCTACAGTTTTGTATAAAAGCTGGAATAGCTAAATCGCTATCCACTACCGGCAAATCCATCATACTGCCGCCAACCGAGGAATAAATAGTCAGCGTTGAGACCCAGCCAAATTTTCCGTTCTCGGATGGAATCGGGATATAAAGCCATTTGCCTAAAATATCTCGACCCAAAGCAGCTGCCGTTTGTCCCTGCGCCAAGACGCCGATTGGATTGAAGTCTGAGCCGGAGCCGCGCCGAATATACAAATTTCCGTTAAGAGCTGTAACCGTTACTAACGGCAAGGTAGGCGTTATCAACAGTCTAGTTATTGGGCTGGCCAAAGGAACTGCAGAGGTTGGAGTATTTTGGGGAACCACCGTTGCAACTTCAACTGATAAAGTCTCTGTAGGAATTGGCACATTCGAGGCATTTAATGTTTGCGTTTTAAAAACGCATGCCGATAAAGTGACCAACAAAATCACAGAGACGAAACGATAGATTAATTTTGAAGCGCGAGAAATCATAGATTCACCAAAAAGTTTAAAGAGCGCAAAAAAAGCCAGGTCACTGTGGACCTGGCTTTCAAATTCACTGGGGGCTCACAGGCCGCTATCTTGATCCTTGGCGCCGTAACCGGGCCCGCCTTTGAAGAAATCATAATTGGGCTTGATGTCCGGGGTCAAGTCAACCACTTCGCCGGCCTTTAATTGTTTTACAGTGTCGAGCGAAATTTTATTCCCAAAATGATTGGTGCCCTCGTAGTGACCGGTCAGTCCCACTTTGCTGATGTATTCGCCGCCTTTCGCAGTGTATGCCGCGGGAACTTCATCTTCGGGGAAAATCGCAGCGAACGGACATTCGGGGATACACGCGCCACAATCAATACAGGTATCCGGGTCAATGTAAATCCATGGCCATTCGTTCAAGGGAGTGCCTGGGATCATGCATTCTACCGGGCAGACCTCAATACAACCGCGGTCACGTAT
>JBAUMB010000105.1:0-18909 GCA_049578465.1 Anaerolineales bacterium
TGATGACCATCATGGAAAAAAAGGGCCGCGATCTGCGCAAGAAGAAGATGGTGGTCTCGTGGGCTTATGCGGCTTCCTATCAAAAACCGATTTCGGTTCCGCAATCATTGATTCTACAAATGCCCCGCTTCGGCATGGACGTCGTGCTAGCTTATCCGCCCGAGTTTAAACTCATGCCTGACGTCGTGAGCGCGGCACAAGAACAAGCCAAAAAATTCCACACCGGCTTTGAAATTATTTCTGATCCGAATGGCATGGAAAAAGCCTTCAAGGATGCCGATGTTGTTTATGCCAAATCGTGGGGCGCCATGATGACCACGGAAGATGCCAACGAAGGCGCGAAGATCATTGATAAATACAAGCATTGGATCACCGATGAAAAGAAAATGAAGTTGGCGAAAGACGATGCAATCTACATGCATCCGCTGCCGGCTGACCGTGATGTTGAAGTTTCCAGCGCGGTGATGGATGGTCCCAACTCGGTGGTCTTCGATCAGGCCGAGAATCGTTTGCACGCGCAAAAAGCCGTCATGGCTTTAACGATGTCATAGAGGTAATGATTATGGCGAAAAAAGTTGCTGTTATTGCAATCGGTGGAAATTCCCTCATCAAGGATACGAAGCATCAAAGCATTGAGGATCAATATGAAGCCGCAAAAGAATCCTGTATTCATATTGCGGATATGATCGAAGCCGGTTACGAAGTCGTGATCGGACACGGCAACGGCCCGCAGGTCGGATTCATTTTGCGCCGCTCTGAGATTGCTGCCAAAGCGGAGGGTATGCACGAAGTTCCGCTGGATGTTTGCGGCGCTGATAGTCAGGGCGCGATTGGTTATGCCTTACAACAAAACCTTCAGAACGAGTTGAAGCGCCGCGGCATCAAGAAGTCTGTTGCCACTGTCGTGACTCAAACTTTAGTTGATCGCGATGATCCGGCATTCAAAAATCCATCCAAGCCAATTGGCGGATTCATGGACGAAGCCGAAGGCAAGCGCCGCCAGAAAGAAATGAATTGGACCGTTGTCGAGGATGCCGGACGCGGTTGGCGTCGCGTAGTGGCTTCGCCGCTTCCGAAAGAGATTGTTGAGATTGACGCGATCAAAGCCCTCATCAGCGCGGGAGTGATCGTCATTTCCACTGGCGGCGGCGGCATCCCAGTTATTCGCAATGCCAAAGGCGACCTCGAAGGCGTGGCCGCTGTAATTGATAAGGATTTCGGCTCGAGCTTATTAGCCAACAATGTCGGAGCGGAAGTATTTATTATTTCAACCGCAGTCGAGAAAGTCGCGCTCAACTTTGGCAAACCCGACCAGAAATGGCTTGATAAGATTACTCTGACTGAAGCGAAAAAATATCTCGCCGAAGGCACACACTTTGCGAAAGGTTCGATGGCGCCCAAAGTCCAGGCGATCATTCGCTTCCTTGAAGCCGGAGGCAAGCAGGCGCTCATTACCAATCCTGAAAATATTGGCCGCGCTTTGAAAGGCGAAACCGGTACCTGGATTCTTCCGGGATAATCCGCTCTATTTAAAACGAATGATTGGTCCGCTATGTTGCTTGTCGCATAGCGGACCAATCTTGATGCTCATCCATCAAATGCGCTTGACAAGCCCATCGCAAGTCGGTAACATACATCGTTCATATGCTTCCATCTGCGCGCGTCCTTTTGACAATAGACTACGAACCGTGGTTCGCACTTTCCCGCCGTTATGATAAATTGGAAAATTCCATTGAGCGGCGAAACCTCGACGATGGATTCACGCTTCATGCGGTCGACCCGATCCTTGAAAAACTTGGTGATTCGAAAATCAGTTTTTATCTGGTCGGCGAAATTGCAGATTGGTACCCAGAGATTCCACAAAAGATCATCCAGGCCGGACACGAGCTTGGGCTTCACTGTCAAATCCATCGCTCCCTCATCAGCGTGGATGAACTTGCATCGGATATTCGTGCAAGCGCCTCATGGGTCAAGAATTATGGTGTCCGCGGGTATCGGGCTCCCATGGTCGGGATGAGTGAGTCGGCTTATTCATTACTTGAAGCATCGGGATTTGTTTACAGTACATCCATCTACGCCCCGGCCGGCACCATTTTGCAAAAAGGAAATGTGTGGGAGATTCCTGTCAGTACATTTCGTTTGGGACAGAAAAAGAAAACATATCAGGCTCCGCGCCAATTTACATGGGGCTTGCTTTTGGGCGGGGAATATCCATACGGATCAAGCTTTAATATTGGACTGATGGGCAAAACGATCTTACGTATTCTGGAAAATGAATTGAAAAAAGGATACAGCCCAGTGTTATTCTTACATCCCTATGAAATCGTGCGCCCATCGCATTGGGCTTCCCGCATCGGGCGGGACGTTCTGTCTCATCCGTTATTGTGGCCTTTTACTTGGAATAAATCTGAATTCCTCACTACGCTCCTTCGCAGTTTTCCGGTATCACCGATTGGCACGTATTTGGACGAGGCATTAAAAGTTCATGCGGCGGAATGATGCCTTGATAAGAAATTTGCAATCTGCCATGCTAGAGCCGCAAATCCTGCATCCGATCCGAGTTCGTTTGCTGGCACCGATGGAGACATTAATTTATCCCGAGGCGCTGGCGGCTATGGCAGCGTTTCCGGCATTTGATTCGTGGATTAAGTTCGCTGCGAATATTTACGGATTTCCTGTCTATCGTTTCGCGGCCGAGGAAAATGCTGAGGTCTTGGGTTTGCTGGCGCTTGTACATATCAAGCATTTTATGTTTGGTAATTATCTAACCACCGCGCCTTTTGCTTCTTATGGCGGCCTTGCATTTTCCTCGGTGGACGTACGTGATGCATTGTTGGAAAAAGCTTATGAGCTTCGAAGAGATTTGGGTGCGGATTATGTCAATGTCCGGTTCGACGCGGGCGAATCGATTCCTCCTTTGGGCTGGGTTCGGCATCCGATCTATTCCACCTATCGCGCTGATTTATCCTCTGATTCAGAAGCGATGCTTGCGCTTTATAGTTCCGATCATCGCAATCATATTCGCAAATCGCTCAAGAAAGGTTTTAGTGTAAATTTCGGCCATCTTGATTTGTTGGATGATGTGTATGAGGGTTTGGCGCGCAGTATGCATGAGTTGGGTTCGCCATATCATGGCAAGATTTATTTACGTGCTATGGCCGAATCGCTGGGCAATGCGCTTGAGTTTGCAGTCGTCCGCGGGCCGCATGGAGAATTGGCAGGCGCAGGCGTATTTATTCTTCAGGGTAAAGTCGTGACCAATCTTCATGCGAATATCCTGCATAAATTTCGTTCCGATTATGCGGGCGAGTTTTTGTATTGGTCTGTGATTACGCGGTATGCTGAAAAAGGGTTTGCCGTCTTTGACATCGGCCGCAGTTTGATCGGCTCGGGCAATGAAACTTTCAAGCTGAAATGGAAACCTCATAAGCAGTTACTGGCTTACTGGTATGCTTTGAAGCCCGGCTCAACCACACCTGAGTTGAATCAGAAGAATCCAAGGTTCCAGTTTGCCATTTGGCTTTGGAAACACTTGCCCGATTTCATAGTTCGACCGCTGGGACCGTTGTTCATTAAAGGCCTGGCTTGAGTTTTAATTTTATGGAATATATGATCCAACCTTTGGTTAACCTTGATGATCGTTCATTAGCGCTAGTCGCGTTACTACACCAATCCGTGATGCATAATTTATTGAACGATCTGGGCCTTCCAATTATTTTGCGCTATTATCAGATCGCGAAAAGCGATCCTTCCGTCATTGGCTTTTGTGTCATTTCTTCCTCTTCACCGGAAATTCTTGGCTGGGTCATCGGCTCTCCTACTCCTTATGCCATTAACGCTCGAATCCAAAGACCTCTACCTTGGTTTCTTAAGCAAATGTTCGGCCTTGTGATTTCACGCCCTCCGGTATTCTTACAAATGTTATTCTCTGTATTTCATTCATCCCAACAGAGACCTGCGCCTCATACTATTGAATTAACATATATCGGCGTTGCTTCTCAAGCGCAAGGTAGCGGAATAGGGCGCACATTATTGAATGCTTTTACTGAAGCGAGTCGTTCATTCGGATATTGTTCCATCGAATTAACCACGGAGATAGATAATTTCCATGCGCTGGCTTTATACGAAAAGTCCGGATTTACGGTAAAAAGAACTTTTAAAGAGGGGCGCTTTGAGCGCTATCGCATGGAAAAGAAGTTATCAATATGAAAAGATTCTTGAAGCGGCTTGAAGCTTTATCATTTTCCGAACGCAGTATTCCTTTTCTGCTATTTCTTTTAGCGGCTTTGACCTATGGATTATTCTTCTGGCAACGCGGTTTTTATTGGGATGAAGAACCGTGGACCTGGATCTATTATCGGCTGGGTCCGGCGGCGTTAACTCAAACCTTTTCTACCAGCCGTCCGTTTTGGGGAATGATCTATCAGCTCACGTTACCCATTATCGGTCCGGTTCCGTGGCGCTGGCAGGTGTTGGTTGTGATCATGCGCTGGTTGACCGCGTTATTGGTCTGGGCTGTGTTGCGGCAGGTCTGGCCAAAGAATCCTCATCCGGCATTATGGACGAGTCTATTATTTTTGGTATATCCGGCATTAGGACAGAACTTTGTCGCCTTGATGTACACGCATTTTTATATCGTTCTAAATTGTTTTCTACTTTCACTTTATTTTTCCATTCTGGCTATCCGCGTCCCTTCTCGAAGATTACTATTTACCATTCTCGCAGTTGCTTTGGCTCTCGTCAATTTGATCACAATGGAATATTTTTATTTCCTTGAATTATTCCGCGTTGTCTTGTTCTGGTTTGTTCTGGATGCACAATGGAAGGAAAAAATACGGCGTGTGGCTTTGCTTTCCATTCCTTATCTCTTGGCATTTCTATCCGTTTCATTTTGGCGCGCGTTCTTTTTCAAAAATCAAAACGCAAGTTATGGGTATGTAGCTTTATCGCTTATTCGCCAGAGTCCAATCGGCGGGATCGAGTCGCTCCTTAAAAACATTTTCTTTTCCTTTTTGGAAACTGTGTTTCATGCTTGGTTTTTCCCATTTCAAACCGTCGATGTTTCTTTGCTCGGACCTCGAACCACGGCTCTTGCTTTTGGACTTGCAATTCTTTCCATGTTATTGATCGGGCTTTATCTTTATTGCTTTTCCCGCTTTGATCGATTTGAAAATAATTGGGTCCGGCAAGCTTTTATCTTGGGCGCGTTTGCATGGTTGTTCGCAGGCGGATCGTTCTGGCTGGTTGGGATTCAGCCTCAACTGCATTTCTCGGAAGATCGGTTTACGATGCCCTTTATGCTTGGCTCCAGCCTGCTGATTGTTGCTCTGATTGGCTTGTTAAAAGCCAAACCGAAAATTCAATATATTCTCCTCGCACTTTTGGTTGGATTTTCTGTTGGTAAACAATTCCAAACCAATACGGATTATCGCCGCGATTGGACAACCCAACGCGATTTCTTTTGGCAGATGTCGTGGCGTATTCCATCTCTCGCACCCGATTCGGCGATCCTCGTCAATGATTTACCCGTCACCTATTCCAGCGACAATTCTCTTTCCGGACCTTTGAATTGGATGTACAGTCCAGCCGGTCAAATGGATCACATCTTATTTTTCGCGTCCATCCGGACCGGAGTTGCTTATCCCGCTCTTGAGCCGAATCTTCCCATCCATATAAATTATCTTGCTAAAGTATTTGACGGGAATACTTCTCGAGTCGTGGCGATTAAATTTGATCCGCCTTCGTGTCTGCGTGTGCTTGATCCGGAAATTGATTCAGAAAACCGATTGCTTCCGGAGTTTATGAGAAAAGTCGCGGCGTTGAATAATTATTCAATGATCAATCCGAGTAGTCCGGTCATGCCGCCGCCATCCTTTTATTTCCCTGAGATTTCTCACGGCTGGTGTTATTATTTTGAGCAAGCCGATCTTGCGCGTCAATTGACGGATTGGCCGCGCATTACAAAATTGGGCGATATTGCTTTTCACTTGAATGATTATCCCAATGATCCCGTTGAACGATTTGTATTTATTGAAGGTTATGCTCACGAGGGAGATTGGTCCGAGGCAAAGGAGTTATCGCTGGAATCTTACAGAGTTTCGCCGAGCTATGTGAGTCCGCTACTATGTATCTTATGGAATCGGATTGATCGCGAAACCCCTAATAGTAGTAATAAAGAAACGGTGATGAATGACCTTCTTACAAAATTTTCGTGTGTGCCGTAATATAATAGAGTTGGTTTCTTTAGAGCTAACTCATGATGGTACAATTTATATAGACAAATTTGAAAGGAGGCTTGTTGCCGAGTTTTAAAAGATTCACGTTCGTTAATTCACCCTCAATCAAAATCTAATTAGGAGAAGAAAACAATGCGTAAGACAATTTTGCAAGTTACCTTACTATTAGTGGTTCTGGCAATGGCTGTGTCAGCTTGTGCACCAGCGGCGACGCCCACTGCAGCTCCTGCGACGCAAGCCCCTGCTGCTACACAGGCTCCGGCTGCTCCTGCCTCTACTACAGCACCAACTGTGGCGCCCACAACATCGGCGCCGTTCATCTTTGGAATGCTCCTCGTCGGCGCTCACAATGATAATGGCTGGAGCCAGGCAACCTACGACGGCGGGCAATATGTCGTGCAGAACGTTCCCAATACCAAGATGGTTTATCTTGAAAATGTATACTCCGGTTCTCCCTCATATCCTGGCCAGACCGCTTCGCAACTGGCGACACAATTGGCGGCGCAAGGCGCTAAGTTGATCATTTTCAACTCGGACGATATGAAGGATGAAGCTCTTAAATTTGCCCAGGCTAATCCCACGATTGATGTCATTGGCACGTCGGATGATTGGACTTGGAAAGATGGCCAGAACTATCAGAACTCACCCAATCAAATTGATATCATGGGTCGTATGGAATATATGAAAGAGATTGGTGGTTGTGCGGCTGCATTGACGAGCCAAACCGGTCAGATCGGCTATCTCGGCCCACTGATCAACGATGAGACTCGTCGCCTGTCCTCCTCAGCTTACCTTGGTGCAAAGTATTGCTGGACGAATATTCTTAAGAATGATCCAGCCAAACTCCAATTTAAAGTCACCTGGATTGGCTTCTGGTTTAATATCCCTGGTGTGACCTCTGACCCAAGTCAGGTTGCTGATGATTTCTTCAACAGCAATTATGATGTGGTTATGTCAGGTATTGATACGACCGAAGCCCTTGTCGAAGCAAAGAAAATGAATGCGGCTGGCAAGAAGGTCTGGGCTGTTGCTTATGATTATAAGACCAATTGCAATGCGGCCCCCGATATTTGCCTCGGCGTTCCATACTTCAACTGGGGTCCTGCTACAGAAGCGGCAGTAAAATCCGCTATCGGCGGAACCTGGCAAGAGGGTTTCCAGTGGAATGGTCCCGATTGGAAGAATATCAACGATCCGGACACCAGTGCTGTTGGCTTCACCAAAGGCAATGGCTTGAGTGCAACTGCCTCCACGCAACTCGATTCATTTATTTCCCAGTTGGCTGGCGGCTTGAATTTATGGACTGGCCCGATTAACCTGCAAGATGGCACTTCCTATCTTGCGAACGGTACAGCTGCTACAGACGTTCAACTTTGGTATCTGCCCCAATTACTTCAGGGCATGCAAGGCCAGAGCGTTTCCAAGTAAATCCTGTTTTGATATGCGGGGGAAGGTTTGCCTTCCCCCGCATTTTATTGTATAAATTGGAATAAAGGAATTGTCATGAACATTGAACTGCGCCACATCCATAAACATTTCGGCAAAGTCCACGCCAATGATGATATTGTGCTCAATATTCCTGCGGGCACTATTCAAGGCATTTTGGGGGAAAACGGAGCGGGCAAAAGCACGCTCATGAAAGTTCTTTCAGGTTTTATTCAAGCCGATAGCGGAGAAATTATTCTGGACGGCAAAGTAGTGACTATCAAATCACCAGCAGATGCCATTCGTTATGGCGTCGGTATGTTGCATCAAGATCCGCTGGATTTCCCGCCGATGCGTTTGGTCGATAATTTTTTGCTCGGCCGCTCCGGCAGTCTTTTCCCGGATCGTAAAGCGGTCGCGCGCGACATTCATGATTTAGCGGTTCAATTTGACTTTTCCCTCGATCCCGAATCCTACGTTGATTCGCTGACCGTTGGCGAGCGGCAGCAATTGGAAATTTTGCGCTTACTTTGGCTGGGGGCGCGTGTCTTGATTTTGGATGAACCCACCACGGGTATCAGCGCCAGCCAAAAAGATAAACTTTTTGCAACGCTTCGCAAACTTGCCGCACAAGGCATGACGATTATCTTTGTCTCTCACAAGTTGGAAGATGTTGAAGTGCTGTGTCATAAAGTGGCAGTGTTGACGGCTGGTAAGCTGGTTGGGGAAATATCGGCTCCTTTCAATGCCAAGAAATTAGTGGAGATGATGTTTGGCAAGGAAATTTCACTGGGAGCGCGGCGCCCTTTAAAACCCGGAGCGAGGGTGTTCGAGTTGCGCGATCTGGCAGTGGAAGACATTCGCCTTCACTTAGCGGATATAAATCTCGATCTCCATGCTGGCGAAGTGATCGGCGTAGCAGGAATGGAAGGCAGCGGGCAGGGACCGTTCATCCGGGCTTGTGCCGGTTTGATCCGTCCCGTCAACGGTCGCGTACTGGTAAATAATCACGATCTAACCGGACATTCTTATCATGTATTCAAACGAAACGGTGTTTCATTTATGCCGGCCTCGCGTATGGAGGAAGGATTGGTTCCCGGCTTGACATTGACCGAACACTTTGTGTTGGCTGAAGAAACACAAGGCGTGTTTATTGATGGAGATAAGGGAAAGAAACTTGCGGAAGAGCGAATTAAATCCTTTAACATTCGCGGCACGCCCATAAGTACGGTTGAGTCGCTTTCGGGCGGCAATCAACAGCGCGCTTTGCTGGCATTGCTTCGGTCTCCGCTTTCATTGATTCTATTGGAACACCCGACGCGCGGCTTGGATATTGAGTCAACAATTTACATTTGGAGCAAGCTCAAAGAACGTTGTCAACAAGGAACATCCATCATCTTCGTTTCCTCTGACTTGGAAGAGATCCTGCAATATAGCGATCGCGTGCTGGTATTCTTCAACGGCAAGGTGACACTACCGCTGGATGTCTCAACTCTGACCACCGGGAAACTCGGGGAATTGATCGGCGGGATGGGTTGGACAAATTCAACATCAGGGAGGCGCGAATGAAAAAGAGCGTCTGGATTAACATTGGGTTTCAAGTTGGAGCGTTGGTTCTCGCTTTGCTGATCACAACACTTCTTCTCGTCGCGGCCGGAGCGCCGCCTTTCCAAGCGTACGAAAGTATTGTGAGCGGTGCTTTTGGTTCATCTAATGATGTAACCTCTATTCTAATTAGCTGGTCGCCGTTGTTGCTGACGACCGCCGGTGTGCTAATCACGTTTTCAGCCGGCCTTTGGAATATTGGTATCGAAGGTCAGATGGTTCTTGGCTCCATCTTCGCCACATGGATGCTGCGCTTGCTTCAAGATACGAATATGCCACCCGCGCTGATCATCATTTTGGGAATCCTTTTTGGAATGATCGGCGGAGCTTTATGGGCGGGCTTGGCTGGCGCGTTGAAAACGTTTGGCGGCGTGAATGAAATCTTCGGCGGCCTTGGACTCAATTTTGTCGCCACCGCGTTGACAATTTATTTGGTCTTCGGTCCGTGGAAACGACCCGGTGTGGGTTCGATGTCCGGCACCCAGCCCTTTGACCAGAAGTTGTGGTTGCCCACGATTTCTAATACTGGATTGAGTCCTTGGGCTTTGGGATTGTCCCTTCTAGTGGTAGCCGTAGTTTATTTCTTACTGCGAGGTACTTACTTTGGTCTACGGTTGAAAGCGGTTGGAAAGAATATGAAAGCGGCTTTCCTTCTGGGCGTTCCGACTTGGCAGTATAGTATGTTCGCCTTTTTGTTGTGTGGCGCGTTTGCCGGGTTGGCAGGTGCGATACAGGTGACCGCGGTTTATCACCGCTTGCTGCCGAACATCTCAAATGGATATGGTTTTCTTGGCCTGCTTGTTGCAATGTTGATCAATTATCAAGCAATTTGGGTTCTTCCGATTGCGTTTTTCTTTGCCGCGCTTAACGTTGGCGGCATACAATTACAAATCGTTTATAAATTGGATTCTTCCTTTGCCAACGTATTGCAGGACCTGCTTGTGCTGCTTGTTTTGCTTAGCCAAGGCGTGCGCGAGCGCTTCTTGAGGAAGGAATAGAGGAGTCTTTATGGATAACATATTGATTGGCTTGGCTGGAGTTTTAGCGGCGGCTGCGCCGGTTTTGTTTGCCGTCATCGGCGAGACCATCACCGAACGCGCCGGGATTATCAACCTTTCCTTGAATGGGTCCATCCTGCTCTCAGCGATGGGTGGCTTTGCCGTCGCCTACGTAACCGGGAGTCTGTTATTAGGCTTCCTGGCTGGAATGGTCATCGGTGCAGTGGTGGCATTTATTGTCGCGTTTGGCAGTATTACGCTTCATCAATCCCAAGTGGCCATCGGGTTCGTGCTCGCATTAGCCGGCCGTGATCTGGCTTATTTTCTCGGCGTTCCGTATATGAACACGCCCGGCCCGACCCTGCCAACTTGGTCAATTCCGGTTTTGAAAGATATACCAGTCATCGGCCCCCTGTTTTTTAGATTGGATATTGTCACTTATCTAAGTTACGTTTTTATCATCCTGGCTTGGGTGTGGATTTTCCGCACCCGGCTTGGATTGATGCTGCAAGGCATTGGCGAGCGTCCAGCCGCGGCTTTTGTGCGCGGCGCAAATGTTAATCGGTTGCGATATATTTATACCGTCATTGGCGGAGCGATTGGCGGACTGGCAGGGCCGGCGTATACGCTGAATGTAAAAGCTGGATGGATGGGAACGCAAACGGGCCTGGACGGCATCGGGTGGATCGCGCTTTCGATTACTATTTTTGGCGGATGGAATCCGATCCGTGCCGCGTTAGGTTGTTATTTATTTTCCCTGCTTGAGTGGCTTGGACTTGTGCTTCAGCCGAGCTTGCCGGGTATTCCATCGCAGGTTTTGCAGGTTGCGCCTTTCCCATTGATGATCTTAACTTTATTACTGGTCAATATTGGCGATGCAGAATGGGTACAGCGTTGGCTGGCGTCTATGCCGGAAGGGACTCGTCGTGTGGTGACAAAAATTCTGCGCGGCATGCGCGCTTCGCCTCCGAAATCGCTGGGTGTTCCTTTTGAATCAGAATAACAGGTGATTCACGTGACTTTAAAAAAATCAGATTCCAAATTTCTTGGCTATCGTTGTTCTCTTTGCGGAGCGGAATATTCTCCATCTGAAATTACTTACACCTGCCCGAAGGATGGCGGGAACTTGGATGTTATTCTGAATTACGATGCCATTCGCAATAAATATCAGCCTGAAGATATTCTCTCGCGCACCGATTCTTCGCTCTGGAGTTTTCTTCCGCTTTTGCCTGTTCCTGAACCGCCCGGCGATTCGACTCCGCTCCACGCCGCAGGCGGAACGCCAGTCTTTGCTTTGCCTCGTCTGGCGCAAAAATTGGGATTGCAGAATCTCTGGTTGAAAGATGAGTCGCGCAATCCATCAGCTTCGTTCAAGGATCGCGCTTCCGCAATTGTCGTGGCGCGTGCGCGGGAGATCAAAGCCGAAATCGTTGTGACTGCTTCCACCGGCAATGCCGGAGCCGCGCTTGCTTGTATGTCTGCGGCGATTGGACAGAAAGCAATCATTTTTGCACCGAAGACCGCGCCTCCGGCGAAGGTTGCACAATTGCTTGTTTTCGGTGCGAAGGTGATTCTCGTGGATGGAACGTATGATGAAGCCTTTGATTTAACCGTCCAAGCCGCCGATGAATTCGGCTGGTATTGCCGCAACACTGGCTATAATCCCTTTACTGCTGAGGGAAAGAAAACTGCCGCATTTGAGATTTGGGAATGGTGGCAGAGTGAACATGAGGTTTGGCATAAACAGCATGGTGAAGGGATTGACCACGCTCCACTGACGGTTTTTGTTTCAGTGGGTGATGGCAATATCATTTCTGGAATCCATAAAGGTTTTAAAGATTTATTGGAATTGGGCTGGCTGGCGCGCATGCCCCGTATCGTCGGCGTGCAAGCGGAAGGCTCAGCCGCGATTGCAAATGCCTTTCATGCCAACACGGAAAAAATCATACCGATCTCGGCGCAGACGATCGCGGATAGCATCTCCGTGGATTTGCCGCGTGATGGCGTCCGCGCGGTGCGCGCCGCACGCGAAACGGGTGGAACTTATATCACGGTTCCAGATGAGGAAATTATCAAAGCCATTGCGGAGCTTGGCAAGATGGGAATCTTTGCGGAACCGGCTGGAGCGACGGCATATGCCGGATTGGTGCGAGCTGCAACTCAGGGTTTGGTGCGAAGCGATGAACCGATCTTAGTGTTGAATACCGGCAGCGGACTCAAAGATGTCCGCGCCGCGATGCAGGCTGTTGCCGCGGCGCCAATCATCGAACCGACTTTATCGGCTGTAAAAAAGATTTTATGAAATCTGAGTGGAGCTTGCCGGCGCGATATTTCACGCTGGCGTTGGTCATTGTATTTCTAGTTTTTGTTGGATATCAGATCCGCGCGCTTTTCCGCCCGTTGATCCTTGCCGGGGTAATTGCATATTTGTTTTATCCATTGGTCGCGTTTACACAACGTAGATTTAAACTGAATCGCAGAACCGCCTCCAATATTATTTATTTTGTCAGTTTGGCGGTAATGATTGTTTTACCGATCATTCTTGTGCCGATCCTCGTGAAGCAGACGTCCGAGATCACTCAGGATTTTCAACAGACACTTGCCCAGGCTCAACAATATCTTTCTTACCCCATTTATATTACAGGAATCCCTATTGATCTTGGAGCGATCATTGCTCAATATAAGGATTCTCTTTTCAACTCGTCATCATCCACTCCACAAAACGCCATCTCATTGATTCGGAATACATCGAGAAGTACATTGTGGGTGCTGATTATTTTCGGAAGCACCTATTTTTTTATGACCGAGTGGGAGAATGTCCGCGAAGGATTAATTCGCATCGTGCCCGAAGCGTATCGTCCGGATATTCGCAAACTTTATTCTCAAATTCGACAAGTTTGGATGGCGTACCTGCGCGGCCAACTTACACTGATGATCATTGTGGCGATTACATTTACCATCGTTTGGACCATTATTGGCTTGCCCGGTTCGCTTTATTTAGGATTGCTAGCCGGTTTATTCAGCATTGTTCCAGATGTTGGACCTTTTGCAGCAACCGCGCTTGCCCTGGCAGTTGCATTGCTGGAAGGTTCCAATTGGATGCCGGTCAACAATTTTATATTTGGTCTGATTGTTGTTGGATCGTATGTTGTGCTGATCAATATCAAGAATATTTGGCTTCGCCCTTATATTCTTGGCCGTAGCGTCCATATGAATGAGGCGATTGTTTTTGTTGCAATTATTGCGGCGGTTATTTTCACAGGGGTTTTGGGCGCATTCGTCATTTTGCCGGTCATGGCTTCGCTGATTGTGATCTGGAATTATGTGCACGCACGGATGCTGGGGCTGCCGCCTTTTCTGGATGAAGTGCCTGCCGCTCCCATTCCAGACCTGGAAGAAATTGATGATTCCAAAGTTGAATCTACACCCGCGCAGCCACCCATTAAAAATCAATCGTCCAAATGAAAATGATCTATTCGATTGTCGCACCGATTTATAACGAACTCGAGAATCTGCCCGAGCTATATCGCCGCGTTAAAGAAGTGATGGATTCAAATGGTGAATCTTGGGAATTCATTCTTGTCGATGATGGCTCGAGCGATGGCTCGACGGAAAAAATCCGCGAACTCGCGCAAACTGATTCGCGCATCCGGCCTGTGATCTTTGCGCGCAACTTTGGGCATCAGATCGCCATCACCGCCGGTTGGGATTATGCGCGCGGCGATGCGGTTGTCATCATTGACGCGGATTTGCAGGATCCGCCCGAAGTGATTTTGGATTTGGCGAAAAAGTGGAGGGAGGGTTATGAAGTTGTTTATGCGGTGCGCGCCGAACGTGAAGGTGAATCTTGGTTCAAGAAATTTACCGCATCCATGTTCTATCGAATCATTTATCGTATTACCGATGTGAAGATTCCGGTGGATACCGGCGATTTCCGTTTGATGGATCGCAAAGTCGTCGATGTGTTGAAGCAAATGCGTGAACGTCATCGTTTCCCGCGCGGCATGTCAGCGTGGGTGGGCTTCAAACAAATTGGCGTGGAATATAAACGTGCTGCGCGCTTCGCAGGCGAAACCAAATATCCATTCAGTAAAATGCTGCGGTTGGCATTGAATGCCATCACCAGCTTCTCGTATTTCCCTTTACAAGTCGCGACTTTTTTTGGGTTTATCTCGGCTGGACTTTCTATCCTTGCCATCCCTGTGGTAATTTATCTGCGCATGGAAGGTCGTCCACAGTTTACGGGTCAGGCAACCACGTTGATTGCTGTATTGTTCCTTGGAGGTGTGCAGTTGATCTCGCTGGGAATTCTTGGCGAATATATTGGGCGTCTTTATGATGAAGCCAAAGGCAGACCGTTATATATTGTCCGTGATGCGCCGAAGGATGAATGACTAAAAGATAATGCTGATGAGACATTTGAACAGAACAGCGTTTGAATGTCTCTTTATTTTTTGTTGATGTCGTGAAATAGGAGAAAGCTCTATGACCTATAATTTTGATCTTGTTATCAATCGTCGCAACCCAAATAATTTAAACAAATGGACAACATATCCAAAAGATGTCCTGCCCATGTGGGTGGCAGACATGGACTTCCGCTCGCCGAAACCAATTTTGGATGCGCTTCATAAAGCTGTGGATCATGGTGTGCTTGGTTATGAATTGCCGCCGAACGCTTTGAAAGAAACGGTTGCCACGCGTATGGATAAACTGTATCGCTGGAAAGTCAAGCCCGAATCAGTTGTTGCAGTCACCGGTATCGTCAGCGGATTCAGCGTGGCGGCGCGTGAGTTTTGCACACCGAAAAAAGGAGTCATGGTTCAGACGCCGGTCTATAATGAATTCCATGCGATCAAGGACAATATCAGCATTCCCCAACTCGATGCGCCGTTTATCGAACGCGTCAATGGCAATATTTTGAGTTACGAAATGGATTGGGATGTCTTCGAAAAACAAGTAAAGAAAGCTGGCATGTTCTTGTTATGCAATCCTCATAATCCGTTGGGAATTATATTCTCGCGCAAAGATTTGCTGCGCATGGCGGAGATTTGCATGCGGAATAATGTTCTGATCGTTTCAGATGAAATCCATTCGGAACTGTTGCTGGACGATAATCATTTCACGCCGATGGCGACATTATCGTCCGAGATTGCGAAGCATACGATTACACTGGTTGCACCGTCGAAAACATTTAACGTGCCGGGATTGTTTTGCGGATTTGCGATTATTCCCGATAAAGAGTTGCGGGACCGCTATGCAAAACAAGTGGATCATTTGCGTTTGCATGTCAGCAGTATGGGACTCTTCGCGGCACGCGCCGCCTTTAGCGGCAAATGTGACGGATGGCTGAAAGAACTCCGTAGTTATCTGACAGCCAATCGCGATTTTCTTGTTGACTATGTCACCGAAAATATGCCGGATGCGCGCTTGACGATTCCAGATGCAACTTATCTTGCCTGGTTAGATTTCTCGGCTTACAAATTAAAAGAATCACCATTCGATTTCTTCTTGAAAAAAGCCAAGGTAGCGTTGAGCGATGGAAAGATATTTGGAAAGGGAAGCGAACAATTTGTCCGCTTGAATTTTGGTTGCCCGCGTAGTATATTGGAGCAAGGTTTAGATCGGATCAAGCACTCGCTTAGAACGCGCTAAGCTGCAATTCAATTTTTTTTATTGGTTCACAGGAGATGACGATGGCTAACTTACTAACTTATTCAAGAACTCAGGAATTTCTTACTTCGCTAGTTCCGCCGCGCGAACCGGAAATGCAGAAGATGGAGAAATATGCGGAGAAAACTGATTTTCCCATTATCGGCGCCGCGGCTGGATATTATTGTTATCAAATCGCGCGCATGATTAAAGCAACGTCTGTGTTTGAGATGGGATCAGGTTATGGTTATTCAACGGCTTGGTTTGCAAAAGCAGTGAACGAAAACGGCGGCGGAGTTGTGCATCACGTTGTCTGGGACGCGAAGCTATCGGAAATGGCGCGCGGTCATTTGTCCCGGCTTGGATTCGAGAACTTGATCCAATATCAAGTTGCGGAAGCGGTTGAGACGTTACGCGGCACATCAGGTCCATTCGATCTCATCTTCAATGACATAAACAAGGAAGCCTATCCTGCATCCTTGCCGTTGATCAAAGAAAAACTTCGCTCGGGCGGAGTCTTGATCATTGACAATATTCTTTGGTCGGGCCGCATCTTCGATAAAAACAACAAGACTGAATCTACAAAAGGCGTGCGTGAATTTACGAAGATGATCACGCATGATCCAGATTGGATCGTTTCGCTTGCGCCGGTTCGTGATGGCGTGATCGTTGCTTATAAGAAATAAAAAAGACGGATGGGTGTCACCCATCCGTCAATGTTATCTAGCCCGGTAAGGAATGGTCTCGCACCCTTCTTATCGTTCGGAGAACGTTTGGTTCAAAACCTAAATTAGCATTTTGACCAGTTCAAGGCACACCAATCCTTCCGTTGATTTGTGTTTCAGGCGGAACCTCGATGGCTACCTCCTTTCCTATAAGAATATCATACAACCAAATTAGAAGAATTGCATTAAAAACAATTAACAGATTCCTAATTGATTTGTCTGAACAGTCCTATCAAATTTTGTTCCGAAACTTATTGAGGGATATAATCGTTTAAAAATAATCCCATCAGGAGAAAGCTATGACTATTATTGATCTTACAATAGATAAATCCCGCCGCAAGAACGCTATCAAGCGGGCAAAGGAACGCCGCATCGTTATTCCTACATATGCTCAAATGAAGGACCCTTCCAAAATTCCCGCCAAGGTTAAGGAGGAATTGAAGAAGATCGGACTTTGGGATGTGGATCCGCGTAACCTGTTTAGAATTAATTGGCATAATGAACCCGTCGCTTCGGGCGGGACGTTTGGCGGAGTCAACTACCTTGAGCTTCCGTCTTCGCTGACGGGTGTTCCGGCGCGCATCATTGTATTGGTCGGCAAATGGTTCCCGACCGGCGCACATAAAGTCGGCGCCGCGTTTAGCTGTCTCGTGCCGCGACTCGTGACCGGTCAGTTCGACCCGACCACGCAAAAAGCAGTCTGGCCTTCCACCGGCAATTATTGCCGCGGCGGTGCGTATGATTCGGCATTGCTGGCTTGCGAGTCGATCGCCATTTTGCCCGAAGGCATGTCGAAGGAAAGATTCGAGTGGCTAGCGAAGATCGCAGGTGAGACCATCAAAACCCCGGGCTCCGAATCGAATGTTAAAGAAATCTTCGATAAATGCAAAGAGTTGCGCGCCTCCGGCCAAGACTTGATGATCTTCAATCAATTTGAAGAGTTCGGAAATTATCTCTGGCATTATGAAGTGACCGGCCATGCCATGGAAGAAGTTCTGAAAAAAGTAATGCGAAAGAATGATCGTTACCGCGGCATGGCTTCGGCGACCGGTTCAGCCGGGACGATTGCCAGCGGCGATCACATGAAACAACTTTTCCCGGACAGCAAAATCGTTGCGAGTGAAGCTTTGCAGTGCCCAACGCTTTTGGAAAACGGATTCGGTTCGCATCGCATTGAAGGCATCGGCGATAAGCATGTGCCGTGGATTCACAACACAAAGAATACCGACGTCGTCGTCGCGATTGACGATAATGCCGTTGTCAACCTTTCTCGTTTGTTCAATGAAGAAAGCGGACGCGAATATCTTGTCAAGCGCGGCGTGCCCGAAAATATTGTGTCACAACTTGACTTGATGGGTTTCTCCGGCATCTCGAATGTGCTGAGCGCGATCAAAACCGCCAAATATTATGAGATGGGCGAGAACGATATTATGATTACAGTTCTCACCGATTCGATGGAACTCTATCGTTCGCGACTGCATGAGATGCATCAGGAATTTGGTGAGTACACCGAATCCAACGCCGCCGCCGACTTTGCCCGCTATCTGCAAGGTCAATCCACCGATAACATGCTCGAGCTGCGTTACACGGATCGCCGCCGCGTGCATAATTTGAAATATTACACGTGGGTCGAACAGCAAGGCAAGAGCTATAACGAAATTCAAGAGATGTGGTATCAGCCAAATTACTGGACCGATGTCCAGAAACAGGCCGATCAAATTGACGAGCTGATCGTCGAGTTCAACAATGAAGTGGGATTGGCTTAATAGAAGAAACATGGACGAGAAAAATTCTCGTCCATGTTTTATTTCCATCACTGTTGATTCCGTGCTAAAATTAATTCGTTCAAATAAAAATTTTCATTTCATTCAAAGAGGAATAAAAAATGGATGCAATTGAATTCACTCGCAATTATACGGATCATTCCACAGATCGCGGTTTTCAATTTGAATTCCACTGCGACCGGTGCGGGAACGGCTATAAAACTGCGTTCCAGGCTTGGACGATGGGAAGCGTCTCCGGCGCGCTGGATGCGGCTTCGAGTTTATTTGGAGGTGTGTTCAATCAAGCCGCCAATCTCGGTGAGCGCGCCCGATCCGCACAATGGCAGCAAGCCCGCGATCAGGCAATGGTACAAGCCATCAATGAGATCAAGCCGAATTTTTTGCAATGTCCAAAATGTTCCAGTTGGGTTTGCAAAAAGAATTGTTGGAATCAACAACGCGGTCTTTGTAAAAATTGCGCGCCCGATTTGGCGGTTGAAATTTCGGC